>JAFAIN010000011.1 GCA_019236695.1 Acidobacteriota bacterium | reverse complement strand
TACCCAACCCGGGATGAAACGGTCGCCACATTGTCACGCCACCGTGAGGAGTTGATGCGGTATTTCCGCGTGCCTACACCCGAATGGGAAAGCGTTTGCCACCTCTGGGACAAACGCAATACGTATTCGCTTGCGGCACGGCTGAACATTCCGGTTCCGCGGACCTGGACGCACTGCGATGCGGACCGGTTCGCCGAGCTGGGGCCTCACCTCCCACTGGCGATCAAACCCGCCATAAAGGAAAACTTCGTGTATGCCACGGGTGATAAGTGTTGGCGTGCCGATACGGTGGAAGAACTGCGGCAGTTGTTTGCGCGTGCTCGCTGCTGTCTGCCGGCCGACGAGATCATGCTGCAGGACATTATTCCCGGTGGGGGCGACGATCAGCTTGCCTATTGCGCATTCTTCAAATCAGGCAAGCCCCTGGCCAGCATGGTAGTGAGCCGCCGGCGGCAGCATCCGCGCGAGTTCGGCAGGGCCAGCACCTGCGTCGAAACGATTGATTGCCCCGAAGTGGAGAATCTGGCCGTCCGCTTCCTGTCGGCCATTAACTACTACGGCCTGGTAGAAGTGGAATTCAAGCGCGACTCGCGCGACGGCAACTACCGGCTGCTGGATGTAAACGGCCGAACCTGGGGATACCACACACTCGGTTGCCGCGCCGGAGTGGATTTTCCGTGGTTGTTGTTCGCGGATCAGGTAAACCAGCCGGTCCATACGTGCCGTGCCGCCGCGGGTGTTCGGTGGGTTCGCTTACTGACCGACCTGCCCACCGGAATCAGCGGGGTAGTGCATGGCGAGTTCGGGTGCAAGTCCTACCTGGCCTCATTATGGAACTGCAATGAAGAAGCCGTTTTCAGCATTGAGGATCCGCTGCCGGCGGTGGCGGAAATCGCGCTTGCCCCCTACATCTGGCTGGTGCGCGGCGCTCTGCCTCACCTGCGTTCATTTGTTCCCGCCGCTCTCCGTGCAGCGAAAAAAAGCAGGAAATCACTGGCGGCGGGCGCGCGGCCGTAGCTCCTTGCAGGGGGATCCTGATTATGAGCGGAGTGACAAATTCTGAACTGACTTCCCTTGCTCTGGGGCTCGGGCTCTCGGTAGCGATTGCGACCACCCTGGCATGGCGATGGCAGCTCGCGCTGCTGCGCTCGGCGGCGATTGCTTTCTTTTGCGGGTGTGCGGCCGGAGCGGCTTCCTTCGCCGCCGGTCCTTTCCTGCGAGCCGGCAAGCCTGCGCAAACGTTGTGGGTTGCGGGCGCAAGCCTGGCCGCCTGGGCCGCCATATTGCTGATTGAGTTTTATCGCGATCCGGAGAGAGAGCCGCCGGGAGTGCCCGGGGCTATTCTGAGCCCGGCCGATGGGCAGGTAATCTATATTCGACGTGCCCGCGAGTCTTTCCTGCCTGTAAGTGACAAGCACGGGCGCCAGTACACGCTTCATGAACTGACGCGGACCTCACTCCAGCAGCAGGAGGCCACAGTCGTCGGGATTGCGATGAGCTTCTCCGACGTGCACGTCAACCGCTCGCCCATCGACGGCAGGGTTACGCTCTATCGCCATTTCTCCGGCCGGTTCGGTTCGCTCCGGAATCACACCAACGTGTTCGAGAATGAAAGGGCCACAACCGTAATCCAGAACGGGAACCTGGAGATCGCGGTTGTGCAGATCGCCTCACGGCTGGTGCGGCAAATCGCCGGATTCGTAGCGCGGGGCGAGTTGGTTCAGGCCGGCCAGCGTATCGGTGTAATCCGGCTCGGGTCGCAGGTTGACCTCGTAATGCCCGTCAGGCCTGACCTCCTGCTGGTTGCGAAAGAAGGAGACCGCGTCACCGCCGGAGTGTCAATGATAGCGGTGTGTGAAGGAGCGTCTGCGCGCCGGCAAATGCAAACAACCGTTGCGGAACGAGCCGCTGATGGTTAGGAGCAGGTTTCGCGCCCTGTTCCCCACCGCCTTCAACGCGCGGAGCAACCTGATGCCGGTTGCAAAAATCTCAACTCTCCATCCGCGATGGGCTGAATTCGTTGAATCGCAGCCAGACGAAACCATTTATCAGCATCCATTGTGGATCGACACGATTTAGCGGGCATAGGGCACCGGAACGCCAGCCTGGCCGGCAAAGAAAAGAATATGAAGCAGCATGAAGTGCTAATCATTGGCGCCGGCCCCTACGGTCTCTCGATCGCCGCACACCTGCGAAAGCTTGGCATTGATACCGCCGTGTTTGGCGAACCAATGTCCTTTTGGGACCAGCGCATGCCGCGCGGCATGTTCCTCCGGTCGGCTTGGAGTGCATCGCAGCTTTCTGATCCCGATGGGAAGCTCACCCTCGACCATTACCGCAGGTCGAGTGGTCAGGAATTCGGGGCGCCCATTCCCATCCGTCAGTTCGTGGAGTATGGCCGCTGGTTTCAGCGAACTGCGGTTCCCGATCTCGATCGGCGCAGCGTGCTGAAGATCGAGCGGAAGGCAAACGGTTTCCAGGCAGGCTTGAGCGATGGCGAGATCGCGCGATCCAGGCTCGTCATCGTCGCCGCAGGGACTTCTCCGTTTGCCCGCCGCATTCCGGCACTCCAGAAATTCCCGCATCACCTGGTGTCACACTCGTCTGAGCGCCGCGATCTGGAGAGCTTTCGAGGTTTCAGCGTCCTCGTGGTCGGCGGGGGCCAAAGCGCACTCGAAAGCGCGGCGTTGTTGCACGAAGCGGGCGCGAACGTGCAGGTTGCAGTTCGCGCCAACCGAGTTCACTGGCTCGGTCACCTGGCCTGGATTAAGCGCTGCCACTCGATTGAGCGCCTGCTTTTCGCCAAAACTGATGTTGGGCCGGCCGGCATCAGCCATGTGGTTGCGCGCCCGCAACTGTTTCGCGAGTTGCCGCTTTTCATTCAGCGCCGGCTGGCGGCGCGAGCGATTCGCCCTGCGGGCGCGGCCTGGCTTAAGCCCCGCATCGATACGCGAATCCTTCGTGTGCGGGCGGCAATTGCCGGCGCGGAGCGCGAAGGAGACCGGCTCACCGTGCAGTTCCAGGATGGCAGCAAAACCACCGTTGACCACGTTCTGTTGGCCACCGGCTACAACGTGGATATTGCACAGTATCCATTCCTTTCGCCGTTGTTGAGCGCCATTCGCCGCGTGGATGGTTATCCGGAGCTGGACACCGGCTTCGAGTGTTCCGTGCGCGGCCTGCATTTCGTCGGCGCCCCAGCCGCCTTAAGCTTTGGGCCATTGATGCGATTCGTCGCCGGCGCCGATTACACCGCCCGCGCCATTGCTCGCGCGGTGCTTCACCCACACAAGGATCCCGGAATTTGCATGCAGCCGGATGTTGCCGCGCGGACGCAGCAGGCGATGCCGGGTGCCCTGGCCGCCAGGCAAACCATTCATACACTCCACCAGCTATGACCAGCAATCCGCCCATTCCCGATAGCATCTCGGAGCGCTATGTAGGGGGTTGCGCCGGGAAAAAGTTTTCGGTCCTGCCTCTTTCAAGCGACAGCGGCTTCTTCGAGTGGAGCCCCCGGATCACATGCTATGGACGCTCCGCCTGCGGGTTCCGCCGCAACTCAGCCTCTCAGCCGTTGTATGACGTTGCCCATGGCCCCCAGAGCGATGGAGCAGGGAACGCCCGGCTGCCGTTTGATCCTGCGGAGGTGGTTCACAATCTGCGCCATGAGCGCTACTGCGGGCCGGCCCGCCGCGACGCCATCAAGCCGGCGCTCCGACGGCTGTACTACGGCGTGCGGCCGTTCCTTCCGGTTGGAGTTCGCAAGCATGTTCAACGGCTGAATGCCTCAGGATGGCAGGCGATCCCCTTCCCTGCCTGGCCCGTGGATTTCACGGTTGAAAATCTTCTTGAGTCATTGCTGCGCCTGGAACTCGAAATCTCCGGCGCGGCAAGCGTGCCTTTTGTGTGGTTCTGGCCAGAAGGGTTCTCGGCCTGCGTAATGCTCACGCATGATGTTGAAACTGCTGCCGGGAGGGATTTTTGCTCCGTCCTGATGGACGTGAACGACCGCTATGGCGTGAAAAGCGCCTTCCAGGTTGTTCCCGAGAAAAGATACGAATTAACGCCGCAGTTCGTGGATTCGCTGCGCCGGCGCGGGTTCGAACTGAACCTTCACGACCTCAACCACGATGGGCGTCTCTTCAGCAGCCGCGCAGTCTTCGCCGCCCGCGCTCCGGCCATCAATGTCCACCTGCGTGAACTCGGCTGCACCGGCTTTCGTTCCGCAGTTCTGTACCGCAACCCCGAGTGGCTCCAGGACCTGGAAATCGAATACGACATGTCGGTCCCGAACGTCGCCCACCTTGATCCCCAGCGTGGCGGCTGCTGCACGGTGCTGCCTTTTTTTACCGGCAACATTGTTGAGCTGCCGTTGACTACTACTCAGGACTACATGCTGTTCCACTTGCTTAACGACTATTCCATGGACCTATGGACGCTCCAGACAGAGAGCATACTGGCCAGAAACGGCCTCATCAGCCTGCTGGTGCATCCCGACTACATCATGCAGGCAAGGGAGATGCGGGTTTACGAAGATCTGCTGAAGAGGGTGGCGTGGATGCGCTCGCGGCAGAACGCCTGGGTGGCGCTTCCCAAACAGATTGCGGCCTGGTGGCGGCAGAGAAGCCAAATGACCCTGGCGCAGCGGAATAGGCGCTGGGTGGTTGAAGGGGCAGGCTGTGAACGCGCCCGCATCGCCTGGGCAAGTATCAAAGACGGCCGGCTGGCCTACGATCTGGAATGCCCCGCCGCGCTGGCTGCCTGAGCGCTGCATAGCCGGGCACACTCCGAACAACGAACTCAACATCGCGCACCGGCCGAGACCCCGGCATAGCACGTTTACCCCACCGCTCCTCCGAACGAGGGGCGTTTTTGTTTTGGGGGGAGTAGGCATCGCCCGGCAGGCCGGGGGAGCGCTCAAACGTGCCGTGTAGAACTGTCTATGAGTTCCTGAATCGAACGATGCGACTTCCAGCTTTTCAACGGGCGCTTGCGGCGGCGAGCATGAAGGAGAATTTGGTGGACCTGGTCGGGATCGAACCGACGACCTCTTCCACTACCGCGTCGCACGAGTCGTCGCTGCACACGAACGGCACGGCCACATCATAGCGCGGAGCATAGCCCTCCATGATGGTCGCGTGGCCGTCGAACTCTTGAAGTTCGTACACGAATGCTTCACCCCACCGGCAGGCGATGGCGCGGAACTCCAGGCCGCGCCCGTAAGCGGCACCACGGTGATTCGTGATGCTCATGAATCCGCCGCAGCTCTGGCATTGTTACAGCGAGAAGAAGGACACATATTTGACTCCGCTTACGGCGCGTCCCCGCTGCCTAAACTTAGGCACTCCGCGGAGCAACAGAGCAGAACCTCTGGGTTGATGAGCCCGTCCAACGCTCCGTGTGTGGGACAAATGGGCATAAATCAGGTACGAACAACGGGAGATTCTGCAAGCAACGTTGCTGCCCTGTCAGAGGCTGGCGCATACTAGGCGAGACTCTCCAAATGTCAGGCGTGGTACAAGTCGGATTCGAGCGCAGTTTCGGCGAAGCCAACCCGGTTAAGGAAGCGACAGCCGTTTTAGGGAAACCCGAAGACCTTGCCCATCGTGAGCGCCTCGGGGTGATTTGGACGATTTCGTTCGCCTTCCACATTATGGTTTCGCTTATGGTGAGTTGGTCCTGGCATCAGGCGCATATCCTGCAGGGCCGCCATGGCGCCATTAGAGACGATTTCCTGCCCCCAATGCTTTCTGGCTTGGTTTTCGGGGCCCTGTCTCCATTTGTGTATCTCGCCGTCAAGCGCTACACGCTTACCGAGAACAGAATCTTTCGCCGCGTGATTGGATATTTCGGCGGCGGTTTTTTGTTCTGCCTGGTTGACGTTGTGCTCCGGATATCCCTGCTGGCGCTGGTACAGGGAAACCGCTTGAATCTTACGATGTACCGCGATGCCTATGTAGCCTCGGTCGCGAGCGCCTTTGTTCTCGTTTACGTACCCATCGTAATTATTTGCCATGCAGTCATTCTCTATGGCCGGTCGAAAGCCGAAGCGATGAGAGCGTCACGCCTGGAGGACCAGCTCACCAGAACCGAGCTGCAGCTTCTGAAGGCGCAGTTAAATCCGCACTTCCTCTTCAACACCATGAATTCCATTTCGGAGCTGATGCATACCAATGTTGCTGCTGCCGACAGAATGATGGCCCGGCTGGGTGACTTCCTGCGCATGGCCTTGAACAGTAAGGCGGTCAGCGAGACGACGCTCGCAGCAGAAGTTGCCTTCGCCAGGAGCTACCTGAGCATTGAGCAAATCCGGCTGGGCGACCGGCTTACGGTCAAGTACTTCATTGCGCAGGAAACCAGCGACGCTCTTGTGCCTCATTTATTGCTCCAGCCGTTAGTAGAGAACGCGGTAAAGCATGGAATATCGAAGAGGAGTACTCCGGGAGTGATCGCAATCGGGTCGAGGCGCATCCGCAAGCAGTTGCTCATCACCGTGCGGGACAACGGACCAGGTTGCCGGGAAACAGCCTCGTGGCGCACGGGGGTTGGTCTGAACCTGACACACAGCCGGTTGCAGGCGCTTTACGGCCAGAATTATAAGTTGGAATGGAATGGAAAAGATCTCGATGGGACTGAGGTCGTTCTGGAGATTCCTTTCCGGGTTGCCGAGGGAGGCGAGCCAGGGGTAGAGGATGTCGAGCCCTGTTAATGCCGTGGAGTCGCGAATTGAGCAGGAACCGCTGACGGTGGTCATAGCTGATGATGAGCGCTATTCACGCGAAAAGCTGAAGCGCCTTCTATCACTGGAGCCGGATGTCAGGGTCCTGGCGGAATGCCGTGATGTCGGGGAGACAATCGCCGCCGTCGAACTGAATCGGCCGCAGCTTTTGTTCTTGGATATTCAAATGCCCGGCGGCTCCGGATTTGACGTTCTGAATTGCCTCAAAGACTGTGTTCCGGCCGTAATCTTCACCACAGCCTACGACGAGTATGCTGTTGAAGCGTTTCGCTTTCATGCCGTCGATTATCTGCTGAAGCCTTTCGACGCCCAGCGATTTCAAGAAGCCATCGGCCATGTTCGCGGTTGTATGGCGAAAGCCCGCTCGGCCCGGGATAGGAATGACGGGCATCGCCGGCAGCCTGAAAAGTTCATTGTGAGGGGCGCCGGCAAAGTTGTGTTTCTAAGTGCGGCAGAAGTTGATTGGATTGAAGCCGCCGCCAATTACGTGTGCATCCACGCGGGCCCACGCAGTCATTTGTTGCGCGAGCCGATTTCACATTTGGCCAAGCGACTTGACCCGCGGAGGTTCGCGAGGGTGCACCGAAGCATAATTGTGAATCTCGATAAGATCAGGGAAGTGCAGCCTTGTAACAGCGGGGAATATATTGTCATGCTGCAGTGCGGGAAAGAGTTGCCGTGCAGCCGCAGCTACCGCGCCGTGCTTCACCAGCTTACAAAGCGCTAGAAACAGCCTGCATAAAGCGCCTGGCCATTGTTGCGAATGTCGCTTATCGCCGACCAGGCATTCAGCAATGCAGCTATTCAGCATCGGTTTGCCGTAGGGAATATCAAGGGCGAAGCCTTGGCCAGTTAGTGAAATACAGTGCTCGCCAGAAATAGGAGGATGACAAGCGAAGACTCTGTTACAGATCCTGACGTCATTAGTTTAAGTTCCTTCCTTGGGAGTCACGGCCGCTCGATTCTGCCGGGTCAGAAGCTCTACTCGGAGTATCTGTTGCTTGTTCCTTGACAACTGGTGCGGCTGCACCGTCGGGAGGGACTAGCGGTGAATGGTGCTTACGAGAGTCGAAGAGGAATCGCCGCTCAACCGCTGAGTTTTTCATGAATCGAAGCTGATCGACTCTCACTCATTCAGAGGTCTTCAACACCGATGGCGGCCTCTCAAAGTTCTTGTCATCGACCGGATGATTCAGCTTCACGCTGGCGATGCTGAAAGAGGAGCTGAAATCGGGCGCAAGTCGCTCAATTTGAAATGGGACCTTGACACCGCGAAGTTCCCGATAATCCTTAATATTGATTTCGGAAAGCAGAGGACCCAATGGCGTCACTTGTGACGACGTTATCCGAATGAGCAAGCCAGATTGCCGATCAAAGTACAACGTCTCCACGCCGACTCCGGGCAGCACAGCTGAAATTTTGTCGGCTTCGTGCCCGTCGATCGTCTGTGTTCCCGCTAAAGCCAGGTCGGAGTATTGCGCCTTCAATGCAAGCGGCTGAAAGAGTGCCGCTTCCTGCTGGAGCAGAGAAGCCTTTTTGCCCGTGGTTTGGTGAATTCCGTTGTTATCCTGGTTCCAGGCTGTCACGCCATTGGTCGCCTGGTAAGAAATCCAGTTCTTCCCCAGATCAAAAGTCGTCAAGTACTTCGATGGCGCCTTGCAGTAAATCGTGAGCGGTACGCTCCAGCCCTCAGAAGAAGAGATTGTCCCCTTCATTATTCGCGTGCGCAGCGCACCTTGTTTCGCTTGCCCACCGCTGGCCGCGATGTAGCGCTCAAAGATCTTCTCCACCGAGACGGCGTCAGCGGCGCCATTCGAGCTTCCAGGGGACCCGCTTTGTACCGGTTGGTGTTCTTCCCTCGCAATCCGCGCAAACGTCAGAGGAGCTGTAGGTGTGGCCTGACCGCGATGACAGGTGTTACACGTTATAACGGACTCGCCGTGAAATTGCGCCTGATTTAGGTCATTCATCATTCTGATCATTTTTCGTGCAGTCTGTTTCTCCTGTTTGTCATCTTTCTCAAAGTCGGAGAAGTTAACATGGCAGTGAGTGCAGTTCACTCCCAATGCGCCTCGCATATAGAACATCGCATCCATCAGGCGAGAGGCGGGGAGGCCTCGAAAGACCTGAATGTTCTTGAACTGTTCTTCTGCAGGTTTCTCTGTGCCCGCCGACTGGCTGGAGATCCCGGAAGCGCCGTTTCCGCTGATTATCGCGAACAGAAAGAAGACGATGAATGCTTGGAACGCGAGATGGAATCTCACAAGTATTTCCCTATTTTGCCACGGCCCAGAACCATAGCAGAAAACGCCCCTCTGTTTGGATGTGCAGGCATGATGGGAGTTCGGAAGCCTATCTGCGCGAAGTGCTCTGCCGAATCGCCGAATGACGAGGGCGGCGCGTGCCGGCTGCTATGCCCGCGCCATTTATGAGGTCTCAATGGTCTGGATCGTAGCCTCAACGCGATTGCGGCCTATGCGTGCCGTGGAGGACCCAGCACCGGAGCGCGGTCGCAGTGTACTCGATTGAGAATACCCAGAGCCAGGAGGGCGGAAGTGAAGGATTTGCCGGAGCCCTGGCCACTCTCGAAGGTGGCACGAAGGTGAGCGGACGGCGCGGAAATCGCAGGTTGTGACATAACGCAAGTCTCCTTTCAGGCTGGTTGCTTAAAGCTCTATACGTGTCTCCCCATCCGAACTTGTTGTAACTGGCGCTTTACCCGCTCGCGCTCCCGGAATATGCGGTTCAGGGCCGGGATGGGCCGAGAGCAGGCGCAGGCATCACGGGCGCACCCGCTGGGCGGTATGCGGGAATCAACAGGCCGGTCATTCTGGTCTCCACGGCGCGGGTGCAAGCGGAGGCGCGGCTGGAATGAGCTTCGCAGTCTTCCCCCCGCGCTATAAATCGATTTCAGCAGCTCTCGCGTCTGCTGCTTTGTTTCCTTTCCGTCTGAGTCGAATGCGCCCTGAGTCAGGTCGTCGGAAACCTCATGACAATAGGCACAGCGAACGTGAAAAGTAATGCAGAACTGCTTCATCACGCTAACCAGTTGGGGCTTGGTGATGTCTTTTGGAAGAACCTGCAGGTTGACAAACCTTTCAGGGATGGGATCTCTCTTTGGCTGAGGATCTTGCGCCGATCGCTTCGATCGCGCCACGGCGGTGGAGTGCCCCGCGAGCATCATCGCGAGCATCGCTGAAACTACCACAAACGAAAGTCCCTTCATTCTTGCCTCCTGACAGGTTGCCCATTTTTTCACATCGCCCATGGCAACGCAGCCGCCACAGGGACGAACACACCGCATTCGAGGAGCAGAAGCCCCTTATTCCTCAACAGGCCACAACCCACAGCCAGATATTCAATTGAATCCATTCGATTGGGACAGGCGCACAGAAATTGGGGATAAGAGATCCGATCTGTTCCTTGCAGGCATATAATATATTCCCTAGAAGCCAATAGGAAAGAAAGGGTGCACTTGGGAAACAAACCAGACTTGCCGCAGGGAACGTTCGACATGCTGGTGCTGAAGGCGCTGTCGCTTGGGCCGATGCACGGATACGGCATTGGGCAGCGCATTCAGCAGCTTGCCGCTGACATGCTTCAAGTGGAAGAAGGCACGTTATACCCGGCTCTTTACCGCATCGAGGCGCGCGGCTGGATCGATAGCGAGTGGGGAATGTCAGACAACAATCGGCGTGCGCGCTTCTACCGGCTCACACGGACAGGGCGCAAGCAACTCGCAATCGAGGAATCGCAATGGGCACACCTGTCGATAGCGATCAACAAAGTGATGCGGGCCACCTAAGGAGCATGTATGGCGAGATTGAAGGCATTCCTGAAACGCCTGAGAAGTCTGTGGCGGCCGGAGCAAGTGCGCGACGAGATTGGCGAGGAGTTTCGGTTTCATATTGAGGAGCAGATCGCAGACAATCTGCGCCGGGCTATGTCGCCGGAAGACAGCCGGAGCGACGCGCAACGGCGCTTTGGAGCTCTGGCGCGAATAAGAGAAGAGGGCTACGAGGCCCGCAGCCTAAGCTGGGTTGAATCGCTCCTGCAGGACTCGATTTATGGGTTGCGCCTGATGCGCCGCAATCCTGGATTCTCGGCTGCGGCAGTGCTGACCCTTGCGCTTGGTATCGGCGCCAACACCGCGATTTTCAGCGTCGTGAATGCCGTGCTTCTGCGGCCTCTCCCTTATCCCGATTCCGGCAGGCTCGTCGTCCTTCAGGAAAAGACTCCGTCGATGCAGATGTCCGTGTCGTATTCCAACTTCAAGGATTGGGAGGCGCAAAACCACGTTTTTGAATCGCTGGGAGCGCGGCGTTTCAGCAGCTTCAATTTGACCGGGGCAGGCGACCCGGAGCGTGTGCGGGGCATGATGGTGTCAGCCGGATATTTCCGGGCTCTGGGCGCTCAAGCAATTCATGGTCGTTTGTTCAACTCTGAAGAGGACCAGGGCACAGGCCAACCCGTAGTCGTCCTTAGCTTTGCTTTGTGGGTGCGGCGCTTTGGAGCCAATGCAGATATCGCGAGCAAATCTATCGTTCTAGACAACAAGATCTACACCGTTGTGGGCGTGCTGCCAGCCGACTTTGCTCCCGGGACTACAGCCCAGTTGTATGTCCCGTTATCTACGTTGCCGGAAGAAATGAAGACGCGCGACAACCATCCGGGCATCATTGTGGTCGGCAGGCTCAAAGCCGGCGTCAATCAGGCGCAGGCTCAATCGGAGATGAACAACATCGCCACTGTTCTGGAGAAGGAATACCCGGTTACCAATGCCCATCACCAGGTAACGATGGCACCGATGAGAGACTGGATCATCGGGAGTGTCGAGTATCCGCTGCTCACCATTTTGGCGGCGGTATCGTTGCTGTTGCTTATAGCTTGCGCCAATGTTTCGAATCTGTTTCTGGCGCGAGCGACGGCCCGGAAGAAAGAAATTTCGGTGCGAATTGCCCTGGGCGCGCGCCGCAGTCGTCTGGTGCGCCAGATGCTTACCGAGAGCGCCCTCGTCTCCGTGGCGAGCGGGGCCCTGGGGCTGCTGCTGGCATATTGGGGTGTCCGGATGCTAGTGGCCCTCAAGCCGTCGAATCTGCCTCGTTTGGCCGAAATCGAGGTTGACAGGCCTGTGCTGCTCTTCACTTTGGGGCTTTCGCTCTTGACGGCGGTCCTTTTCGGAGTCGTGCCCGCACTGCGTTCTTGCCGAATTGGCATTAGCGACTCACTAAAGGACGCAGGCACGCGCAGTACTTCTGGCCGTGATCACCAACGCATGCGCTATGCCCTGGTGATCTCTGAATATGCTCTGTCGGTGGTGTTGCTGGTTGGTGCCGGCCTCCTCGTGCGCAGCTTCGCCAAATTGCTCGGCGTGAATCCTGCATTCGCCCCCCACCACCTGTTGACTTTTTCGGTTGATCTGCCGGCCGAATACCGGGGCGAGAGCCGCCTGCAGTTTTTCGATGAGCTGCAGCGGCGAGCTCAAGCTCTGCCGGAGGCGCAATCCGTGACCTATGCCGCCGGCCTGCCCTTAATCGGTACCAACGAAAGCGGCTTCCGCCTGCCTGGTCAAAACGAAATGGAAGGCTTCGAATCTGTCGAGTAC
>JAFAIN010000356.1 GCA_019236695.1 Acidobacteriota bacterium | reverse complement strand
CCGGGGAAAATGTCCTAATCCTGGTGGCCGCCGGCATTTGTTGCCGGCTGTTTACCAAAGACGATCCGGAGCAGCCCAGCCGCTCGATTCTGATGTATTTCATGGTGGTTATGGGCTGCCTGGCCTTGCTCTTAAAGCTGCTCCCTGCGCAACCCCTTGTAAAACCGTGACGTGATAGGCCCATTACCAAAGGGCAGCTTCGGCCCCCCCTCGGTGTGTTGACTCCCCCCCGGGGCCGGGTTAGTTTGCGGTGAGGCTTTGCCGAGGCGCCATTGTCGAAAATCCTGATTGCCGATGACAACATGACGGCTCAGAATGCGGGCCGCAAGATTTTGCTGGAAGCGGGATACGATGTGGTCGCGGTTTCGAACGGCGCGGCCGCTCTGAAAAAAATCGCTTCCGAGGGCCCAGATCTCCTGGTGCTTGATGTGTTCATGCCGGGCTATTCCGGCGTTGAAATCTGCGAAAAAATCAAAGCCGAACAGAATGTGCCGGTGCTGCTGACTTTCAGCCGCATGGAACCCTTCCGGCCTGATGATGCCCGCCGGGTGCAGGCGGATGGGGTGGTAGTGAAGCCATTCGATGCGTCGGAGCTGGCGGCTGCGGTGGCCGGAGCTCTGAGCGCGAGGCCGCCAAAACCGGAGATCGCCGGACCGGAAACCACGATACAGGAAGCCACGGCAGTGGAGACCGCCCCGCCCCAGCCTTCTCCCCAGGCAGTCGAGCCTGGGCAAGCGGAGGAGCCCGCCATCGAAGGGGGTGATTCCGTTTTCGATTGGGAACGGGCCGACCTTGGCTTGCAGCCTGGCGCCGCCATGGCTGCAGAGGAACTCGACAATCCGCTGGCGGCTCTCATGGAATCAGAAGATGCCCCGGCGGATGGGGTGGCGGATGCGGCAGAGGATGAAGGATTCGCAGCGCTGCTTCAGCCGCGCCGCCCGGGAGCTGAATTTGCTGCCACCGCGCTCGATGAAGTTCCGCCGGCGGACACTGCGGAACCACTCCCAGGGACCCTTAAGGGGCCCCCCGCGGCCGGCAGCCAAAGCTGGTGGACGCCTGAACTGGTTTCAGAACCCGAAGCTGCGCCCGAAGTGGGCATAGCGCTGGCTGAGCAGAGCCGGGAGCAGCCAGGTACAGAGGCAGTATCGGTGGCGATGGATACGCCGGAGCCTCTTGAGCCTGAAGCCGCGCTCGGGCCCGCGCCGGCGCCGAACGCGAACTGCACGCCTTCCGCCGCCGAAGTATCGGATTGCATTGAGCGCGTGCTCGGAAGATTTAAAAACCTGCTTGTTGCCGAAGTGATGCGCGAACTCTCCGAGGGATAGCCGGGGCAAATTCGGCCCATTCCCACCTACCGGCGGCATGCGCCGCTTACTCTGCAGAAACTCAACTCGCAAGTGCGTTCGATAGAGGGCTCTGGAACTGGACGGCGAATCGAACACCGGGGTGTAGCGGGGCGCGGCGGTTGGATCTGCGTGCGATGCCGCGGTGCAAGCACTGTGGGGGTCCTTCGCCCGCCGTGGCGGGCTCAGGATGACAGTGATTTTTTTGCTGAGTGATTGGAACCATCATGGACCAGTCAGTTTCTGCGATCCCTCTCCCGCTTTGCGGGATCGGGCTGACAATTGCTCCTGGTTCGGGATGCCAAAGCCGAAAACCGCGAAGTGAGAGCCTCGTTACAACCAGGATGAAACCTCTATAAAATTCAAGGTTCATGTTTCCCGAGCTGGCCACGCAATATGATCCGGCAGCCATTGAGCCGCGCTGGGCCGAATACTGGCTGAGTGAACGGCTATTTGTGTGCCCTACGCCGGAGGGAGCTCCCGCGGTTTTCGACATCCTGCTGCCTCCTCCAAACGTCACCGGCCGCATGCACATGGGCCACATGCTCGAGCACACGATTTGCGATGTGTATGTGCGCTGGCAGCGCATGCGCGGGCGCACCACGCTGTGGCTGCCGGGGACCGACCATGCCGGCATCGCCACGCAGATGCTGGTGGAGCGGCAACTCGCGGCCGACGGCATCAACCGGCGTGAAATGGGGCGGGAGAAATTTATCGAGCGCGTGTGGCAGTGGAAGGAGCATTACGGCGGGGCGATTGTCGGGCAGATGAAGCGTTTGGGCGCCTCCGTGGATTGGAACCGCGAGTACTTCACCATGGATGAGCGCCTGTCGCGCGCGGTCAAGGAGTGCTTTGTCCGGCTATGGGATGAAGGGTTGATTTATCGCGGCGCTTACATGGTCAACTGGTGCCCGCGCTGCATGACGGCAATTTCGGATCTCGAGGTAGTGCATGACGAAATCCTGGGCCGGATGTATGACATTCGTTATCCGGTGATCGGAAGCGGCGAGTTCATCACGGTTTCGACTACCCGCCCGGAAACCATGCTGGGCGACACGGCGGTGGCGGTAAACCCTTCGGACGCGCGTTACGGTCATCTGGCCGGGTCACGCATTGCCCTGCCGCTCGCGCCCGAGGTGCGCCGCGCGCGAGATGGCCGCGAGACTGGCCGCGAACTTCCGATCATTCAGGATGAACTGGCGAATCCGGAGTTTGGCACGGGCGCCGTAAAGGTGACGCCGGCACACGATCCGAATGACTATGCGGCCGGCCTGCGCCACAACCTGCCGCAGGTTGATATTTTCGATGAGAGCGGACGCGTAAACCGCAATGGCGGCGTTTATGCCGGGCTTGACCGCTTTGAGGCGCGGGAACGCGTGCTCCACGATCTCGAGCGGCAAAACCTGCTGGCCGGCACGCGGGACCACGCCTATGCGCTGGGCAAGTGCGACCGGTGCAAGACGATTGTCGAGCCCCGGATCTCGACGCAATGGTTCGTGGCGGTAAAGGGCACGCCGAAATCCGGCGGCGCGAGCATTGCGCAGCGCGCGCTGGAAGTCGCGGAGCGCGGCGAGATCACGTTCTCGCCGGAAAATTACAAAGCCATCTACCTGAACTGGATGCGCGGCATCCACGACTGGTGCATTTCGCGCCAGTTATGGTGGGGGCACCGCATCCCGGCCTGGCATTGCGCAAAGTGCGGCGGCATCACGGTGGCCCGCGAGGCGCCTTCTGCCTGCGGCCAGTGCGGCGCGGGGGAGATGGCGCAGGACCCCGATGTTCTGGACACCTGGTTCTCCAGCGGCCTGCTGCCATTTACGACCTTCGGCTGGCCGGAGAAGACGCGAGACCTGGAGCTCTTCTACCCCACCGGGCTGATGATTACCGGCTTCGATATCCTGTTCTTCTGGGTGGCACGCATGATCATGCTGGGCTGCCATTTCATGGACGGCCACCGGCAGGATGCGACGGTGAAGCAGGCGTCAGGGTATGGCGAGCGGCGCGACGATTCGGTTCCCTTCCGAGATGTTTATATCCACGGCCTGGTGCGCGACGCCGAACGCCAGAAGATGTCGAAGACCAA
>JAFAIN010000137.1 GCA_019236695.1 Acidobacteriota bacterium | reverse complement strand
GGACCTACAGCCGGCCGTTGCGTTTGGATGACGCGCTCATCGAGGTGCTGAAGGCCCGGCACGTCGCGGTAGCTAAGTCGCTGATTTGGATGGGTGGGCGATGGGAATCGAACCCACAACGTCCGGAGCCACAGTCCGGTGCTCTGCCAGTTGAGCTACGCCCACCATATATAAGGAACGAAGCCGCCCTGGCCGGGCGGCGCTCTTCATTATATCAGCGGCTTTGCCGGTCACACGCCGAACTGGCGCAGGTGATGGTCCATGTGTTTGTACATCCCGGTGCTCCACTCCAGCGGCGTAATCGGACCGAAGAACGGATGCGGCGCCCGCGTGCAGCCGTTTTCGCCGGCTGCGTGGAAGTGGCGTATGCAGTCGGCCAGCCGCTGCTTTTCGCGCGCGAAGTCGCATTCGTCCATTACTTTGAACTCTTTGGCTGTCGGGCTGTCCTTCGGGAACGGCTTTTCTGAAGTGAGCAGGTGCCGCATGCGGGGACCAATGAGGCGGCCAATGAGCGTGCGCTTCGCCTGGCGGCGGCCGGAAGCCACTTCCAGGGCCGCGCTGCAGTGGCACATCATCTGCGCCGGGGTCATCCGGCCCCACTGCCGGGCCGACGCCGGCTGAAGCCGCTCGATGCGCTCCAGTATCTCGCCCGCCGCTGCCGGTTCGAACAGGTTGTGCATAGTGCGCAAGCATAACACTGTGGGGCTGGATGGCTGACTGGCCGACTGGCTGGATGGCTGCGACCCGCGCCCGACCCCCAATACCCGATACCCGACGGCCGATACCCGGCGCCCGGCGCCCGGCCGCCGCCCTTCCAGCCCTCGATTTCCGCTCAGCCCGGCAAAACTGCGCCTCGCCTGCTGCATCGCACTATAAAAGACTCCCTTCTGCCCGTTTTAAGGAGCGGCTTATGCAGCGCAGCGTTTTTTTTGTGGGGCGCGTGGCGCCCCACGGCCTCATTCTCTCTGTGTCGTTCATTTTGGCTTTGGGGGCGTGCGGAGGCTCGTCGCACAGCTCGAGCCCGAGCAGCACTTCTCCCACAAATCCCACTTCCTCAGGCGCGCCGCCGGGTTCCACGCCCGCGCCTTCGGTGGTGGCCTGGGCCTACAGCGGCGGCTCGGGCTCGAACTCCACCGGGCCGCTCTATGGTTTCGGCATCAACGCCGACGGCAGCGCCACGCCGGTGCCCGGCTCGCCGGCGAGCGGACCCAATGAGAGCGTGGTGAGCACGTCAGCGTATGTGTTTGGCACGGATGGCAGCAACATAGCCACTTATGCGCGCGGCAGCGACGGCTCGCTGAAACTGGCCTCGACCGCAGCAGCGGCGCCGAATGCGGGCATGCCCACCGCCTACTTCATCGGCTCACTCACTCTGGACCATACCGGCCAGACTCTTTACGCCTCAGAAGACGCCGGCTCCGACGACAACTATTACTTCTTCTTCAATGTGGGCGCCGGCGGTTCCATAACGAAGATCGGCCAACTCGGGCCCAGCGTGGATTACGTATCTCCGCTGGTATTTTCGCCGGACAATAGCTACGCCTACGGATGGGGCTGCTTCCACCTGGGGTGGGATATTACGGGATTCAAGCGGAACAGCGATGGCACGCTGACCTCGATTTCGACCAACGCCGTGCCCGGAGAATTCGCAGGCAGCGGCCAGTTCTACTGCCCGCAGGGCGCAGCCGTTTCCAGCATGGGCTATATCGCCATTGCGGAAGTGGCTACGGGAACCAGTTCCCCGGCCGGCCTGGCATCTTACAGGATCGCAAGTGACGGCTCATTGGGCCTGGTGGCGGGTTCGGCGATTGCCACCGCGCTGCCCGGTTCCCCGTGCTGCACCGTAGTCAATGACATGAGCTTTGATCCCAGCGGAACTTTCCTCGCGGTTGCCGGCCAGGTCCAGGGTGGGCTGCAGATGTTTCGGCTGCAACCCGGGGGCGGCCTTGCGGCCGTGGGCGGACTGCAGGCCACCGGCGCCACTTATCGAGCATTGGGATGGGATACCAGCAACCACCTGTACGCCGTCAGCAGCACGGGATTGTACGTATTCACCAACGCCAACGGCACTCTGACGCCGGCGCCGGGCTCGCCCAATGCGGCAAACCCATCCGCCAGCCTGGCCGTGCTGCCGGCACAGTAAGGCGGTTGGCGCCGGGGGCGCCGCTTGCTGGCTTGCTGGCTGGATGGCTGGATGGGAGCCGGTGAGCTTTCAGCTCTCAGCTCTCAGCCAAACCTGCGACGCCCGATATCCCCAACCGGCGCCCGTCGCCCGACACCCGACGCCCGACGCCCGACGCCCGTCGCCCGGCACCCGACACCCGGCGCCCGACGCCCCAGCGCCCGACGGCCCATGCCCGCTTGAGGTACGATAGCCAGACCTCTGACATGGCTACGACGCCTCAACCCGCCCCCGCCGCCGGCTCCATATTCGCACTGGCCGACTTTCGCAAAGTATGGCTCGGCCAGTTTATTTCCATCTTCGGCGACTTTCTGGCCATGTTCGGCGTGATCAGCCTGATTACGTTTCGCTGGCACGGCACCGCCTCGCAGGTTACGTACCTGCTCATCTCCTACATGCTGCCAATGGCGATTGTGAGCCCAATCGCCGGCGTTTTCGTTGATCGCTGGCCGGTAAAGCGGGTCATGATCACGAGCGACCTTATCCGCGGCGGGATGGCCCTGGCGCTGGTGTGGGTAACGAACCTCGGTGAACTGTGCGCCCTGTTCGTGGGGCTGAGCGTGATTTCGAGTTTCTTTTCGCCCGCAATGAACATTACGGTGCGCAGCATCGTGCCTCGGGAACGCCTGCTGTCCGCCAACGCCATGCTGTCACAGGCCTTCTATACGGTTCGGCTGCTCTCGCCGGTGGCGGCCGGCGCCCTGGTGACCTGGCTGGGCGAGCGGGCATGCTTCTACCTCGATGCTTTCAGCTTTCTGTTCTCAGCCGCCATGATTTTCACCATTACGGTGCCGCACACGCCCGCGGAGGGCAGCAAGTCCGTAAAGGGCTTCTTCGCCGACCTGACCAGCGGAAACCGCTTTATCTTCACCCACCACACGCTGGCATTCGTCATTACTTCCATGATGGCGGCCATGTTCGTCATGAGCTGCCTCAGCCCGTTGTTTTCCATCTATGTGCGCGACATCCTGCACTCCACCAGCTTCATGTACGGCCTGGTGAGCTCCGCCGTGGGAGTCGGCCTGATTGCCGGGACGCAGTTCGTCAGCCGCTTCGGCAAGTCGCGGTCAAAGAAAGCCCTGGTCGTGATGGGGCTGTTTGTGTGTGCGGCCGGGGTTGCGCTGCTGGGGCTGTTCCGGGTGTCTGTTGCCGCCGTGGCCACCACCTTCACCATGGGATTCGGGATTGCTTTCGTGATTGTGGCTGCCCAGACCGTAATGCAGCAGGAGACGCCGCCCACCATGCTGGGCCGTGTGAGTTCAAGCTTTATGTCGGTGTTTTCGTTTGCCCAGGTGTTTGGGCTTTTGCTTTCCGGCCAACTGGCTGTATGGATTGGCATCCGGCCGGTGTTCCTGGCCTGCGCCTGCGCCCTGGCGCTGGTGGCGGCCCTGGGATACCAGCGCCACCGGGCGGCGGGAGCTGACGGCGCGGCCGCGGCTCAAGCCTGATTGCAATTACCTATAAGTAAACTCTCTGTTATCTACCTGATAACCAGCTATGTACCTGATTGACAGCCTTTTAACGGGCTGTTAACGTTTTCCCGTCTATAAGGCCCAGCTGCTCGCTTCAACGAACCGTCGAAGCTGACGGGCTTCTGTTTGCATCTCAGCAATTTGTATGAAGGCGGAGCAGCAACCAAAGCCGGACCGCAAGCGTTGCCAGCCGCGCGCTGCGGGAACGGAGACCGGCGCCAATCAGGCCGTGAGCGAAGCTATAGGATGCGCAAGCGCTATTACGTTGTTTTTGTAACCCGGGAGCCGGAGGGTGAACTCAGGAAGATACACATTCCTGTGCACTACCTTTATGTGTTCCTGGCAGGGGCGCTGATCGGCATGTTCACCATAACGGGCATGGCCGGCTCCTACACTCGAATGCTGCTGAAGGTGGCCCGATTCAACCAGTTACGCTCGGAAAAGGAAGCCCTGAACAAGCGCTACACCACGCTGGAGCAGGTGGCTAAAGAAAACGAAATCCAGGCTGCATCTTTAAGCTCACTGGCCAATGAGGTTTCCGAAATGTACGGGCTTAAAGCCGATGCCCGGCTGCCGGCGGGGAATCCTGAAAACGTGTCGGGCTCGCAATTCACCGCATCGCTCGACCGGCTTTCGTTGCTGAAGACTACCGCCATGAACGGCTCGCTGATGGTGCCGGTGGCTGGGACGGTGGCGCATGCCTCGGTTTGGGGAATGCAGCGCTCCAGCGTGGCTGACTGGCTTCGGCTGGCCTCCGCACCCAACCTGTGGCCGGTGGAAGGCCGGGTGACCGGTTCGTTCGGCGAACGGATTGATCCGTTCAACGGCGAGGGTGCGTTCCACAGCGGGGTTGACATTTCTACGGTTTACGGCGAGGCAGTTCACGCGGCCGCCGACGGCGTTGTGGCGCTGGCTGACCAGGTGGCCGGCTATGGCCGCCTGATTGTTATCGAGCATGCCAACGACATCAGTACCCGGTACGGGCACCTTTCCGGGTTCGCCGTTACCGAAGGCCAGATGGTGCGGCGAGGCGAGGTCATTGGATATGTGGGGCTAACGGGCCGCAGCACAGGACCGCACCTGCACTATGAAATCCGCATCAACGATACGCCGGTAAATCCCTACCGCTTTTTGCGCAAGACGTTCCGCGCCGAGCCGTGGAACGGCGGCGACTAGGGTAAAACTAAAGCTGCTGTATCCATAACCCGCTCTGTCATCCTGAGCACCCACGGCAGAGAAGCCGCCCAGTTCCAAGGCCCTCTACCGAAAGCACTTGCGAGTTGAGTTTCTGCAGAGCACCAAACCCGCGGATGCGTGCTGCCACATGGAATGAACAGTTGTGCTTGGCTAGGAAACGACGTGGGTCCGGCCGCCCTCGGCCGGACAGGGCGAGCGAAGCTCGCCTGGGTTGACCTTCAATCAGGCTCGGTCGCAAGCAACGGCGCACGGCCTTTCAGGCCGCATGGCCGACCGAGGGCGGTCGGCCCCACGTCACTTGGCTTCCGCACTCGGCATGCCCGGGAGACCGCGCCCGCCCCTACACCCCTGAAAGTTCGATTCGCTCTATCGAAAGCACTTGCGAGTTGAGTTTCTGCAGAGTCCGCCGCGGCGGACGAAGGCCCCCCGCAAGGCTTGCACCGGTAGCGCGGCTCGGAGATCCTCCCCTCAGGCTTTTCTGCTGAGCCACGTCGTATGTGGGGCAGAGAGGATATAGCAACCTTACTTCCCCTTTAGGGCAGCCTCGGCTCCGCCGGCTCCTGGTATTCCTTTTCCCTTCCGCCTTCCGGCTTTTCCCTTTATGTTGTTCCGTGGCTTACGACATAGCTGTAATTGGCGCCGGCGTTTTTGGGGCCTGGTGCGCCCACTTTTTTCGCGCGGCGGGGCTCAGCGTTGTGCTGGTGGAGCAGCACTCGCCAGGCAACGCGCTCTCCAGCTCGGGGGGCGAATCGCGAATCATCCGCATGTCGTACGGCGGCGACGAAATCTACACCAGAATGGCATGGCGTTCGCTTGAGCTCTGGCGCGCGCTCTTTGCAGCTACCGGAGATGACCTTTTTGTTCCTACAGGCGTGCTGTGGCTTGCCCGCCGCGAAGAGGCGGGCGCTTCAGCTTCAGAGGCTACGCTTGCCCGGCTGGGCATTCAGGCGGAGCGGCTCGACGCGGAAGAACTGCGGCGCCGTTTTCCGCAGATCTCCTTTGCCGGTATTGACTGGGGCTTGTACGAGCCGGGCAGCGGCGTGCTGATGGCGCGGCGAGCCGTAGCCGCCGTTGCACGAGCTGCAGTCCGGAACGGAGCCGCGTACAAAAGCGCGGCAGTTGTCCCGCCGGCCGGGCAGAGCGCCTCAGGCCGGCTGGCCTCCATCCAGACACTGAATGGGGATTCCATTGCTGCCGGTGAATTCGTTTTCTGCTGCGGCGCCTGGCTGCCCGGGGTGTTTCCTGACGTTCTTGGTTCGCGCATGTTCATTACAAGGCAGGAGGTATTTTTTTTCGGCACCCCTGCGGGCGACACCTCATTCCGGCCGCCCCAATTTCCAACCTGGCTGGAGATGAGCGCAGGAATGTACGGCATGCCTGACCTGGAAGGCCGGGGGGCAAAGCTCGCCCTCGACAGCCATGGACCACTCATGGACCCGGACAGGGACGAGCGGGCGCCGAGCGCGGCTGCGCTGCAGCTTGCTCGCGACTACCTGCACAATCGCTTTCCACGCCTGCGAAACGCCCCTCTGGCAGAAGCTCGCGTCTGCCAGTATGAGAACACTTCCAGCGGCGACTTCATCATTGACCGCCACCCCCGCCATGAAAATCTCTGGATGGTTGGAGGGGGATCGGGTCACGGTTTCAAGCACGGCCCTGCAGTGGGCGAATACGTGGCCGGCCTGATTGCCGGGGAGCGC
>JAFAIN010000138.1 GCA_019236695.1 Acidobacteriota bacterium | reverse complement strand
GGGCTTTGTGCTCCGAACCGCTCGCGCACCAGGCGCGCCCACATCCTGCGGGCAGCGCGAAACTTCGCTACCTCCTCAAGGAAATTATTGTGACACGCAAAGAAGAACGACAACCGTGGCGCAAATTCATCCAGGTTGAGGCCGGCGGATAGGGCAGCCTGCGCGTAAGTGATGCCGTTGGCCAGCGTAAAGGCCACTTCCTGCGCGGCCGTGCAGCCGGCCTCGCGCATGTGGTAACCGGATATGGAAATCGTGTTCCACTCCGGCACATTCTGGCTGGCAAACGCGAACAGGTCGGTGACTACCCGCATGGCATGTGCCGGCGGGTAAATGTAAGTGCCGCGCGCAATGTACTCCTTTAGAACATCATTCTGTACGGTACCCGAGAGCCGCGCAACATTGCGGCCGGCCCGCTTCGCCACTGCCACATAGAGCGCCAGCAGGATGGCCGCTGTGGCGTTGATGGTCATTGACGTCGAGATCTTCTCAAGGTCGATTCCGTTAAACAGCCGCTCCATGTCTTCAATGGAATCAATCGCCACTCCCACCCTGCCCACCTCGCCGAGGGCCATGGGGTGGTCGGAATCCATGCCGATCTGCGTAGGGAGATCAAACGCGACGCTCAGGCCGGTGGTGCCGTGGGCCAGCAGGTAGCGATAACGGCGGTTCGATTCTTCCGCATCGCCCATGCCGGCATACTGCCGCATGGTCCAGAGCCG
Organism: Acidobacteriota bacterium; assembly: GCA_019236695.1. Taxonomy (GTDB): domain Bacteria; phylum Acidobacteriota; class Terriglobia; order Terriglobales; family Acidobacteriaceae; genus JAFAIN01. The sequence continues at coordinate 12,654 of JAFAIN010000138.1, read as the reverse complement.
GCCGCGATACATGGTGGGCTGCACGCCGCGTGTGAAGGGAAACTCACCGGGATACCCGGCATCGCGGTCGTAATCCCAGTCGCGCAGGTCGGCGGGCGTGTACAGCGGATGAACGGCGGCTGCCCCGCTCCGTTCGAGCTCCGGCGCTTCACCGGAGCGGCGGGCGGACATCAGCGCGGCCTCTGGCTTGCGCGCCAGAACGAACTGGCGCCGAACCAGGCAAACAGGAGCGTGAATGCGCTCACCAGGCTGAGCCGGGCGCCGTTGGCATGGCTAGCGTTCCACGCCTGGTACTCGTGCCAGGCTGCGTAGCCGAAACCCACGGCAAAGAAAAGGAAGAACAGACCTGTAATCTGCAGGAACAGCAGGTGCAACACGCGGGCTGCGGAGGCCAGCGTGGTGCGCGCGCTGGTCAGCAGAGCTGAGGAAACCCGCCGCGGCCCGGAACCGGGCTCGGCGGCGCCAGACATGGCAGAACGCACCGCGCTCCCAAACGTGCGCTGCGCAACCGCCGCTATGGCTCTGGCCTTCTGTCCTCTGCTAATCTGGCTCACTCAGTTCATTCTAGCAATCGTGTCGGTTTGCGGCCGCATCCAATAAATAACGGCGATTCGAGGTTCATAGAGATGAAACCGGAGCACGCTTTGAACCCAAAGCTAAAACAATTGATGAAGGAACTCGGCGATGCGATTAACGAGTCGCTCAGTGAAAGTGAACAGATCAGCGATGTGATCACCAGGATCAAGCAGGGGGGCTACGACGTTTTTCTGGTCCTGGAGGCTACGATTGGGTTCAACCGGCGCGAAGACCAGGCGCCCGCCGGGCGCTCCTCGCTGAGTCGAGGAGAGAAGAAGGGCGAGCCCGATTTCCGCTTGAACGCCCAGGACGTCAAATTCCTCAAGTCCCTGCGAATCAGCTCGGAAGACGCGGCCTAGCGCACTCATGCCTGCGGGCGCGCCCGGCGTGCGCCCCGCCGGGGGTTGGGCGCTGTTCCCGGAGCGGGTACTACCAGTGGCAACCGGCGGCGCCGGCTGCTAACATTTCCGGTCGGTTGCTTTCCTCGAAGTTGCGAAAATGAAGGACACACTCGGAGTGCTCCTGGCCGGGGGCGCCGGAGAGCGGCTATATCCGCTCACCCGCGATCGCGCGAAGCCTGCCGTCACCTTTGGCGGCATCTACCGCATCATCGATATCACGCTTTCCAACTGCATCAACAGCGACCTGCGCCGGGTATATATCCTCACCCAGTACAAAGCGCTCTCGCTCAACCGGCATATCCGCGAAGGCTGGAATATTGTGGCGCGCGATCTCGGGGAATTCGTGGAGATCCTGCCGCCCATGAAGCGCGTCAGCGAGAACTGGTATCTGGGCACGGCTGACGCCGTTTACCAGAACATTTACAGCATCGGGTCCGAGCAGCCAAAACACGTGCTGGTGCTGAGCGGCGACCACATCTACAAAATGAACTACGCGCTCATGCTGCAGCAGCACAATGATGCCGGGGCTGACGTTACGCTGGCCACGATCCTCATCGATCCGGAGGAGACTTACCGGTTCGGAGTGGTCGAGGTGGATCGCGAAGGCCGCATCACCGGATTCGTGGAGAAGCCGAAGAAGACCGACATCCGCTCTCCCTACAATCCGCGGATGGTTTCTGCTTCCATGGGGGTGTACCTGTTCAACACCGATGTCCTCATCCCCGTGCTGTTGAAGGACGCCGAGGACCCGAACTCGTCCCATGATTTCGGGAAGGACATCCTGCCCAGAATGGCGGACGACTACAAGGTATATTCGTTCAACTTTGTGGACGAGAATAAGAAAGAGGCGCTTTACTGGCGCGACGTAGGGACGCTGGAGGCGTACTACGAAGCCAATATGGATATGGTTGCGGTTTCGCCGGTGTTCAACCTGTACGATCCGGAATGGCCCATCCGCACCCACCAGCGCCAGTTCCCGCCGGCCAAGTTCGTGTTCGGAGAGCCCACCCGCATGGGCACAGCCATTGATTCCCTGGTTTCCTCAGGCTGCATCATCTCGGGAGGCATGGTGAAAAACAGCCTGCTTTCGCCTGACGTGCGGGTGAACTCCTTTACGGAGGTGGATGCCAGCATCCTGTTTTCCCACGTGAATATCGGCCGCCACTGTCGCATACGGCGAGCCATCATTGACCGCGATGTCCATCTTCCCGAAGGCACCGTCATCGGCTATGACACAGAAGCCGACCGCCAGCGCTACTTCGTGAGCGAATCGGGAATCACGGTTGTGACGCGCGACTTCTCGCTGTTCGAATCGCCCGTGGCCGTGGACTATTTCACCTCCGAGTGAGGCGCCTGCCTGTTTCTTCCGCATCCATGTCACGAATCCTGATCGTAGAAGATGAAGCCCACCTGGCCGAGGGATTGCGATTCAATCTGGAAGCCGAAGGGCACTCCATCTCCATCGTTTCCGACGGTGAAGCCGCCTTGCGCCTGCTGCACGCGCGGCAGAATGCGTTTGACGCGGTGGTGCTTGACGTCATGCTGCCGGGGCGCGACGGATTCAGCGTGGCGGCCGAATTGCGTCGCGAACGGAACTATGTCCCGGTGCTGATGCTGACCGCGCGCGGGCGCCCCGAGGATGTGCTGCAGGGGTTTGAGTCGGGAGCTGACGATTACCTTCCAAAACCTTTCGAACTGCCTATCCTGCTGGCTCGCATCCGCGGCCTGTTGCGCCGGCGCGAATGGCTGAGCCAATCGGCTCCGGATTCCGAGCCGGCTCCCGGAAAAGCGCCCGATGTGTTCCGGTTTGACGGCAAAACCATTGACTTTCGCGCTCTCGAAGTCCACTCCGGTAGCAGGATCGTGCACCTGACACAGATGGAGGCTGACCTGCTTCATCACCTCATTCGCAATGCCGGCCAAGTGGTGTCGAGAAAGGCAATCCTGCGCGAAGTCTGGGGGCTGCACCAGGATACCGACACGCGCGCCATCGATAACTTCATTGTTCGCCTGCGCCGCTACCTTGAGGATGTCCCCGCCGCCCCCCGCCATCTGCTAACTGTACGGGGCATCGGGTACAAGTTCGTAGCCGGCCATCGCACGTAACGCCGACGGGTTGGGTTTCGGCGGCCTGCAAGGAGGCCGCCGGCGCCTGCTTGACGGCGGGACCGGCCTTCCGCCGGGACACGCGGCTACACTTTTGAGTGACATCCCGAGCGTGGCGAGGGATATGCATTTCGCCAGTCGCGAAACGGAACGCTCCGGCCGCCCGAATTCCTAATCTTTTCGGACTTTCCGGTTGACATTTCCAGAAATCGCCCGTCTAATCTCCTAATAGTTTAGGAGAGTGACCGGATGGCCGCTCGATCTCAGGCCGCGCTGACGCCGCTGGAACTGGAGATCATGAACGTGCTCTGGACTTGCGGCGAATGCAACGTGCAAACGGTGCAGCAGGCATTGCCGCGCGAGCTGGCTTACACCACGGTGCAGACGGTTCTGAATATCCTGGAGCGCAAGGGTCGCGTGAAGCGAGCCAAGCGCGATCGCGCCTTTTATTACCGCCCGGCAGTCAGCCGCAGCCAGGTGGCGCAAAATGCGCTGCACGATCTGGTCGAGCGGCTGTTCGGCGGCTCCGCCGAAAACCTGGTCATGAGCCTGCTTGAAGCGCGCCGGCTGACGCCTCAAAAGCTCGAACGGCTGCGGCAAGCCGTGGCGGACGCGCAGCAGGAATCCGCGCGGAAGAAAGGAGCCCGGCGATCATGACCACGGCACGAATCAGCCAATGGGTTCTGGCGTTCCTGCTGAACGGCACCTGGCAGGCCGCTTTTGTCGGGTTGTTGGCTGTGACAGCGGACTTCCTGTTGCGGCATGCCTCCGCCCGCTATCGCCACCTGCTGTGGGTGGCTGCGCTTGCCGCTGTGGTGGGACTGGCTGCGGGCGCAGCCGCACGTTCCGCGCCCGCCGTTCGCGAACTCCCAGTCGCCGCCCGGGCTCCGACCACTTTGGCCACGCCGGCCAGTGCGTCTGGCGGGCAGCGGGCCGAACGTCAACGACTGAATTCCCCACGCCACAGGAGACTGCATTTTTTCGTGCCTGCAATTTCCCTCTCCCCCGCCACAGCGCTCGCCATCACCTGGCTTTTCATACTGCTGGTTGCGGCGCGGTGCGTCAGGCTGGGTATGGCATGGACGCGAACGCGGTGGATCCTGCGAGCCGCGCGCGAAGTCGAGATGCCCCAAGCCCTGGTGCAAACCGTCGGGCGTTGCCGGAGCCTGATGCGGTCGGGAGCGGTCCCGCTTCTGGTGTCACGAACTCCGGTGCCGTTCACCCTGGGTGCGCGGAATCCAGTTGTGATCGTGCCCGAAACTCTCATCTCGCGCTGCGATCCCGAACTCGGCAATTTCGAACTCCTCATCGCGGCAGTAGGGCACGAACTGGCGCACGTCGCCCGCCGCGATTATGTTTGCAACCTCGTTTATGAGCTGCTCTCCCTTCCCTTGTGGTTCCATCCGGCAGTCGCGCTTACGCTTCGCCGGATTCGCGAAACTCGCGAAATGCGCTGCGATGAGCTGGTGACCGAGCGCCTGCAGGAACCGCGGGTCTATGCGAAATCGCTTCTCGAACTGGCTGGTGCCGCCGTCCCGTTTGGCCGTGCTGCCGCAACCATCACGGTCGGCATTGCCGACGCAGACATTCTGGAGGAACGCGTGACTACCTTGCTGAATCGAAACAACTTCAAGACCCAAACGTTAGTCGTATTGGCAGCCACCCTGTTGCTTGCTGGGCCCTGCCTCGCCGCAGCCGGGCTTGCGCTTGGCATTGAGGTTAAGCCGAAATCTTCCACTCAGAAACAGACCAGAGCATCGAGTGACGCCATCGCCACTTCGATTCGGCCCGATAGCCGGGATGGGAACATCATCGAGGCGACCGGCGGCCCGGCCTCCGGAGTCACTGGCGGCGTGACAGGCGGCGTTCCTGGTGGCGTTGAACTCGGTGTTGGCGGTGGCATCGACAGTGGGGTCGGGGCTGGCGTCAGCAACGGAAAATCCGGCGACCTGCGCATCATGGCCGCGCTCCAGCAATCGCAGGCTTCTCAGGCATCACCTGCAGCCCCGGCCGATGCTGAGCCGCAGGAACGAGTTTCGCTCACGCCGGACCAGAAGGCAGCGATCGAGGCGCTCAAGGCCGAGGTGGCAAAGCTGCAGCCGGAGGGGCTAAATGGAAACCTGGAGGAACGCGCTCGCACTCTCGCCAAGTTGAAACAGGATCTGGAGCAATCCCAGGAGGCTACGTTGACGGCGGAAGAACTGGCTCAGCGGATTGCGCTGGCGAAGCAGAAGCAGGTTGTGGAGCGCAAGCAGATGGTGCTAACCGCTCACGAGGCCAAAATCACCATGGCGCAGGCAATCCAGATCGCGGAAGCGCAGCAACCCGGCACGGTTGTGCAAAGCCGGTTGACCCGCGAACGCGGCCAGGCAACCTACATCGTCGGCATTCTGTCAGCCGACGAGAACAACCCAACCACAACCCGTTACCTCATCAGCGCCGCTGACGGCCAGGTGCTGGCCACGTTCCATGAAGACGACCAACAATGAGCAACCGGCTTTGCTGACGCCTGGGCGCAAACGGGAGCGCTTCGGCGCTGCGCTCAAGTGAACGCAACCTTCGTGTCCTCCACTGTCTGCCAGGGCTGCGAGAGGACACGAAGTGCTTTCAGCGTCCTGACTAACGTTTCCCAGCTCAGCGCGTGTGCGCCACGACGTAACGGGCTATCGTGCGGGAGCCCATGGCAGAAAGAGCTGCCTTACGGATAAAAGCCGGCGCATTCATCAGCATTCGCAGGCGCGCCGAAAAGCGCAGCGCCGGGGCAAAGTGCGAACAATAGCCCGCGTGGTATTGTCGCGACGCGGCTTCAATAGAAGCATCGCCGCGGCTGATCGCGCCGGCTGCCGCTGCCGCCAGAGCGCCGCCGCGCAACGCCATCGAAATGCCATCGCCTGCAAAAGGGTCGATGAAAGCAGCCCGGTCGCCGGCGTGCAACAGTCCATCATCATCCGGCTCGGGCGGCGCAAAAAGCAGGCTCGCCGTTGCCAGGACAACTGCAGGGTCGCCCCATTGTTCCCTCCGCCGAGCGAGCTCGGGATGAAGTTCGAAAACATCCTTGAGCCGGGTCGTAACATCGGCTGCCACAAGCGCACAGACGTTCACCAGGTTCGAGCTCAGCGGCTGGATCCCGCAATAACCACCCGGAAAGAAGAACATGTCGGTCACGGGTTCGACCGGACGGGCAGAGGAGAAATGCGCTTTCAAACCAACCCAGCGCCCGGCGCGATTGCCGGCAGCGCGCTTTTTCTTGAGTTTTGACTGCCTGCCGCTGGCATCAATCATTGAGCGCGCAATAAAGCTCGAGCCGGGCGTGCGCACGAGAAACCGGTCATCGCGCCGGGCAACGCTCTCCACCGGAGTTGACAGGCGGCAATCCGCGCCGGCGGCTTGCGCGGCGCGCCACAGTGCCGCATCGAGCTCATAGCGCGAGATGCTGGCGGCGGGCGGAATGGAGAAGTGCGCAACCGTGCCGTCCCCAAAAAAGCGGGCTTCGCGCGTCACAGGCGCGCCATCCACCACGGAGGCGAACTCCGGCCCCAGCAGCTTTCGCAGCAGGCCAACCGCTTCCGAGGACACAAACTCGCCGCAGACTTTGTGGCGGGGAAAGCGTCCTGCTTCGAGCAGCAGCACCTTACTGCCCTGGCGCGCCGCCGTAATGGCGGCGGCCGCTCCCGCCGGCCCTCCACCCGCTACTGCGAGGTCATACCCCATCATTTCCACAGCACCGCTCCCATCCGGAAGAAAGGATGCGTAAGAAACTCCGCATCGCTGGCACGGCTGCGCTCCAGAATGCTGCACAGTTCGGGTGCCGTATAGGCGCGGCGGACAGAGGCAGTGGCGTCATGGCGGGTGATGCGGCTGCGGAACAGGGGACGGCCGGCGTAGGCCGCCATCAGGTGCGTGCGCGCACGGCGAATGTCATGCAGCAGCACGGCCTTGCGAGCCACCCGCAGGCTTTCATTGGCGAAGCGCAGAACATCCGGCGGATCCAGGTGATGGACAAACAGCGCCGAGGTCACGAGATCAAACGCTCCGTCCGGGAATGGCATGGCAAGAGCATCACCCACCACGGCGTTGCCCGCGCCATTGAGATGGCTGGCAGCCCGGTCGAGAAGCGTGTAATGCATGCGGATGCCGCGGCGGGCAAGCCGGCGCGCCACAAGCGCATTGAGCTCGCCAGAACCACTGGCGGCATCGAGCAGCGAGAACTCGCGAATTCGGGTGCGCTCGGCCACGCGGCAAACCAGGGCTTCGGTCGTGCTGACGCCGCCCAGCCAGCGATGGATGCGGAGCAGGTCAGCAAGCGCGCCCGCAATCTCGGCTGGAGTACCCGCATCGGAATCGAGCCATTCGGGCACTACCACTCGCTTCATTGAGGTCAGGATGTGTGCCTCCGAAATGCCAGAACAGCATTGAGACCGCCGAACGCAAAGGAATTTGACAGGCAAGCGGCAATGGCTGCGGCTTGCGCCTGGTTGGCGACCAGATTGATGCTGCACTCCGGGTCGGCCTGCCTGAAATTGATGGTGGGGGGGATAATGCCGGTGTGCAGGGCCAGCACCGCAGCTACTGCTTCCAGCGCGCCGGCTGCTCCCAGCGCGTGTCCGTGCATGGATTTTGTGGAGTTGACCAGCGGGGCGTCGCTTTCCGCCCCAAACACCTCGCGGATGGCTCGCGATTCAATCGCGTCGTTGGCAACTGTGCCCGTGCCATGAGCATTGATGTGGCCCACTGCCGCTGGCTTCAGGCCGCCATCGGCCAGCGCCTGGAGCATGGCCGCGGCGGGGCCGGCAGAGGAAGGCTGGGTAATGTGATGAGCGTCAGCCGACATTCCGAATCCGGCAATCTCACCATAAATCCGGGCGCCGCGGGCCGCGGCACGCTCCGCAGGTTCCAGCACCAGAATGGCCCCTCCCTCGCCCAGGACCAACCCTGCGCGATCGCGGGAAAACGGACGGCAGACGTCAGGCGACACCACCCGCATCGCCTCCCAAGCGCGCAGCAATCCGTAGCTGAACGGCGCCTCGCTCCCTCCTGCCAGTGCAATCTCCGCCACACCGGAACGAACCATCCAGAAAGCCAGGCCAATGGCGTGGTTGGCCGAAGAGCAAGCCGTGCTCGTGGTCAAAGCGGGCCCGGTGATTCCGAATTCCATCGAGATGTGGCTCGAGCCGGCGTTCGCCATGGCGCGCGGAATGGTGAGCGGATGAACGCGAGGACGGCCGCGCAGGTACACCTCCTGGAACCCAGCATCCTGGCTGCTCTGCCCGCCGACCGATGACCCCATGACCACCGCCGTGCGCGCGGCGAGTTGCGGAGTCATGTTAATTCCAGAGTCGCGAAGGGCCTCGCGGGCGGCAATCACCGCAAACTGGGCGAAGCGGTCAAGTTGATCCGCACGCCCGCCATCCCAGTACTGCGCCGCATCGTAATTGGCGACCTCAGCTCCGGAGCGGAAGCGGAACCCGGCCATATCGACAGCCTGGATGGGCCGGATGCCGGAAACGCCGGAAAGCAGCGCATGCCAGAAAGACTGGACTTCGGCGCCGAGAGCGCAGATGGCGCCCAAACCTGTAATCGCAACGCGGCGCATGCCCGGGCTCAGGCCCCGGCCGACTCAGCGGGCGCCGGCAAGCGCGCCTTGAGCCGCTCCACGATCTCGTCAATGCTCCTGATGTTTCTGGCCTCCTCATCCGGAATGCTGATGTTGAACGCGCTCTCCAGTTCGAAAAGAATGTTAATGCGGTCCAGGGAATCAATGCCCTGCTCGTCGAACGTCGCGTCGCGGCGAATTCCTTCTGGCGCTCTTCGCGTCACCGCCGCTACGATTCCCACCACCTTCTCTGCCAGTTCGAGCTCCATAGGCGCTGAAAGTACCGTTCTCGCCAATAAATTGCAACTTCCCGCCACTCGGGAAACGAAGGCCCTGCGGGCGGACCGGTTTTCAGTTTCGACCGGCTTTCAGTTCCGCCGTTTGCTTCCCGCAGCCCGGGCCGGCTCGAAATTGTCATTTATACTGGCCCATCGGGCCCATTTTTCTCATCCCTACTGCTTAACGATGGCAAGGCTTCGGTTCATCCTGATATTTGTGGCGGTTGTGCCGTTGGCCGGGTGCCTCTTCCATCGCCACGGATACAACGGCCCCACCGTGGTGACTGCCAACCTCAAGCAGGCTACGCGCAGCGAACTGGTCAACGCCATCAACACCGACGCCGCGCGCATCCGCACTATTGATGCAACCGTAGATATTGCGGCCAGCGTAGGCGGCCAGAAAAAGGGAACCGTGACCGACTACGCTGATGTCAGCGGCTATCTTCTGGTGCAACAACCCGACATGCTGCGCCTGATCGGTCTGTTCCCGCTGGTTCGCAACAAGGCGTTTGACATGGTGAGCCAGGGCGGGCAATTCAAGCTTTCGATTCCCGCCAAGAACCGGTTCTACGTGGGCACCAATGAGGTGACGCGCATCTCCGCCAACCCGCTGGAAAACCTGCGTCCGAAGGTGATTTTCGATGCGCTGCTGCTGCATCCCGTGGATCCCAATGACGCCATTCTGGAGGCCGGCATGGAAGAAGTGCAGCAGCCCAGGAGCAAGAAGATTGTCGAGCAGCCCGATTATGAGATCGTGGTGATCAACCGCGATGCCGAGGGCCCGTATCTTGCGCGCAGAATCATCTTCAGCCGCACCGACCTGCTTCCGCACCGGCAACTGATCTATGACCGCCTGGGGAATCCGGTGACCGACGCGCGTTATGATGCTTTCCAAACCTACGATGGTGTGAGCTTCCCTTCGCAGATTGAGATTAACCGCCCGCAGGAGGAGTACACCATCACCCTCAAAATGGAGAAAGTACGGATTAACCTGCCGCTGCGGCCTGATCAGTTCGTGCTGAGCCAGCCCCCGGGGTCGCAGTTGATTCAGATGTCGCCCGCCCCGGGTACCGCAGCCAGCAACAGTCCCGGCTCGCCGCCGCATCCATAGCTGAGTGGCTGCATGGCCGAAGGTCTCCACGTCCATCAGGCCGTCGGCCATCCCGGCTCAGGGCCCCCCAGCCAGCTACCCAGCCATAACAGCTATTCAGCTATTCAGCTATACAGCTATACAGCTATACAGCTATCCGGCCGCACCGGCCAGCCCTCGTGCCATGGCGTATTTCAGCTCCTCGATACCCTCGCCGGTTACGGCTGAGATTGCGAAAAACGGTAATTTGCGGCGCCGAGCGAATTTCTTCAGCGCCGAGAGCTTCTCGGGATTTGCCGAATCCGCTTTCGATGCCACCACGATCATCGGCCGCGCGTCCAGCGGCGGCCCCGAATCCTCGCCCGGCTCGAATGACGCCAGCTCATTCATGATGACCTCGAAATCCTCCACCGGGTCGGGGCGCCCGCCGGCATCGCTCACATCCACCAGATGCGCCAGCAGCCGCGTGCGCTGAATGTGCTTGAGGAATTGCGTTCCCAGGCCCGCACCCTCGTGGGCGCCCGAAATCAGCCCGGGTACATCGGCTACCACAAAGCTCTTGTGATCGGGCGCATCCGCCTCACCGATGGAAACCACTCCGAGGTTCGGTTCGAGGGTGGTGAACGGGTAATCCGCAATCTTGGGCCGCGCCGCCGAGATGCGTGAAATCAGCGTGCTCTTGCCGACATTGGGATAACCGACCAGGCCCACGTCGGCTAGCAGGCGAAGCTCGAGCCGGAACCGCCGCTCCTCACCGGGGCGGCCGGGTTCGCACTCCCGTGGCGCCTGGTGAGTGGACGTGGCAAAACGGGCATTGCCCCTGCCGCCGCGGCCGCCGCGTGCGATCACCAGGCGTTCGTCGGGGGCTTGAAAATCGTGGAGCCTCTCGCCGGTATCGTCGTCATACAGGATGGTGCCCACCGGGACCTTCAGGACAATATCGGCGCCGTCGCGGCCGGTCTTGTTTGACCCTTCGCCATGGCGGCCGCGTTCAGCCTTGTATTCCGGGTTAAAGCGGAAATGCACCAGCGTGTTGTGGCGTTCACTGGCTTCCATGATCACGCTGCCGCCCCCGCCACCGTCGCCGCCGGAGGGGCCGCCGCGCGGCACAAACTTCTCCCGCCGGAAAGCCATGCAGCCATCGCCGCCATCGCCTGCCCTCACCCGGATTCTGGCTTCGTCAATGAACATTGGAAAGTTGGCGGAGCACCGGGAAGAGCCACTGGTTCAGGCCTTCGGGCGTACCCCACCCGATCCCTGCCACGTGCCGAACACGCAAAATGCGCCGTAGGCGCGGCGAGCCGGCGCAGGCTTCCAGTGCCGTAGGCACGACCCAACACAGCCGGCCTGAGCGTCGCTTGGCACCATTCGCTCCGCGCTCAACCCCAGATCGACGCTTTCTCCGTCCAGATGCTGCCCGGGAACCGCTGGTTCAACTGCTGCGCCACCGCGTTGAGCACGGTGTGATCCTTGGTGCGCTTGTATTGGGCTACGCCTCGCCAGTAAATGGCCTCCGCCGCGGAAGCCGAGCCGCCATGCTGTTCGATGATGTCGGTATAGAGACTCTCCGCTTCGGCAAATCGTTTACCCAGAAAAGCGATTCGCCCGAGCCCCAGTTTTAGCTGCGGGAAAAATTCTGGGCGCGGCAAATAGCCCTCGATGCGGAAACGCTCCCGGCCCTCGCTGTCAACCAGCAGCGCGGTTGGCGTCCAAGGCACGTCAAACCGCTTGAACCATGTAGCCTGCTCTTTGATATTGGCTTCAACCGGCAGGAAGCTGCGGTTGATGAACTCACCCACTTCCGTGTCCTGATACGATTCGGCGTCCAGCCGAACACAACCGCCTCAAGCGGGCGCCGCGCTGAAATCAATGAGCAGCGGCCGCCCGGCCTGTTTCGCTTCTCCCAGCGCCGCCTGCACATCCAACTTCCATTGCACGCTCATTCCGTCCTCCGTTCCGTTACCGGGTTGCCGTCCACACCTGATAGATGACCACCGCCAGCATAAAGAGCAGGTAAATACGCAGGGACCAAAGCACCGCCAACTGCCCGCGCGTAAGCGGCTTGCGCGGAAACGGAACCCGCGTAGCAGCGCTCAGTTGTTCCCGCTCCAGTACCGAGGCAACCAGTTCGTGAGCATTGTCGTCGCGCAACCCAGGGCCTCCTTCCGATGCCGCCATCTAGCTTACGACAATATCGCAGCCCGCCAGAGTTGTGTGAACCAGCTGCTCCACGGCACCCCAAAGCCCTGAAACGGGCGGCAGAGCGTGGTGCCGAACGTGCGCGGGTGTTTTCGTACAATAGCTTCTCTTCGAATCAGGAGAAAATGATGAGCGATCCGCGCCCCGACGAGATTCTGCAGGTTGGCCTTGGGTTTTGGGCGTCAAAAGCGCTGTTGAGCGCAGTAGAGATGGGACTGTTTACGGAGCTCGCTCGCCATCCGGGCGACTTGCACGCGCTGCAGGGCCGGCTGGGACTTCATCCGCGCGGTGCACGTGATTTCCTTGACACGCTGGCGGCCTTGAAACTTCTGGAGAGACGCGACGGCCGTTACTACAACACTCCCGCCACCGATCTCTTTCTCGACAAGCGAAAGCCATCGTATATCGGCG
>JAFAIN010000325.1 GCA_019236695.1 Acidobacteriota bacterium | reverse complement strand
GGAATGGTGACCCGAAAAGGCTGGAACGGCCAGACATGGGGCGCGAACCAGCGAATTACGGTGGACGAGGCCATTCGCGTGAACACGCTAAATGGGGCCTTTGACACACGCGAGGAAGACCTCAAAGGCTCGATCACGGCCGGCAAGCTGGCGGATTTCGTGACCTTCGCCGAGGATCCTCACAACGTGGACCCGGAGAAGATCAAGGACATCAAACTGGTGCGCACGGTCGTGGCAGGCAAGACGGTTTACCAAGCGTGACGGTGAGCTGAACCGATTAGTCGTGGGGCGATATAATGTTTTCCAGTTGGATCCTTCACTTACCCAGAGGCGGCCGAATCGGCCGCCTCTTAAACGTTCTGTGCCCCCTTACGCTGTTCTACCGTTCGCGCCGCACCACTCGCCCGGGTTTCGCTCCTGTGTGCTTTCCATCGTGGACCACCTCGACGCCGTTCACGAACACTTCCGAGACGCCGGTAGCCAACTGCCTTGGATTTTCGAACGTGGCGTGGTCCTGAATGGTCGCCGGATCAAATACCGCCAGGTCGGCAAAATAGCCGGCTCGCAGCAGCCCCCGGTTCGCAATGCCGAGGTTCGAGGCCGGCAGCGACGTCATTTTCCTTACCGCGTCCGAAACCGTCAATAGCTTTTCATCGCGAACATAGCGCGCATATACGCGGGCAAAATTGCCGAACGCGCGCGGGTGAGTGCTCGATTTCAGGAACACTCCATCCACGCCTTCCGGATCGGCATCAGCGCCGAAGCTCACCCAGGGCAGCACAATCTGTTTGCGGAGGTTCTCTTCGCTCATGAGGAAGTAAATGGTTTCGACGCGCGAATCGTCTTCCACCACAAGATCCATAGCGGTTTCTTCCGGCGTCGAGTGCCGCATGCGAGCCACTTCACCCAGGGTCTTGCCGGTCAGCGGCTTCAGCTTTTCGCTCTTGAAGCCGACGAGCAGAACCTTATCGGCGCTGCCGGCGCCGGCCAGCAGGTTGTCGTACTTGTTGCTGGTGAGCATTTCCTGCTTCACCCGCCGGCGAATCTCCGGGTCCTGCAGCCTCTTGCGCCACGCCTCCAGCCCGCCTTCCTGCACCCAGGTGGGCATGGCGCCATCCAGGCCGGTTGCGCCGGCGGGATACGTGTACATGTCGGCGGTGATTTTGAGCCCGGCAGCGCGCGCCGCCTCGATTTTGCCGATCACCTGCGGCAGATTTGCCCAGTTCTTTGCCCCTGACACCTTAAGGTGATAAACCTCGGCCGGCAGCTTTGCCTGCCTGGCAATCGTGGTCAGTTCGTCTAGCGCCTCCAGTTCATGATCGCCCTCGTTGCGCATATGCGAAATGTAAATGCCGTTGTACTTTGCCGCTTCCTGCGCGAGCGCAACCAGCTCATCGGTGGTGGCGTAGTTTCCCGGCTGGTAGATCAAAGCGGAGGCTACGCCGAGCGCCCCCTGCTGCATGGCCTGCGCCACGAGCTGGCGCATGCGCTCCTGTTCAGCCGGCGTGGGAGCGCGATTGGCCCGCCCCAGCACGTACACCCGGGGAGTGGCTGCGCCGATGAAAGAAGCGACGTTCGGTGAGATTCCATGCTTTACCAGCGCCTCCAGCCCCTCGTTCAGCGTGTGCCAGGTGATCGGGTATCGAATGTCCCCCTGCTGGCTCAGCGCTTCGGAACGCATAGCGTCATTGATGGGCCCCATGGATTCGCCCTCGCCGAAAATTTCCAGCGTCACGCCCTGCATCAGGTCGCTCAACCCGCGGCCATCGGCAAACAGGCCATCGGGCCCCGACATGAGGTTGATGAAGCCGGGAGCTATGACCTGCCGGTGCACATCGATATCGAGCCGCCCGCGGGCGCCGCCGATATCGCCGGCTCGAACGATGCGATCGCGATTGATAACTATGCCGCCGGCAACGCACGGGGAGCCGCTGCCGTCGCACACCAGCCCATTGCGCAGCACAACATCAAAATCCTGCGTGCCGCCGAACGGAACCATGAGGAGAGTGATGGCACAAAGCAGAGCGAGTCGTTGCATATGGCAAGGGATCATAAAGGAAAATGAAGGCCTTCAGTGCGGATCAATTCGGCACTTCGGCAATTCCGCAATTCGGCAATGGCCCGTGTGTCAATGCGGCTCCGGCCCGCGCACTACTTCCACAAAATCACCGGGCCGGATCCACTTTGCGAACGCCTGCCGGATCAGTGCGGCGGTCATTGCGTCATACCGCTGTGCCGCCCGAACCGGCTCATCCAGCGGCAGACCAAGCAGGGCACGGCCAAGCAGGCCTCCGGCCACGCTCGATTCGCTGCCCTCGGCAAGCGGAATTTGCCGCAGCAGGAGCGCCTTGGCCTGCTGCAGTTCAGCGGGGCTCACTTCGGTGGTTTGCATCTGCTCGAGATCGCGAACAATCAGAGCGTTCGCCTTTGAAACGTTGGCCGCGTCGGCTCCATACTGCACGCTGTACACCGTTCTGGTCTTTCCCGCGCGCAATGAGTTCGAAACGTAATACACGTAGCCGTTTTGCTGCCGCAGATCGCGATACAGGCGGGTGGCATAGAAGCCGCCGCCCAGCACGTGGTTTCCCAGTTGAAGGGCGTAGTAATCGGCATTGAACCGGTTCATGGGCAGCTCTTCGGAAAGCTCTACTGCATCCTGCACGCTCGTAGGGTCGGGAACCACCGCCGCAGAATGGCCGTTCTGGGGAACCTCCGGATAATCCACTGGGGGCTTCGCCCCGTTTGCCTGCCATGCGGCAAAGTATTTTTCAATCGCGGCGCGGGCTTCCTCTGCGGTGATATCGCCGATGATGACAATGGTTGTGAGATCCGGGCGAAAGGCGGTTCCGTAGTAGCTTTTCACGTCATTCAGCGTGAGCCCATGCACGGTCTGCGGCGTGGCATAGCGGAGCTCGGGGTCCTCCCTGGGAAGCAATCCCTTCAACATGGCAAGTTGCGAGCGAAACCCCGGACTCTCGATCTCTCCGGCAACCGACTGTTCAGTTTCCTGCTGCACCACCTGGAAGGCCTCGGCCGGCAGTGCCGGGCGAAGTTCATTATCGGCAAGCAGTTGTACCCCGCGTTCGAAGTATTGCTTCAGCACCTGCAAAGAAAATTGCGCGCCCGCCGATTCATTTGCCGCAATGTCGTCGAGCGCCTTTTGAAATGCCAGCCGGTCGAGCGTTGTTGTGCCGTACGAGAACAGTCCGGCCAGCACACTGCTGGCGCCCTCCTTGCCCGGCGCCGTTTCCATGTCGGGTTCCTGGCGCACCTCGCCTGCCAGGGTTACGGTTGGGCTGGTTCGGTCGGTCTGCACGATCAGCCGCAGCCCGTTCGGAAGAGTGATATCGGAAGGGCGGAGGTTCCATGCGGGAATCTGCAGGCTGGTGAGCTCGCGTTGCGCCCACTCCGGCAGGACTACCGGCTTGGTGGGCGCGCTGGTTACTTTTTCACTGCCGCCGAAACCCTTGCTGGCGACCGCCTCGCCTGATTTTTGCGGCACCAGGGTTGCCACAATCGCGCTCTGGTCAACCAGGTACTTCCTGGCCACGCGATTCACATCCGCCAGCGTCACTTTGGCTGCGGCATCCACATCTTCCTGCGGGGAATTGCGGCCTTCCACCGCAATGGCCTCGCTCCAGCGCTCGGCCAGGCCGGGTATGGAATTGCGCTCGAATTCGGCGGCGGCGATTTCGCTGCGCTTTGCCGCATCCACCAGCTCGGCCGGCACCCCTTTCGAAGCCGCCGCCGAAATCAGCTTGCGCAGGGCTGCATCCGTCGCAGCCGCGCTCGCAGTCGCCGGCAGCACGGCATACGCCATGGCCATGCTGGCTTTCGTGTAGCTCTCAACGAACTGAAAGCCTGCATCCAGGGCCTTGCCTGCCGGAACCAGCGCGTAAATGTCGCCGCGCTGGCTGGCCAGTACATCGGCGAGAATCCGCGCAGCCGCAAAATCCGCGCTATCTGTTCCCGGCATCCGGAAGGCCACCGCCGTTAGCACGTATGGATAATTGCTCGGGATATCGAAGCTCTCCGGCTTAACGGGCTGCAGCTTCACTGCGGGGTGGGCCAGCGTGGCGTGTGCGGGAATCTGCTCATAAACCTCCCGCACCAGGGCCACGGTTTTTTCCGGATCAACATCGCCGGCAATCACCAGTATGGCGTTGCTGGGCGTGTACCACTGGTCGTGAAACTTCTTCAGCATGGCGCCGGTGGTGGCATCGAATGAAGGCTTGGTTCCCAGAGCGTCGTGCTCATAAGGAGTGCCGGCAAACATGTCATGATTCAGTCTGGTAATCAGCTTGTAGCTGGGGTTGGAGAGGTCGCGCGCCACTTCCTGTTCGATGGCGCCGCGCTCCTGCGCCCACTCTTCCTCTGAATCCGCGGCGCCCGCCATGCAGGCTGCGTCGGCATGCAGCGCGACTTCAAGGTCGCGCGCCGGAACCGTGGTGAAATATTGAGTCACGCTCTGTTGCGTGTCGGCGTTGTTGTCGCCGCCGAGCTGCGCATAAATGGCAGCAGTCTGGTCGGCGGTCATGCCGGCGCACCCCCGGAACAGCATGTGCTCCTGTGCGTGTGCCATGCCGGGGAAGCCGCTGGGCGTTTCGCTGGCGCCAACCAGGTAGTTGTCATACACGCTTACCACCGGCGCCAGCGCATCCCGCACGATGATGACCCTGAGTCCGTTTTTCAGTGTCGCACGGGTTACCTCGTTGGCTGCGGCCATCGGCAGCGCCGCGATACACAAACAAACGATTGCTTTGAGTGCCTGCATCAAGAGTCTTCCTGCTTTCAATATATAAAAAGGGCGCGACCCGTCGCGCCCTTCGGTTCCTGCCCGAGCGTAACTACGCTGCCTTCGCCAAAGCGGCGGTTACGATCCCAAGCTGCTGCAGCATTCCCAGGGTGTCGTAAATTTCCACGTTTTCCACCAGCTTGCCATTCACCACCCGGCTGAGCAGCATACCTTCCACGCGCAAGCTCTTGCCGGTGCCGGCTGCGCCGAACAGCTCTCCGCGATGCGTTCCGGTAGCCACCCAGCGGGTCAAAACGTGGTCGCCTTCGGCCACCTGTTGTTCCACTGTGATTTTCACGTCCGGAATGGCGTTGCGATACATGGCGATCAACTCGCGGAACGCACTCCTGCCGCGCCTTTCACCGACCGTGGGCTCCCGATATACGTAATCGGCGCCCACATGCTGATCAACCGAGCTGAAATTTCCCTGGTTCACGCACTCTTCGAGCAGGCGGCAAACCAATGCCTTGTTGTTTTCCGACATATGTTCCTCCTTTTTCACGGTGAGTGGAATTGCATGCGCGGTGCGAATGCACGCGCCGGAGGGTCGGAGAGATTTTCCGTCTGCCGGCGGCTGCCCGTCAAATGCGGTTGAACGGTGCAGCCGGTTATTCATCCACCACTACGTTCACCAGGGTCCCAATGCCCTCCAAAGTCACTTCGACGAGGTCGCCGGCGTTCAGCGGGCCCACCCCTGCCGGAGTTCCGGTGGCAATGAGGTCTCCCGGATACAGCGTCATGATGCGCGAGATATAGCGAATGAGCACATCTATGGGAAAGATCAGGTCGCGCGTATTCGCCTGCTGTCGGGTCTCCCCGTTCACCCGGGTCGTAAGCTCGATGCCGGCCCAGGGATCGGGCTCGTTGCTCACCACCGGGCCCACCGGGCAGAACGTATCGAAGCCTTTGGCCCGGGTCCACTGGCTGTCAGCCTTCTGCAGGTCGCGCGCCGTCACATCATTGACGCAGGTGTAACCAAGAATGTAGGGCCGCACGGGCTCCTCGTCGCGCACGTACGAACACGTTTTCGAGATCACGACCCCCAGCTCGCCTTCAAAATCCACGCGCCGGGAAATTCTCGGCTTGCGGATGGGCCCTCCCGGGAAATTCAGCGACGAAGGAGGTTTCAGAAAGATCAACGGTTCGGCAGGAGGTTCGTTCCCGAACTCGCGAGCGTGCTCACGATAGTTTCGGCCAATGCAGACAATCTTGGAAGGCATCACGGGCGCCAGCAGCTTTGCTTCCATCAGCGGCACCGGATCAAGGTCAAGCGTCTCCTGCGGCGTGGCTCGCTGCCGCCGTTCAATGGGCAAATCGATGGCCCGTGTCACCGTCTCCTGGTCGTCCAGCAACTCCACCAGGCGATAACAGCTCCCCGTCATCAGATCGAATCGGCAATATCTCATGGGTGGGAACGCGAGGCAGAATAACACAACCGCATGCCGCTTTTAAGGCGGCGTGGCCTCGCTGGTTTCCGCCGAACGCGGGCTCTCGTTGCCATGCTGGTCCACTGCAGAAACGGAATAAACGTATCGGCGGCCCGGCAGAATGTCGGCATCGCGAAAAGCGGGAGCTTTCACCAGTTGGGCATCGATCCGCTCGGCGGGCGAGCCTTCCGTGCGGCGAAAAATGTGGTAGCCCGCCAGGTCCAACTCCGTCACCGGAAGCCACGTAAGATCGATGAAGCGCTGCGATCCCAACGCGGTAAACACGGCCTGCAACCCGGAGGGCTGCGCCGGCGGAAATATGTCGCGCGTAACCACTTCAGCAGTGGATGACCAGTCGCCCTGAACCTCAGCCGTTTGATTTCCGCTCGCGTCGAATACTCCGGTGACCGCCGCAACCCTGAAGTCATATGTCTTGTCCCACGCAAACTGGGTGTCTTCCAGGCCTCCATTCGCCGGTGAGTCATACGCAACAAAAAGGCGCTCGTCCGGGCCTTTGGCATTCTTGAGTGCCCGCTCCACCCGGAAGCCGGCGAGGCGCCATCCGTTGCCGGCCTCAACCTCTACCGGCGACCAATGGATGACAATGGCTTTTTTTGTTACCACGGCCTTCACGTCCTGCGGAACCGGCGGCGCCGGCGCAAGCGGCACGGCAACCGGATTTGAAAAACCTGCTCCGCGCCCGCTGTCGTTCAAGGGCTCCACGTAGAACACCGCAACCCCTTGCGGGTATTGTCGCGAAGCGTCTGCCGGGATCGCCGCCCTGTACGTAACCCGCCCGGGCCGGGCAGAAGAAGAATCCGAAGCCGCACTCGAAGCCGCAGGCAGGATTGTCGCCACTATCGGCTCGCAAGCCTGGGGAGCAGCGGAATTCGCAGGCGGAGCTTCGGCAGC
>JAFAIN010000083.1 GCA_019236695.1 Acidobacteriota bacterium | reverse complement strand
CGCACGAACTCGTTCGCGCTGGCCGGCACAACCGAGGAAGACAAACGCTTCGAGGACGAGCGGCTGGAAGTGGCTCCCATGGCGATGCCCGCCATGGCGCGCGCCCCCGAATCCGATCGCCCGGAACCTCAAAGCGAGCGAATGCGCAAGTCCCGCGCCTGTTGAGCTGAATCTTTCGCCTTTCCCGCACATCATTATTTCTTCCGGCCAGAAGGAGTTATTCCATGAAGAGCGTTGCGACCCGAGTTCATATTCCAACCCCGCTGCGGCAATACGCGGAAGGCAAGCCCAGCATTGAAGTGAGCGGCCGCTCGGTGGCAGACGCGCTGGGCGAACTCACGCGGCAGTATCCCGACCTGCGAAGGCATCTCTACGGCGAAGATGGACGCCTGCGCGCTTTCGTCAACGTGTACGTGAACGATGAAGACATTCGCTACCTGGAGCGCGACAATACGCCGCTCGCCGAAGGCGACAGCATCTCGATTGTGCCTTCCATCGCCGGTGGAAGCGCCTCCGCCCCCGAGCCATACCCCTACGTTACGCTGCTCAACATTCTGCACCAGCCGCTCGAACTGATTGACGAGAAGGCTCTGTCGCAATCGTGCCCCCACAAGTGGTACAACCAGACGCTGTGCCGGGTAAACGATTCGGTGGTGCGCCTGGGCGTGGTGCAGGGCGAGTATCACTGGCACAAGCACGATGAGGATGACGAATTTTTCTACGTGGTCGAGGGTGAGTTGCTCATCGATCTCGAAGGGCGCACCATCGCGCTGACTGCGCGGCAGGGAACGGTGGTGCCCCGGGGTGTGGTGCACCGGACGCGCGCGCCCCAGCGCACCGTGATCCTGATGGTGGAGAATAAGGGAATCGTTCCTACGGGCAACTGATCGCTGTTTCCAAACCGGGAAAAACCTATGGCTGCACTCGCCTCGCCGCCCGCCACGCTCACCAACGACGAGATTCTGCGCTACTCGCGGCACCTGATCATGCCCGAGGTGGGCATGGAGGGCCAGCAGAAGCTGAAGGCCGCGCGCGTTCTCTGCATTGGCGCGGGCGGGCTGGGCTCGCCGCTGGCGCTCTATCTGGCCGCGGCGGGCGTGGGCACGCTCGGTATGGTGGATTTCGACGTTGTGGATTTCACCAACCTGCAGCGCCAGATTATTCATGGCACCGAAAGCGTGGGCCGGCCGAAATTGCAATCGGCCATGGAGCGCATCCATTCCATAAATCCTTACGTCGAGGTGAAGCCATTTGACACGCGGCTCACCAGCCAGAATGCGCTCGAACTCTTTGCTGCTTTCGACATTATTGCCGATGGTACGGACAACTTCCCTACACGCTACCTGGTCAACGATGCGTGCGTGCTCAGCGGAAAGCCCAACGTCTACGCCTCAATCTTCCGCTTTGAAGGCCAGGCCAGCGTTTTTGCCGCCAACCCTGGGCCGTGCTACCGCTGCCTCTATCCCGAGCCGCCCCCTCCCGGGTTGGTGCCATCCTGCGCCGAAGGTGGAGTGCTCGGCATCCTGCCGGGGCTGCTCGGCGTAATCCAGGCGACGGAAGTGATCAAGCTGATCCTCGGCCGGGGCGAGCCGCTGGTCGGCCGCCTGCTGCTCGTGGATTCGCTGGGAATGCGGTTCCGCGAGCTCAAACTGCGTAAAAACCCTGACTGCCCCATGTGCGGCCCCAATCGCAGCATCCACGCCCTCATCGATTACAACGAGTTTTGCGGCATCCGCGGGGAAGAGAAGCCGGCAGCCGCGGCAGTGCCCGAAATGCAGGTGGAAGAATTGAAGCTGCGCCTAGACCGCGGCGATCGCCTGTTTATCCTGGATGTCCGCGAGCCGCACGAATACCAGATCTGCAACCTCGGCGGCCACCTCATGCCGCTGGGCGAGGTGCCCAGGCGGGTGCACGAGCTCGATAGCAGCCGCGAAATCGTGGTGCACTGCCGCTCCGGCGTGCGCAGCGCCAAGGCGGTCGATTTCCTTCGCCAGGCAGGCTTCCGCAAGGTCCAGAACCTCGCCGGCGGCATTCTGGCCTGGGCCGACCGCATCGATCCTACGGTGCCTAAGTACTGAACCCAGGCTTCAAAACCAGCGAGGCAGAGGACGCAGTGGACGCCGACGGGTGGACCATTCCTGTATCCTCTGCGTCCGCGGCGTCGTTCAGTTTTCAATCCCAGGGGTAACCTGAATTGACACGCCATGCCGCGCGGGGTAGATTCAGGCGTCTCTTCCCGATTCAGGTTTTCTTCCCGAGGTTGCTCCTATGAACAAACTGGCGTGGCTGGCGGCGCTGCTCGCGGCGCTGCTCGCGTCTATGGCTGCATCCGCGCAAACACCGGCTCCGCCGGCGCCGAACTCGGATGCCAACTACCGGGCGCTCCGAAATATCACCGCCGCGAGCGATGCCATTTCGGTCACTGGCCTGGTGCTGCAGAGAGATGCCGGCAGGCTGGTGCTGAAAACCGGAACGGTCTGCTTTACCCCACCGGTCAATGGCAAGGTAACCGGGGCGGTATTTTCCGGGGAAGGCAGCTTCAGCCTGAACCCTCCACTCCCGATTGAGCAGCGCTTCCTGTTTAACCTGACGCGCGACAACGAGGGCTTGCACGAAGACTTCACCGAGCTTGCGATGCGCTTCGGCGACGGCACCTACGATGAAATCAGGAAGCACGCCAGCGGCGCAGGCGGGGCATGCCCGGCCGGGCTGCTGGGCGAAATGAATGATGTGTATCGCAAGCGCTTCCACTACAACATTGCCGGGCGCCTGCTGGAAGATGTGCTGAGCCCCTCGCCGGGCGGCTACTTCGCCGCCCTGATCAAAGGCAGGAAGTACAGCTCGAAGGAAATGTTCATCATTGACCCGAACGGGATCAATATGGTGGTGAGCGGCGTGCCGGAAGGCACGCACCAGCGCGTGGACGTTGCCCCGGAAGAGGTTGCATTCCTGACCTATGACACGATGAAGGATGTAGTCTGGGCGTCGTTCCACCTCTCCACTGAATCCGGCGGGTACGGCAAAGGCGAGCTTGCCGGAGGAATCGACATCCAGAAGCAGAAGCTCGCAACCCAGATCGAGCGCAGCGGCAAGCTCGATGGCGATGCCACCACAACTTTCCTGGCCGGGCGCGATGGCACCCGCGTGGCGGCGTTTGCTCTCTTCGCTTCCCTTCGCGTGCAGGGCGTCACCGATTCCTCCGGGCAGCCGCTCAGCTTTATTCAGGAAGAGAAGTTTGATGACCCCAACTTCTACGTCATCCTTCCTCGGCCGCTGAACGCCGGCGAAAGCTTTACGATCCGCACCCGTTACAGCGGGAAAGAAGCGGTGCTCAACACCGGCGGCGGAACTTATTTTCCGGTCGCTCGCGATGACTGGTTCCCCACCAATGCCGCAGTTCCGTTTGGCGACTATGCCGAATATGAAATGCAGTTCCGCATCCCCAAGGGCATGACCATGGTGGCCACCGGGAAGCGGTTGAGCGAATCCACCGAAGGCAACCAGAACGTTTCCACCTGGATTTCCGAGAAGCCGCAGGCCACAGCAGGCTTTAACTTCGGAAAGTTCAAAGAGAAGGATTTCACGCTCGATAAACCGCCCATAGTGGTGCAGTCCTTTGCCAATGAAGAAGTGCCCGATATGTTTCAGGGGCTACAGGGTGGCACGCTGGGGAGCCTGAGCACGGTCTCACTGATGGAGAAGCCTCTGGCGGAGGCGGACCTTGCAGTGCAGATCTACACCAACTATTTCGGCCCGCTGAGCTATTCCCATGTGGCCATGACGCCCCAGGCGACATGCGGATTCGGGCAGTCGTGGCCGTATCTCGTCTATCTGCCCATCTGCGCATATCTGGATGACCAGCAGCGGCACGTGCTGGTGGGCGAGAGCATTCGGCAGCGATACTGGGAAACGGTTGGCCCGCACGAAATCGCCCACCAGTGGTGGGGGCACACCGTGGGCTTTGACTCCTACCGCGACCAGTGGATGAGCGAGGGGTTTGCGGAATTCTCCGCTTCCCTCTATGTCGAAAAGGTCTATGCCAAAGATCCAAAAATGTATCTCGATTTCTGGAAATTTCGGCGCCAGTTCCTTACCGAAAAGAACGGCATGGGCTGGCGCGCCATTGATGCGGGCCCGGTAAACCTGGGTTACCGCGTGAGCAACGAAAAGTTCGGCTCGATTGGATTCAACCTCATCTACCCCAAGGGCGCATACATTCTGCATATGCTCCGGCAGATGATGACCGATCCGAAGAACGGCGACGTTCCCTTCCGTCAGATGATGCAGGATTTCACCGCCACCTACGCCAACCGGATTGCCACCACCGAGGACTTCAAGGCCATGGTTGAAAAACACATGCTGCCCTCGATGGACCTTGACCGCAATCACCGCATGGACTGGTTCTTCAATGAATACGTATATGGGACCGCGCTCCCTGCCTACAACCTGGAATCAAGCTTTGAAAATGAGAACGGCAACACCATGCTGAAGCTGAAGCTCACGCAATCGAATGTAGGAGATGATTTCAAGATGGTGGTTCCGGTTTACGCGGAGCTTGCGGATGGAAAGATTGTGCGCCTGGGAAGCGCGACGCTGGCCGGGAACAAGACGCTCGAGCAGAAGGTTTCGCTCGGGAAAATACCACAGGCTCCCAAACGCGCCATCGCCAACTACTACTACGACGTGCTCTCCACCGAGGCAAAATAGCAGCAGGCGAACTGGGGGCCGGCGGCCGCTGCCCGCCCCTCGGCCGGCTCCGAGTGGTATATACTCTGCCCTACCGATGCGGCCTGGGGGCAGCGAAACGGCCGAACCGGCTTTACAGCATTCAGCACAATGTGCAGCGGGGCCCCTGTATCATCGCCGGGCCTCCCGTGAGCCTGGTCCTGGGTTCGCTGGGATGGCGCCCGAATTCATACGCCCCGCATATTCCGGCGGAAGCCCGCCACGTGCCCCGGCGCGTTTTCGCCTGAACGGCCTCGCCGCTTGTGGGGGGCTCGTTCCTGAAGGAGGTCCGCATGGACCTGATCCTTGTACGCGTTCTTTTCCTCATTATCCTGGCGACTGTCTGCTACCACCTCCAGCCGTTCGGGCTGAAGCCGCCATATGCGGTTGGCGCCGGCGTTCTGCTGGCCTTGCTGGTGGTTCTGTTCGAGTCCAGGCTGCGGCTCGTGAGCCTCAGGCGGCTCATCGGCGCGGCTATCGGCAGCATCCTGGGCATCATCGGCGCCTACCTGTTCAGCCTGGTCATCCACAGCAGCATTCCAACCGGCAACACCCAGCATTTCTTTGAGCTTTTTGTCATGCTGCTGATGGCCTATGTAGGCCTGATCGTGGGAGCAAACAAGGGCGACCTGCTCAACCTCTCGGCGCTGGGCGGGGTATTCGGAGGCGAAAAGCAGGGCCGCAAGAGCTGCAAGATTCTCGACACCAGCGTAATCATTGATGGCCGCATTGCCGACATTGCCGAAACCGGGTTCCTCGATGGCGTGATCGTCATTCCGCAGTTCGTGCTGCGCGAGCTGCAACTGGTGGCGGATTCGGCCGATTCGCTGAAGCGCAATCGCGGCCGGCGGGGGCTCGACGTGCTGCAGCGCATTCAGAAAATTTCACGGCTCACCGTGCAGATTGTCGAGGATGATTTCCCTTCCGTCCGCGATGTCGATATGAAGCTGATCGAGCTGGCCAAGCAATACGAATCCAAGATTATTACCAATGACTTCAACCTGAACAAAGTCGCCCAGCTTCAGGGCGTAGAAGTGCTGAATATCAACGAACTGGCCAACTCGCTCAAGCCCATCGTGCTCCCCGGCGAGATCATGAAGGTGTTTGTGCTCAAGGAAGGCAAGGAATACAACCAGGGCGTGGCTTACCTGGATGACGGCACTATGGTTGTGGTGGACAATGCGCGGCGCATGATCGGCCGCAACGTCGATATTGCCGTGACTTCGGTTCTCCAGACCACCGCCGGGAAAATGATCTTCGGCAAGTACGACGACCGCAGCCACCCGGTGAAG
>JAFAIN010000260.1 GCA_019236695.1 Acidobacteriota bacterium | reverse complement strand
CTTCACCTGCGCAATCTGCCGGCCGGAAGGATCGAAGGCATGGCAGGCGCAGGCCATGCATGGATCAAAGGAATGCACCGTGCGCAGCACTTCGAGCGGCTGCTCAGGGCGGGCGAGAGGTGTACGCAATAGCGCAGCTTCGTAAGGGCCGTGGGCGCCATTCGCGTCGCGGGGGCTGGCATTCCAGGTTGAGGGCACGACCGCCTGGTAATTCTTTATCTTGCCGTCGCTGATGACAACCCAGTGGGACAGCGTTCCGCGCGGCGCTTCGTGAGTGCCCACGCCTTCGACTTCTCCGCGGGGGAATGTGGGTGCGTTCCAGGTGCTGGTGTCGCCTTTGCCAATGTTCTCCACCAGCGCCTGCCAGTGTTTCTGGGCAAGATCGGCGAGCATGGAACAGCGGATGGCACGTGCGGCGTGGCGGCCCAGCGTGGAATGCAGCGCGGCGGGCGAAACATTGGTCTTCGATACGGCAGCAACGCCAGCCAGCGCAGCCGTAGCCCACTTCTTCGTGAGCGGGTCGCCCTGGGCGAACCCGACCAGCACCTGGGCCAGGGGGCCAACCTGTGCGGGCCGGCCTTCGAATCGAGGCGCCTTGACCCAGGTGTATTTGCCCTCGGCGGTCCAACCGGTGAAGTCGGGATCGGTCTCGCCTTTCCAGGGATGAAGAGGCTTATTGCCCCGATAGTAGGCATGGGTTACGTCTTCGGTGACGGACTGGCGGAAGATCGAATCTGCAGCCGTCTTGAAAGGAACGACTGCGGCCAGGTCGCCACCCTTGATGTAGCCGCCGGGGAGGTCGTAGCGTCCGTTGATGGGGAGATCAGGGACAGCCAGATAATTTTGAACGCCGCTGCCAATGGAGAACCACTCCGGGTACATGGCGGCGATGGCGCAAACGTCAACGAAGTACACCTCATGGACGAAGCGCGTGATTTCATCGAGCAGGCTCTTGATGGAGACGAGGCGGTCCATGTTGAGCGCGCCCTGGCCGTCGAGGTTGATGGCATTCTCGACGCCGCCGACGGTGAGGTTCTGGATATGCGGCGTCTTACCGCCGAGAATGCCGACCACCTGCAGCGCCTTGCGCTGATATTCCAGCGCCTGCAGATAATGCGCGAAGGCCAGCAGGTTGACTTCCGGGCTCAGCCGCATGGCGGGGTGGCCCCAGTAACCATTGGCGAGAATTCCGAGTTGGCCGCCGGCGGCGACGGCCTTCACCTTGTCCTGGGCAGCTTTGAACTCCTGGCGGGAATTGCGCGTCCAGGGGGAAAGGCTCTCGGCCAGCGCGGCGGTTTTGGCAGGGTCGGCTTTGGGGATCTGCAGCACGTCAACCCAATCCAGTGCGGAGAGCTGGTAGAAGTGCACCACATGATCGTGCAAGGCATGCGCGATAAGGATGAGGTTGCGGATGTACTCGGCGTTGGGGGGCACCTGCAGCTTGAGCGCGTCTTCGACGGCGCGCACGCTGGCA
Organism: Acidobacteriota bacterium; assembly: GCA_019236695.1. Lineage (GTDB taxonomy): Bacteria > Acidobacteriota > Terriglobia > Terriglobales > Acidobacteriaceae > JAFAIN01. The sequence continues at coordinate 7,442 of JAFAIN010000260.1, read as the reverse complement.
ATGGCATGCACGGTGGTGCAGACGCCGCAGAAGCGCTGGGTGAACAGCCAGGCATCACGCGGGTCGCGGCCTTGCAGAATGCGCTCGATGCCCCGCCACATGGTGCACGAAGCCCAGGCATCGGAGACGGCAGCGTTTTCCACCTCGACATCAATCCGGAGGTGGCCCTCGATTCGGGTAATGGGATCAATGGTGATGCGCTTGGACATGATCAAACCTCCGCAGGCGTATTAATCCGCAGTCATGTAACTCCGCCCGAGGACAGCAGCGCGCGCCGGCGCTGTGGGTTTCCTGCCGCTCAGGATGGGGAAAAGCTTTATCAGCGCGATGTAAGCCGCAATTTCACCCGCAACCAACCCGGTGGTAATAAGAATTTCAGTGACGCTCGGGAAATAGGACCATTGCGGACCCGGCTGAAAGGCGACCAGATATACATCGAAGCGGTAAAGCGCGCCGCCGAGCAGCAAGAGCATGGCTGCCAGGAATAAATTTCCGGGATCGCGCCGCCGTTCAGAAGAGGCCAGCAGGACGATAGGTCCGGCGAGGAGGGCCAGCTCAACCCAGGTCATGATGCTGAACAGATCGAAACGGAAAAGCGCCGCCAGCAGTGAATTGCGGACAAAGAGATCGCAAATGCGAATGGCAAGATAAACGCTCAGGATCCAGGCCATTACCCGGCTGAGGCGGCTCAGCATCATGAGCTCGAGCGGCCGGCCGAGAAAGCGCGATGAGAGGGTGCTCTCGATGATGACGGCGCCGTAGCCCATTGCGAGGCACGAGAGCAGGAAGAGCAGCGGCAGCAGCGGCGTGTTCCACAGGGCGTTCAGGCGCGGTCCACTGAGCAGCAGCAGCGAACCCAGGGAAGACTGGTGCATGGTGGGGAGCAGGAGCCCGAACGCGATGAAGAAAGGCAGGCCGCGCCTTACGGCGGGCAGGACTTTGCGGCTGAAGCTCCGCACTTTCGGGTTCGAGCTGGTTTCCCCGCGTTCCAGGAAGGCGGGCGAGAGTTCAATCCAGGCGACCAGCGTGTAGAGCATGATGCACATGGCAACTTCGAGCAGAACCGAGCGGTGGTTCCAATGCCAGAAGAAGAGCGGCACCTTCCAGATGAGCCAGGGCCGGCCAACATCGATAGCGACGGAGAGCCCGGCAATGGAGTAGCCGAGAGCGCTGGTCACCAGGGCAGGGCGGACCAGGGTGTGATAGCGGCCGCGATTGAGGACGTACACAAGAAGGGCAACGGCATAGCCGCCGCAGGCCAGCGCGGTACCGGTAACGACGTCAAAGGCGATCCAGAGTCCCCAGGGATATCCATCATTCAGCGCAGTGGAAGCGCCCAGGCCGGCGACAAAGCGCCAGAGGATGAGTACGGCGCTGAGAGCGGCGAGAGCGGTGAGCGCCAGAAATGGGGGAGTAAGAATCCGGCCGCCGACGGGCCGCGCTTGTTCCTGGGCGTTCACGGTTGTTCCTCCCTCACCGGCCGAAGCGGCCGGACCCGCATTACGAATTACGGCTGCTCACTTTGCTCGCCGGTTTCGCCGGCACGCTTGCGATTTCGCCAGATCACTCCTGCCAGAACTCCATAGAGCGCAACGGGAGCGACAAAGCCCTGGTAAATGGCGTGCTGCACGGCATCCACGGTGTGCGGCACAGGCTGATTGCCGTAGGAGGGAAGCCCCAGCTTGTCGAAGCCCACGCACGCCAGGTAGAGCACTTGAGTGCCGCCGGCGTCGTGTTCCCCATAGACTTTGGGGAGGTAACGCCCGGGATTCGAATCCAGGCGATTGTGGGCTTCGACGAGGAGGTCCTTTCGTTTCCCAAAAATGACCGCCCCAGCCGGGCAAACCTCGGTGCAGGCCGGCTGCTTTCCGAGCGCGAGCCGGTCGCGGCAAAGCTGGCATTTCACGATCTTTGGAGCCGTCTTCGACCATTCGAATTTGGGCACGTTGAAGGGGCAGCCCATTTCGCAGTAGCGGCAGCCGATGCACAATGACGGGTCGTAGGTCACGACGCCATCGGAACGCTTCTTCATGGCGCCGAGCATGCAGGCAGTGACACATGCGGGGTCAACACAGTGCATGCACTGGCGCTTGATGTAGGCGTGATCGCCGGTGGACGAATCCTGGTACACCTTGATGATGTTGAGGGTGTGCTCGTTGAGATCGACGGGCATGTGGGCCCGGCCGCCGCTGGTTTCTGTATCGGGGCTGATGCCGTTGGCCTGGTTGCACGCGGCCATACAGGCTTTGCATCCGGTGCATTTGGTGGAGTCGTAAAGCATGCCGATGGTTTCATCGGAGGTGGCTGCCTGATCGGCGCGCGCTTTCAGCGGCGCGAGCGCGGAAGCAGCCGAGCCGGCGCCCGCTGCGGCAACAACCTTGAACAAGGACCGCCTGGAGATGCCCATGGCTCACTCCTCTCCGGGCTTCTCGCCGCCTTCAGGCGTGCGAAGCCGGCGGGAAGCCATGATGCCGGCGCCGACCAGCGCGCCGCCGATCAAGCCTGCAAGACCTGTAGCCGCCGAGCTGATATGGCCCTGCGGCGTGTAGATGGGGGCGTAGGTATCGGGCGCGGTGGCCGGAATGCTGTGCAGATCGACCGTCTGAAACACCGGCATGGTGAATGCGACGGCTTTTTCGGTGCAGCCGACGCAAGGGGCGCCGATGCCGATAGGCCACACATCCGGAACCTCGTTGAAGTGCCGGGTGGCGCAGGCGCCGTGGGTGAGAGGACCCTTGCAGCCCAACTTGAAGAGGCACCAGCCCTGGCGATGGCCATCATCGCCAAAAGCCTGCGCGAAGCGGCCGGCATCGAAGTGCGCGCGGCGCGGGCAATTGTCGTGAATGACCCGGCTATAGGCGAACAGCGGCCGCTTCAGGGAATCGAGGGCCGGGATCCTGCCCATGGTGGCGTATTCGAGAACGACGGCGAGCAAGGTGTAAGGATTGGGCGGGCATCCCGGGAGATTGATGATGGGCTTGTCTTTGATGATCGAGTCAACGCCCACCGCGCCCGTAGGATTCTCGCCCGAGGATTGCACGCCTCCCCAAGATGCACACGAGCCGATGGCTACGATGGCCGCAGCGCCGGAAGCGGCTTCCTTCAGGACCTCAAGGCCGCGCCGGCGGCCGAGTTCGAGGTAACCTCCGTTGTCTTTCAACGGAATGGAGCCTTCAGCCACCAGCACATACCTGCCCGAATTCTTCTGCATGGCAGCATGGAGAGCCTGCTCGGCCTGGTCACCGGCGGCGGCCATCAACGTTTCGTGGTAGTCGAGCGAGATGACGTCAAGAATCAGGTGGCCAACGTCAGGCGCTGAAGTGCGCAGCAGGGTTTCGGTGCATCCGGTGCACTCCTGAAAATGCAGCCAGATGACGGAGGGCCGTGGCGTATGCCCGACCGCTTTCGCCAACTCGTCAACCGAATTCGTGCTGGTGAGCGCCAGCCCGGCGGGTGCGGTGACCATGAGGGCTGAACAAAGCCGCACGAAATCGCGGCGCGACACTCCGGACATTCGGAGATGATTCTCGATTGTGCGGGAATCCGAGTGGGCCATGTGCCCTCCTGCGGCGAGAGATGAAACCGGGAATAACGCCGCCGCGGTGCCGGTTTGAAACCCGGCAAGATCAACGGCGGCGTTGCAGCGAATGTCGCAGCAGGGGCCGCGATGCGACAGTGACCAGCGTCACGCCTCGATGTTCACGCGCTGCGTGGGGAAAAACCTTTTATCGACGCGGTATGGCTACATGGCTACTGAGCTGCATAGCTACCCAGGCGCCGGGCGTTGTGTGAGAGCGGGCGCGACTCAGCCATCCGGCTGTTCAGCTCTCCTGTGTCGCACGTCACAGCCAGGGGCGCGGCCAGAGCCCACGATAAGAGCTTGCACGAGCTCTCGATTGCGCAGGCCATCCTGGACCGCGTAGCGGTGGAGATGCGGCGGCACGGAGGAGCGCGCCCTTCGGCGGTGGGCATACGGCTGGGGGAAATTTCCGGGGTAGACCGCGAGGCGCTGGCCTTCGGCTTTGAAGCGCTTGTGAAAGACACGGCGTGGGAGAAGCTGCTGCTGGATGTGGACTACTGCAGGCGGCGACACCATTGCGCGGCGTGCGCGCGCGAATTCGCCGTGCTGGATTTCGATACCGCATGCCCGTACTGCGGGGCGCTGAACACGGCACTGATCTCGGGTGATGAACTGGACATCGCCTACATCGAGGTGGAAGAAGCATGACGACGATTGCGATGAAGGAAAAAGTGCTGAGCGAGAACCAGCGGCTGGCGGCCGAACTGCGGGAGCGCTTCGCGGAAGGGGGCACGCTGGCGCTCAACCTGATCAGCTCTCCCGGATCCGGCAAGACGTCAGTACTGGAACGGACGCTTGAAGCGCTGCCGCGCGATTTACGGGTAGCAGTGCTTACGGGAGACATTCAGACTGACAATGACGCCCGCCGCCTTGGTGCAGCGGGTTTTCCCGCAAAGCAGATCACGACCGGCGGCGCCTGCCACCTGGATGCCCGCATGATTGCCCGGGCGCTGGAAAGCTGGCCGCGAGCCGGCCATAGCTGGGCCGGCGAACTACCGCTGAACAACTATCAGGCGCCGGTGGATGGAGCGAAAGGCGCGGCATGGTTCGAATCCGGCGGATTCAGCGAACCCGAGTGTGCGGCTCCGCTGGAGATGCTCTTCATTGAGAACGTGGGCAACCTGGTGTGCCCTTCGAGTTATGACCTGGGTGAACAGGCGAAGGTCGTTCTGCTCAGCGTAACCGAGGGGGAAGACAAGCCGCTGAAGTACCCCTCGATTTTTTCGAAGGCAGAGCTCTGCATCGTAAACAAAATCGATCTGCTTCCTTACGTCAGCTTCGATCTGGCATTGGCGCGGGAGAATATTCGCAAAATGCGGCCCGACGGCGACGTAATTGAGATGTCATGCAAAACCGGGGCCGGAATCAGCGAGTGGCTGGGCTGGATCGAGCAACGACGAACGCGGGCAGCGGCGGCAGGCTGGCAACTGCCGGTGGGATGAAGGGAATACGTTAAAGGGGAAGTAAGGTTGCTATATCTCTCTGCGCTACATACGACCTGGCTCAGCAGAAAAGCCTGAGGGGAGGATCTCCAAGCCGCGCTACCGGTGCAAGCCTTGCGGGGGTCCTTCGTCCGCTGCGGCGGACTCAGGATGACAGAGCGGGTCATGGATACAGCAGCTTTAGTATTGCTCTCGTGAGTATTGCTCTCGTGCTCTCCCGCAGGGGAATACTCTCACTTCATTCGAGATGGCAGCGCGAGTGCGGTTATCGGTTCTGGCGGCCGGGGGTTGCGGCCACGGTGGGGCCGGAGGGCTTGGGCGAACCGTTTGACGCCAGCTTTACGCCGCCGAGGCCAGTGGCATACCGGGAGATTCCGCGGTAGAGAGATTCGGCAATGCGCTGGCGGTATTCGGGGGTGCGAAGGCGCCGCTCATCTGCGGGATTGCTGACAAAGGAAATTTCGGCGAGCACGGAAGGCATGTGCGCCCCGATGAGGACGACAAACGGGGCTTTTTTCACTCCGCGGTTGCGCAGCCCGGGGGCTTTGGCCACCTCTCCCGTCCAGAGCGAGCGCTGGATGTTGCCGGCGAACTCGCGCGATTCCTCGAGCTTTTCATTCAGCGCAATGTTCCTCAGCAGGTCCTGCAATTCATGCACGGTTTTCTGCGAGCTGGCGTTTTCGCGCGCGGCGACCTGCAGCGATTCACCGGAGCCGCTGAAGTTCAGGTAATACGTTTCAACGCCGCGGGCGGAGGGATCGGGTGATGAATTGGCATGAATGGAAAGGAACAGATCGGCGCCCGCGTGGTTGGCAATGGCGGTGCGCTCTTCCAGCGGGATGAAGGTATCGTCTTCGCGCGTGTAGATGACCTCAGCTCCCATGCGGCTCTCGAGAAGCTTCCCAAGGCGCAAGGCAACGTCGAGCACCAGATCCTTTTCGCTGTAGCCGGTTGGTCCCAGGGTGCCGGTGTCATGGCCGCCATGGCCGGCATCAATCACGATGCGGCTAATCTTCAGACCAAGCACGCGGGTAAGAGAACGCTCTCCCGTGGAGGTGGGGCGGGCTTCGCGGGCCGGGCCTGCCGCTAGAGGCGGCTCATTGTGCGCCGCAGAAGCGGATGCCACGCCGCCTGCGGCGGGTTCAGGCCGGGCGGCAACCGGCTGCGCAGGGCCATCGGCCCTCGCCCGCGCGACCTCCGTAGCCTGCGGGCGGTCGCCGGGCTGCGTGCCGGATTTCAGCTTGTTTTCCTGAGCTTTTCTTTGGTGGTCCCAAGCCGGCTGGTCAGGGACCTGCGGGCCGCGGGCGAGCAACTCCGGTTCCTGGCCGGCAATGGCAAAAGGCGCGACAGTTACGTCGCCGCGGCCCCCGGCCTGAGTTTGCGACGCGGCGGCAACAGGCGGCTGGGCCGGCAGGGAGTTGGGAAGGCTGTAGGGGGAAGCCACGATCTTCGGTTCAGAAGGTCGCGGATTTGCCTGCTCTTCGGAAGCATGCCTTGGCCGCACTTCCACGAGAATGCGCCAGGGGTTGGGCAGAATGACAGGGCTGTAATCCCCGGGGGCGCTGAGTTCAATCACCACGCGCGCCTTGCTCGGCGAGAACATTGCGACGCGAACGCGTTTCACCAGGCCGTCATCAATGTCGTAGGTCCTGGGATTGGGTCCACTGGCCAGAAACACCTCAGGCAAGTCGAAGTACACGCGCTGCGGCGCGGACACCTCGCCAACTTCATATTTCACCTGACGGTCAAGGTCGATGGAGATACGCGTATAGCCGGCTGTGGACCAGTGACGGATGCCCCGAACGGTGGGACGCTCCTCGGAATTTTGTGCACCTGCGAGCGTGGCCAGGAAAAGCACGGCCACCCAACCACACACTCTGGCCAGCGTGGTGGCGGCGGTGGTCGCGCCCGGGGCCGGAGGCGGGGAGTCAGTACACATTGGTCAATGTCGGAGTGCCGTCACCTTCATGCGCGATCCTCAGGGGGCGCGGAGCGGGGGCCCAATGCTGCTGGGTGCCTGCTGCGCCGCCACGAAGCCTTTCCCCGCCGGTCCTACCCGCCAGTGATTCACCGGTTCCGGAGCCGCTGCCATAAAGATGCGTAATCTGCCGCACGTAGTTGCGCGTTTCGGCATAGGGTGGAATGCCGCCACTGCGCGCTACCGCGCCCTGGCCCGCGTTGTACGCGGCCAGGGTGCGCGGCACATCGCCGGAATTGGTTTCAAGCAGCGATTTCAAATGGCGCACGCCGGCCTCGAGATTCTGCTCCGGATCGAAAGGATCACTTACGTTGAGCTCGCGGGCAGTTGCAGGCATGAGCTGCATCAGCCCCATGGCCCCTTTCCGGGAAACCGCGTTGGGGTTGAAGTTGGATTCCACCTTGATGACGGCGCGCACGAGGTTTGCATCCACACTATGGCG
>JAFAIN010000075.1 GCA_019236695.1 Acidobacteriota bacterium | reverse complement strand
GCGCGGCGACCGCATGTACGAGTTTTTTGACCGCCTGGTGAATGTGGCGCTGCCCCGCGTGCGCGACTTCCGTGGCGTTTCGACAAAATCATTTGACGGGCGCGGAAATTACACCCTGGGCATGCGCGATCAGCTTATCTTCCCGGAGATTGATTACGCCAAAGTGGAGAAGCTGAAAGGCATGAACGTCACCATTGTCACCACTGCCGCTGACGACAACCAGGCGCGCACGCTGCTGCGGGCGCTGGGCATGCCGTTCCGGGCATGAGGGAGGCAGGGGGCGGTTGGGGAACATTGGAACCATTGAAAGTTCAAAATTAAAACTGCGAGATACCAGATTCCGTCATGGCAACGACAGCAAAGATCGAAAAAGACAAAAAGAAGCCCAAGTTCTCCAGCCGCAGGCACAACCGCTGCGGCCTGTGCGGGCGGCCGCGCGCGTTTCTGCGCCGCTTCGGCATCTGCCGGCTGTGTTTCCGTCAGCTCGCGCTGCGCGGGGAGATTCCCGGGGTTTCGAAGTCGAGTTGGTGAGCGAAGGCGCCGGTTCCTGGCTGCCGGCTGAAGCCGGTATTCCCGAACCTGCGCCGTCAGGACAAACGGATTTGCCGCAGTCCCGGGCCGCAGGCCCGGGAGACGGGCAAGGAGAATGCAGAGATGAATTTGACCGATCCGGTGGCGGATTTCCTCACGCGCGTGCGCAACGCAATTGGCGCGCGCCAGCAGAAGGTGGATGTTCCGGCTTCCAAGCTGAAGCTGGAAATTGCCCGCATTCTCAAGGAAGAAGGCTACATCAGCAATTTCAAGGCTGCCGAGGAAGAAGGCAAGCGCGTGCTGCGCGTGTATTTGAAGTACGGGTCGAACAACGATCCCGCAATTTCCAGCGTGCAGCGCGTGTCGCGCCCCGGCTGCCGCGTTTATGTGGGGCGCAATGAAATTCCCCGGGTGCTGGGCGGCCTGGGGATCAACATCCTTACAACGCCGCGCGGAGTCATGACCGGCCGTGATGCCCGCAAGCGGGGCGTAGGCGGCGAAATCCTCTGCGAGATCTGGTAGCCCGGAGCTTTCTATGTCACGAATAGGCAAAAAACCGATTGCCGTCCCTTCGGGCGTGCAGGTCACCATCAAGGGCTCGGCGATCTCGGTGAAGGGGCCCAAAGGGCAGCTCGAGACGCGCGTTCCGGAGGGCATTACGGTGCAGCAGCAGGATGGCCATATCGTCGCCGGCCGCGAGAATGATTCGCAGGCGGCGCTGCACGGCCTGGCGCGGGCCCTGGTCAACAATGCTGTGGAAGGCGTAACCCGGGGCTGGACGAAGGAACTCGAGATCGTGGGCATTGGCTATCGCGCCGAAATGAAAGGCAAGGGGACGGTGGTGTTTACGCTCGGCTTCTCTCACCCCATCGAGTATCCACTGCCTTCCGGAATCGAAGCTGCGGTGGACCCCAAGCAGACGCGCCTGACCATAAGCGGCATTGACCGCCAGAAGGTGGGCCAGGTGGCGGCCGAGATGCGCTCCCTGCGCCCCCCGGATCCGTACAAGAACAAGGGCGTGCGATACGCCGGCGAGAGGCTGAAGAAGAAAGTAGGAAAGACGGGAGCCAAGTAAATCGGCAAATTTCGAAATCCCAAATTTCAAAATTGCAAATCGGTGGAACCATGATCGAACGCAGTTCCAAGAACGATGTTCGCCAGAAGGTGCATGAGCGTATTCGCAACCGCATTGCCGGCACTTCGGAGCGGCCGCGCCTGAACGTTTACCGCTCGCTGAACCACATCTACGCCCAACTGATCGATGATCGCGGGGGCATTACGCTGGTCAGCGCCAACTCGCTGGAAGGCGCCGAAGGGGGCGACGGAAAGCGGCCCACGGGCGGCAATGTGGCGGCTGCGAAGGCCGTCGGCAAAAAGCTGGCTGAGCGCGCCCGGGAAAAAGGATTGGCAAAAGTGATTTTTGATCGTGGCGGGTACCTTTATCACGGCAGGGTGAAGGCCCTGGCGGACGCGGCTCGCGAGGCCGGACTGGAGTTTTAACGAGATGGCAACTAGAGCAAGCAGAAAGCGTCTTGATCCCGGGCAGTACAACCTGAAAGACCAGGTTGTGGCCATCAACCGCGTAACCAAAGTGGTGAAGGGGGGCAAGAACCTGTCGTTCGCCGCCCTCGTCGTGGTGGGCGATCCTTCGGCCGCAGTCGTGGGCTATGGCGCCGGCAAGGCGAAAGAAGTGCCTCAGGCGATCCGCAAGGGCATTGAGGCCGCCAAAAAGAATCTGCGCCGGGTGGCGCTGACGCAATCCACCATTCCGCACATCGTGCTGGGCCGGTTCGGTTCCGGGCAGGTATTGCTCAAGCCGGCGTCGGAAGGCACGGGGGTAATTGCCGGCGGCGCGGTGCGCGCGGAGATGACCTCGGCGGGCGTGCAGAATGTGCTGACCAAATCGATCGGCACCACTAATCCCCACAACGTCATCAAGGCCACTTTCAACGCGCTGGAGAAGTTGCGCGATCGCGAGGCGGTGGCCGCAGTTCGCGGCAAGGCCGCCCAGGAGCTGTAAAAATGCCGGCTAAAACCGCAAGGCAAGCCAACCTACGGCTGCAGTGGGTGCGTTCGGCCATTGCTGCTCCTGAAAAGCACAAGAAGGTCATCCGGGGGCTCGGGTTTACGCGCCTGAATCAGACGATTGAGCGTGAAGACTCACCTTCCATTCGCGGCATGGTGGCAAAAGTGCCGCACCTGGTGAAAATCGTGAACTAACTTCCGGCCCCAGGAGTCATGGCAGAAACCGGGAGCGTTCCAGAGAGCAAATACAGATGAATCTATCGAGCTTAAGCGCCCCCAGTGGGGCCAGCGAAAAACGTAAACGCGTGGGCCGCGGAATGGGTTCGGGCATGGGCAAGACCTCGACGCGCGGCCACAAAGGCCAGGGTTCGCGCTCGGGTTCGCGCCTGCTGCGCGGCTTCGAGGGCGGGCAGATGCCGTTGCATCGCAGGCTGCCGAAACGCGGGTTCACCAACATCTTCAAGACCGAATATGCGGTTGTGAACCTGGATCGCATCGCCGCGCTGGCCGAACGCCACCCGGGCCAGATTATCGATCCTGACTTCCTGGCCGCGGCGGGTATTGCCGGCAAATCTGAGCTGGTCAAAGTGCTCGGAGGCGGCGAGTTGAAATCGGCGGTGACGGTGCGGGCCCACAGGTTCTCGAAGTCGGCGCAGGAAAAGATTGCGGCGGCCGGCGGCAAGGCAGAAACCCTGTAATCGCCAGTTGCCGGTTTCCAGTTGTCAGTCTGGAAGCCTGCAGGCAAAATGGCAGCTAAGATCCGGCAACTGGCCAGTGGTGTTTTATGTTTGAGAAGTTAGCCAATATCTTCCGTATTCCCGATCTGCGCAAGCGTGTGCTGTTCACGCTGGCCATGCTGTTTGTGTATCGCCTGGGCGGGCATATTCCCACCCCCGGCATCAATCGCACCGTGCTGGAACAGTTCTTCAACCAGAACCAGGGCGGGTTTCTGGGCCTGGTGGATCTGTTCAGCGGGCGCGGCATGCGCCAGTTGACGGTGTTCGCGCTGGGCATCATGCCCTACATCACCGCCTCGATCATTCTGCAGTTGCTGACCGTGGTGTATGAGCCGCTGGCCCGGCTGCAGACCGAAGGCGAACTGGGGCGGAAAAAAATTACGCAGTGGACCCGCTACCTCACCCTGCTGCTGAGCGCGCTGCAGTCGCTGGGCATCGCGTATGCGCTGGAAAAGGGCACCGCGGCCGGCACCCCTTACGTTTTAGACCCGGGCGTCGGATTCGTGCTCATGACCATGCTGACGCTTACGACCGGCAGCGTGTTCATCATGTGGCTCGGGGAACAGATTACGGATCGCGGAGTCGGCAACGGCATGTCGCTGCTGATTTTCGCAGGCATTGTGGTCG
>JAFAIN010000047.1 GCA_019236695.1 Acidobacteriota bacterium | reverse complement strand
AGCGTACGCACCACCTCGCCGGCGAATTCGCGAGCTTCTCTCCCCACGTTTACAGTCTATCGCCGGGGGCGATAGAGGGATTGCCGAACTGCGGAATTGCCGAATTGCCGAATTTGAAAAGTGCGAAAGTGCGAAAGTGCGGAAGTGCGAAATTTTCCCGAGCCGCTGGTGCAGCCCGCCGCGGCGGGCGGAATAGACTAGCCTTGGCGTAAACCCAGGGAACCGGCAGCCCGCGAAGCGGGCGGAAGAGACTAGCCCTGGGCGTAAGCCCAGGGAAACGGCAAATGAACCTCGAGCCCTCGAAGAGGGCGACAGAAACCGGGAAGGCATTTCTTCCGCTCGCTTCGCGAGCTTGGATCGATCGCCGGTTTTTCCCATGCCTCACGCCATGGGCGAACCTTCGCTCGCTTCGCGAGCGGCTCCGGAAAATTCCGCAATTCCGCACTTCCGCAATTCCGCAATTTCCCTCACTCCGCCTTGCCGAAGATCACCGCAAACCATCGCCTCGGATCATGCCAGGTCTGCATCACCGTAAATCCGGCCTCGCCCAGCATCCCTTCAAGCTCTCCCGGGCGGTACTTATGGCTGTTCTCGGTATGCATTCGCTCGCCGGCCGCAAAGCGTACTGTGAGCCCAAGCGATCGCAGCGCCACTTCCTGGCGGCGGCGGCTCTCCAGATAGATTTCAATGCGCGATTCGGCTGCATTCCATTCCGCAATGTGGCGGAAGCCGCTGTCTTCGAAATCGGCTTCCAGTTCGCGATTCAAACGTGCCAGCAGGTTGCGGTTGAACCTGGCCGTAACCCCGGCCCGGTCGTTGTATGCCGCCACAATCGCCGCTGCCTGCTTGCTGCGGGAAGGGCCAAGGTCAGCCCCCAGCAGGAGCGCATCTCCCGGTTGCAGGCGGCGCCGCACCTTGCCCAGGATTCGTGCCGCGTCCGCGCGCTCGAAATTCCCAATGCTTGAGCCGATCCACAACACCACGCGCCGCGCGCCGCCATCCCGGCCCGGCAGCCGAAATCCGTTGGTGTAATCGGCAATAACGGGTTTCAGGCGCAACTGCGGCCAGCGTTTGCGCAACCGCGCGGTTGCGCCTTTCAGCGCTCCAGTCGAAACGTCCACCGGCTCATACACCACGGCTGCGGCCTGCTGCAGCGCGCACCCGATCAGCACTCCCGTCTTTTCCGCCGAGCCCGCCCCCAGCTCCGTGAGAATCAGCGGCCCTGCCCCCGAGCCGCTCCCCGCCGCCGCCATAATTTCGGCGCCGTGCTGCTTGAAAATGCCTAGCTCGGTTCGCGTCAGGTAGTACTCCGGCAGCCGGGTAATCTCCTGGAACAGCGCTGATCCCGCATCATCGTAAAACAGCCATGCGGGCAGCCTTTTGGGCTCAGCCCTCAACCCGCGCCAGGCCTCTTCAGCCACCGCCGAAAGCGCCGGTATTGCCCTGGCTGACATTACGCCCGCCCTCGCGTCCGGGCCTCAGCCGCGCCGGCGGATGAACCTCCGTCCTTGGCCAGCCGGATGCCCGAGAACTGCCAGCGCGTTACTGCCGGAAAGAAATTCCGGTAGCTGGGCCGGATGTGCGATTGTGGCGTCGCGCAGGAACCGCCGCGCAGCACGTACTGGTTGCACATGAATTTGCCGTTGTATTCGCCCAGCGCCCCCGCGGCCGGCCTGAACCCCGGGTACGGTCCATACGAACTCGACGTCCACTCCCAGCAATCGCCGAAGAACTGGGCCGAGCCGCATGCCGGTGCCGGATGCAGATGCTCCCGCTCCAGCAGGTTGCCCCGGGCCGCGGCTTCGGATTCCCGTGCCGCTGCGTGCTCCCATTCGAATTCGGTCGCAAGCCGCGCGCCCCGCCAGCGGGCGTAGGCGTCAGCCTCAAAAAGGCTCACGTGGCTTACCGGCTCGTCCGCATCGAGCTCGCGCATGCCTCCGCACGTAAAACAAAACCACTTGCCGTCTCGCTCTTCCCAGTACAGCGGCGCCTGCCACCGGTTCGTGCGCACCGCCTCCCACCCCTCCGACAGCCAGAGTGTCGGGGTGGCATAGCCGCCATCAGCCATGAACTGCATGTATTCGCCGTTGGTTACAAGCCGTCCCCCAAGCAGGAAGTCATTCAGCAGCACCCGGTGCCGCGGTCTTTCATTGTCAAAGGCAAACCCTTCGCCCCCATGGCCTGCTTCCGCCACCCCTCCCTCGAATTCCAGCCATTCCGCTGCCGCTGCCGTCGAGTTTGCCGCCGTCTCCCTCGTCGCCCAGTATGCCGGCCGCAGCGGGTTGGTCCAGAATGCGTGCTTGATGTCCGTAACCATCAGCTCCTGGTGCTGTTGCTCATGGTTCAGCCCCAGTTCCACCAGTTGCGCAATCTCCGGCCGGCCATCGCCGAGCAGCAGTTGCTGCATTGCCTCGTCCACGCGCCGCCGGTACACGGCAATTTCCGCGGCGTCCGGGCGCGAAATCATCCCTCGCGTGCCGCGCTCCGGCCGCTCGCCTACATGGTCGTAATAGGAGTTGAAAAGGTAGCGGAAGCGTTCATCAACCGCGCAATATCCCGCGAGGTGCGGGGCCAGCAGAAAGGTTTCGAAAAACCAGCTCGTGTGCGCCCGGTGCCACTTCACCGGGCTCGCCTCAAAACACGATTGCACCATCTGGTCTTCGGGGCTCAGCCCTTCGGCGAGCTTCTCCGTCCAGCCCCGGACGGCCGAATATCGTTCCGCAAGGCCTCGGGACACGAGCCCTGGGGAATCAAGCTGGGCTGGGGCAGCCATGAATCCGGCGGCAGCATACGCCTGCCTCCCGGTTGGATGCAACTGGAGGAATGGCTGACTGGCTGAATGGCTGACTGGCTGAATGGCTGACTGGCTGAATGGCTGACTGGCTCGGAACTCTGTCCGCGGGTCGTTCCGCCAGGATGCGGTTTTCCCAGTCAGCCAGCAACCCAGTCAGCTAGCCATGCTATTTTGTCATTCTGAGCCCGCTGGGCGGGCGAAGAATCCCCGGCAAGCCGGCAGCTTCACACTGTGCGGAGATCCTATTCCCAGCGTCGTCACCTTCCCGCCCATCGCCCTAAAAATTCCGCACTTTCGCACTTCCGCAGTTTCGCACTTCGGCCCTGGCCCTTCCGCACTTTCGCACTCCCGCCCTGCCCTACTGCCGCACAAACCTCGGGCAACTCGCCTGTTCGTGGTAATTCATCCAGAATGCAGCAAATGCTGCCGCCATACGTGTGTATTCCTCTGTCGTCGCCGGCTTCGAAACGTAGGAATTCGCGCCCTTGTCCAGGGCCGCCGTAACATCCGTGGCCAGGGCCGACGATGACAACATCACCACCGGCAAGTTCCTTAGCGCGTCAGGCCGCGATCGAATCCAGTCCAGCACCTCAAATCCCGAGCGCCGCGGCATCTTGATGTCCAGCACAATGATCGAGGGCATCGGGTGCCGCTGCCGGTCCGCATAACCTCCGCTTCCTTGCAGGTACTGAATGGCTTCCTCGCCATTCGAAACGATCACTGGCGTCTGCCGTATCCCGTTTCTCTCCAGTGCCCGGCGGAACAGGATGGCATCAGTCGGTTCGTCCTCCACCAGCAGAATCGGGTCGTTGGGATTGCACATCTCCAGCAGCTCCCTGAAAAAAAATATGTAATTTCCCAGTTAGATGCAATTCCTGTGCCCAAAGACCAAAGATCAAAGACCAGTCAGAGAAGCCGCCGGTGTACGAGCAGGAACTGCCTGGCCCATGATGGTCCCAATCACTCAGCAAAAAATCACTGTCATCCTGAGCCCGCCACGGCGGGCGAAGGACCCCCACAGTGCTTACACCGCGACATCGCACGCAGATCCAACCGCCGCGCCCCGCTCCTACACCCCGGTGTTCGATTCGCCGTCCAGTTCCAGGGCCCTCTATCGAAAGCACTTGCGAGTTGAGTCTCTGCAGAGCCCGCGCGGCGGGGGCGAAGAATCCCGGGCAGCCGGGAGCGTTCGCATCGTCCAGGAATTCT
>JAFAIN010000350.1 GCA_019236695.1 Acidobacteriota bacterium | reverse complement strand
TGTCATCCCGACCCTGAGCTTGCCGAAGGGGAGGGATCTGCATTTCGAGCGCGACACACCGCTAGCTCCCTTCAAATCCGCGCACAAACTCCACCAGCGAGCGCACTGCCACCCCTGACGGACCTTTGGCGATCCAGGCCTTGTTGTCATCCACCCAGGCGGTGCCGGCGATATCGAGGTGAATCCACGGAGCATCGTCCACGAACTCTTTCAGGAACATGGCAGCCGTTACGGCGCCGGCTCCGCGGCCTCCGGTGTTCTGAATATCGGCAATGCCGCTGCGAATCTGCTCCTTGTATTCTTCGTCGAGCGGCATACGCCACATCTT
This sequence comes from Acidobacteriota bacterium, assembly GCA_019236695.1. Taxonomy (GTDB): domain Bacteria; phylum Acidobacteriota; class Terriglobia; order Terriglobales; family Acidobacteriaceae; genus JAFAIN01. Next base: position 8,589 of record JAFAIN010000350.1, on the reverse strand, counting down.
TTCGCCCGCAAACGCCAGGGCGGCGGCAAAGCGCTGAAACATTTCCTCATTGTTGGCAAAGACCCCGGCATTCACTCCTCCCAGCGCCACCACGCAGGCCCCGGTGAGGGTGGCCGCATCCACCAGATGAGTGGCGCCGAGCTGGCGGGCATAATGCAAGCCGTCAGCCAGCACCAGGCGGCCTTCCGCATCGGTATTGATGATCTCGATGGATTTGCCCGACATGGCAATCTGCACGTCACCCGGCTTCTGAGCCTTGCCGGAGGGCATGTTCTCGCTTGCGCAAACCAGAGCGATTACGCGAACCTTTAAGCCGAGCTGCGCTATGGCGCGCACCGCGCCCAGCATGGCCGCTCCCCCGGCCATGTCATACTTCATCTTCTCCATGCCGTCGGCCGGCTTGATGGAGATGCCTCCGGTATCGAACGTGATGCCCTTCCCTACCAGGCCAACTGTGGCTGCCGGGGAAGCGCCTTCGGGTTCGTAGCGGATGACAATCAGAGCAGGCGGCTCGTCCGACCCCTGCGCCACGCTCCAGAAGGCGCCCATCTTGAGCTCCCGAATCTTCTCTCCTCCGAGGACCTCAATGCCGAAGCGCGCGCCGTTCAGGCGTCCGGCCGTTTCCTGCACCATCTCGCCGGCGCGGCGCGCCAGGATGGTGGGCGTCATGCGATTGCCGGGCTCATTCACCAGTTCCCGGGTAAAATTCTGCGATTCGCCGATAATGCGGCCTTCATCGAGCGCACGCTCGAGGGCTGCGCGATCCGGGTTTCCTGCCACCGCAACCGTCACCTCATCCAGGTGCTGATCCTTGCGGTCGCTGCGGTAAAAATCAGGATCAAAATCGGCCACGTATGCGCCTTCGACAATGGCCTTGACCGCCTCCGGCAGCCCACGGCGCTCGGCCACGGTGGTGCTCTGCGCGGCCTGGTCAGCAGTTCCATCCCAGGCATCGGGGGCCGCGAACGTCATGCGGCGAATGGATTTCGGCTTCAAGAACCTGGCCGCCGCGCCCGCCACTTTGCGCAGCTCGTATGCGGAAAAATTCCTGTGCTTGCCGCCGCCCACCAGCAGCAACCGCCGGGCCTTAAGGCCGTTCGGCCGATGCACCATCACGGTTTCAAATAGCCGCCCGGTCACTTCGCCCGAGGCAAGCAGCTCGGCTGCTGCCTGCTGTACTGCCGTATCAGCCGTCAACAAACGCGGTTTCGGATCGCTTCCGCTGCTTTCATCCACCACCGCAATCGCCAGGCACTCGGTTTCGATTTGCGAAATCGGATCAAACGAGAGGTTTGCATTCATATGAGGTCGCTATTCGCCATCCGCTATTCAGTATTCGCTCGGATCATTGAGCATTTGCTTCACCAGCGCGATCACTGTGCTGATTTCGTAAGGTTTCGCGAGGTAAGCGTCGAAACCATGGCTCATCGCTTCATCCGAATCCCCGGGCATTGCCGATGCGGTCAGCGCCACCATGGGCAGCACTCGAACCGGGCTTTGCGCGCGCATCGCACGGACGGCATCATAGCCATTCATTTCGGGCATGTGGATATCGAGGAGAACAAGGTCCGGCTTCTGCTGCTGGAACAGGTCCAGGGCCTCGCGCCCGTTGGCCGCGCCGATCACGCGATAGCCTTCGCGTTCCAGAATAATCGTCACCAATTCCCGGTTCGCTTCGTTGTCGTCGGCTACAAGTATGGTTTTCATCGGGGCCCGGGCCACGAATTCGCTCCTGACTTACTGGTTGGCTTTCCACTGCAAGACCGGCATTTGGGCTACGGGTTTGGGCCGGCCTGCAGACCCTCGGGCTCCTGCGCCCGCACAGCAAACTGGTTCTCCTCGTGTTCGCAACCCAGCGGAATCGTGAAGCTGAAACAACTCCCCTGCCCCACCGCGCTGTTCACCCACAAGTGTCCCCCATGCTGCTCTACCAGACGCCTGGTGATTGCCAACCCCAGGCCGGTTCCAGGCGAGCTTGTTTCGCTGATAGAACGCTGGCTGAACTCCTCGAAAATAGCCTCCTGGTCTTCGGGACGAATGCCGATGCCGGTATCCCGCACCTCCATCAACAACGCATCGCCCTGGCGGAGAGCTTTCACGCCCACATCGCCTCCCATCGGCGTGAACTTCACAGCGTTGCTCAGCAGGTTATACAGGATTTGCCGGAATCGCGTCTGATCGGCACGCAGCGTAAGGCCCGGCTGCACTTCCACACGCAGCCTTATATTCCTTGCCTGCAGCATGGGTCCCAGCGTCGCCGTAACCTGCGGAACGATGGCTTCCACTGAAAACACTTCGGGGTTCAGCTCCAGGCGGCCGGCTTCCATTTTCGAAATATCGAGCAGATCATTCACCAGTTGGAGCAAGTGGCGGCCGCCTTCGCGAATATGAGCCGCCCATCGCTGCGGCTTCGGCGGCAGCGCCGGCTCCTCGGTCAACAGGGTGGCAAACCCAAGCACGGCATTAAGAGGCGTGCGCAGTTCGTGGCTCACGGTGGCCAGGAATCTTGTCTTGAGCTGGTTGGCATTCTCAATGGTCCGATTGCGCAACTCAAGCTCGCGGTTCTGCCCTTCGATCTGCGCGAAATACACCTGTTCGCGGTCACGCCATCGCTTGAAGAGGTAAGCCACTAAAGCGCCTCCCCCCGTCGCCAGCAGCAGAATCATAACGGCGAGCACGGCGACATTCTTCTCCAGGGACCACACTGCCGGCCCAATCAGTGAACTGGGCGCCTGGATCAGCACACCCCAGCCGAGCGATGCAATGGGCGAATATTCGGCAATGTGCTCTTTGCCGCCAATTTGCAGCACGCGGCCGGTGCCCGGGCGATCGTTCATTAACGCCGAGAGGGCAGCCGGATCGAATGACATCAGGTCGATATGCGCGCTGCCGCGCTGCGCTCCGAATACCTGGTGCTGTTGATCCACGAACGTTACATTGGCGTAATTCTCCGGACTCAGCAGCGAGTACACAGGGTGGGCCACTTCGTCGAGCGTCTGCGCCGCAACCAGAATGGCCGAAGGCTTGCCTGCCACAAAGATCGGAACCGCAATGGCAACCACCAGCGGCTTGCCGGCCCGCACGCTGTTGAACACCGGGGAAACGTAAGGCCTCCAGGCGGCGGCCACCGGCGCATACCACGGCCTTGAGGTCAGGTCCTGGCCGAGATAAGCGGGCGCCTGCGGCGGCGGCGATGAAACCCGCAGAACCCCTCGCACATCGCAGACGCCAAATCCAAAAAAATCCGGATGAAGCGACCGGAGCTGGTCGAGCGTGGCCGTAAGACGCGCATAATCGCTGCTCGCCCAGTTGCTCACAACGTCGGGCCGGAGCGCAATTGATTCCACGAACCTTCTCTGTTGCGTCAGGTGTTGCTCAATTACAAGGCCGAACACGCGGCCCTGCTGGGCGCTCGCCGCCACGGTTCGCGCAGTCACTTCTCTTACAAAAAGATCGTGGGCGGCGGCTACGAAAACGCCCAGCGGCAATACCGTGAGCGCAACGGTGACGGCAAGAATCCGCCAAGGCCTGCTCGCAAGCCACTCGCCGGCGCTCTTGAGTATGTTCATTCCCGCCAAATCGAAAATGCTGATCAGGAAACCAGGGAAACGACTTGCCTCCGTAAGATTATCACCGACCGCGGGTTGATTGGCGGACCCTCAGCCCGATTCCCTGGCCGGGAAAATGCACCAAGCGCACGTGGTTCCAGAACGGTTTCCTGGAACTCTTTGGCGGTACGTGAAACACCTCACGACTTCCGCGCCCGGGCAACGGCCTCGCGCGCCTCCCGTTCTGCAGTGCGGCGGCGCTCCGTTTCACGCTTGTCCCACAACTGTTTGCCGCGGCCCAGCGCGAGTTCTACTTTCACCTTTCCCTTGCGAAAGTACATTCGCGTGGGCACCAGCGCCATGCCGCGCTGCTGCGTTTTACCGATCAGTTTGCGGATTTCATCCCGCTTCGCCAGCAGCTTTCGCGTTCGCGTGGGCTCATGATGCGAGTACCCAGCATTCTCATAGCTTCCAATGTGCAGGTTGAGCAGCCACAGTTCCCCATCCTTCACCAACCCATAAGCATCCTTCAGGTTTGCACGGCCGGCGCGAATTGATTTCACTTCGCTCCCCATCAGAACCACGCCGCATTCAATCCGCTCCTGCAGTTCGTAGTTGTGGGAGGCGGCGCGATTCACTGCCGCATCGCGCTCACCCGTCGCAACGGGATCGCGCTTCGCGCTGCGCGCCGGGGCGGGATTGGTCATCGCGGGTGGCCGGGCCATTGCAGTTCCTTTATACCGTGCCCGGTACTCGGTGCCCGGCCGGCCGCGGATTTCGTCGCCTTTGGGAACGCGGGCCGGGCTCAACCTGTCTCCACAAATGAGCCTCGGGCTCTTGCGGGCATGTTGCTGTTTTCAAAGTGTATAATCCCTACTTTGCGCCCCTCTTCGGCCATTTATGGCAATGGAATGAGCAAAACGGCCCTTTTGAGGATGCTGTGTGTCGTTCTGGCGCTTTGCTTGCTCCCGGCTGCTCCTCTCCGGGCGGCCGACAGCGCTAAGTCCCTGTACAACAAAGGCCGCGAGGCGGAAGCCCGCGACGACTATGAGCAGGCCTACCAGTTCTACAAGCAGGCCTACGACAAAAAGCCGGAAGATTTGCGGTATAAGGCTTCATTCCAGCGAATCCGCTTCCTGGCTTCCGCTTCGCACGTGCACAAAGGGCAACTCCTGCGCGAATCGGGCAAGCTGCAGGACTCGCTGGCTGAGTTCCAACTGGCAGCTCAGGAGGATCCTTCCAGTTCCATAGCGCAACAGGAAATCGCCCGCACGCAGAAGATGATGGAGGAGGCGTCGGCGCCTCCTTCCCAGACGCCGAAACCCCCTGAGGACGTCCTTGGGCGCATGATCTCGCACGCGGCAACGCCGGCCGAACTCGCTCCCATTGCCGCCGCGCCCATCACCATCCGCGCAACCGAAGATGCCAAGCGGATCTACACCACTGTAGGCCAAATGGCCGGTATCAACGTCCTGTTCGATCCGGAGTTCCAGTCGAAGCCCATCGCCATCGATCTCAATGGCGTTAATCTGCAGGAAGCGCTAAACGTTATTGCTCTGCTCTCGAAGACATTCTGGCGGGTGGTTACACCTAACACCATCTATATTGCCTCCGACACCCAGAACAAGCGCCGCGAGCTCGAGCAGAATGTTCTGAAGACCTTCTTTCTCTCGAACCTGAACCAGCCAACCGAACTGCAGGAAGTGGTGAACAGCCTTCGCTCGGTGCTCGATCTGCAGCACCTTGTGGCTGTTGCTTCGCAGAGTGCCATCGTCGTCAGAGGGACGCCGGACCAGGTGGCTTTGGCGGAGAAGCTGATTCAAGATTTCGACCGCGCGCCCAATGAGATCGTGGTGGACGTTATCGTGATGCAGGTTTCGCGCGACAAGCTGCGAAACCTGGGCATTCAGCCGCCGACCAGCGCGACCGTGGCGCTGCAGAGCAACGTTAACAACACCACGAACTCTTCCAGCAGTTCCAGCACGGGCACCGGCAGCACGAATACGGGGACCAACTCCACCGGGCAGATCAACCTGAACCAGTTCGCAAACCTGAATGCCACTAATTTCGTGGTCACCCTGCCGGCCGCCACCGCAAATTTTCTGTTCAGCGACAGCAAGACGAAAATTCTGCAGCGGCCGCAGTTGCGCTCATCCGACGGCCAGAAAGCCGAGCTGAAAATTGGAAACCGCATTCCCGTTGCCAGCGGCTCGTATCAGGCAGGGGTAGGCGGCGTGGGCATTAATCCGCTGGTGAATACGCAGTTCACATACCTCGACGTCGGCGTCAACATCACCGTTACGCCGCACGTGCACAGCAGCGAGCATGAAGTCACCCTGAAGATGACGCTGGAAATTTCCTCTGTCACGAGCTACCAGAACATCGGAGGCATTCAGGAGCCCGTAATCGGCCAGCGCAAGGCCGACCAGGAAATCCGGTTGCGCGACGGCGAGGTAAACCTTCTGGGCGGCATCCTGGAAGACCAGGACATCAACAACCTCTCCGGAATCCCGGGACTGGCCAACGTTCCCATCCTGAAGTATCTGTTTTCCCAGAGCAATGTCGAGCGGATACAGAATGAGCTGGTGTTCGCGCTGATCCCGCACATTGTTCGCGGCACGGTGTACAACGAAGCCAACCTGCGGCCGCTCGATATTGGAACCAGCCAGGTGATTGAGCTTCGCCAGTCCACCGCTGCGCCACCCTCACAAACTCAGGGAACGGCACAGGGAACAACTCAGGGCGCAACCACGCAGACCGGACCTGGCGGCGTAGCTGCGCCTCCTTCGACTTCCATGCCCTCGGGGACACAGAACGCCACGAGCGTGCCGGTGCGTACAACCCCATCGCCCGCGGGGCAGCAGCAGCCGGTTCAGCAGCCGCCTGCAGGTGCGCAGCAGGCCTTGCCGCCGGCCATGGGCCAGGCGCAAGCACGGGCGGCCGAAGCGACCGGTTCGCAGCCCGCTCCGGGCGCTGCAGCCCAGCCCGCGACAGTTGCAGGATTCGATCCGCCCGACATCTCAATTCCCGTGGGCAGCACTTTTACGGTGAACGTAGTGGCCCACAACGCCCGGAATCTGTTCTCATTCAGCTCCGAAGTGAAATACGACCCCCGGCAGTTACAGTTGCTGAACCAGTCAAATTCCACGCTGCTGCAGCGCGATCAGCAGGTAGTGGTGCTCACTGCCCGGCCCGATGCTGATTCCGGAAGCGTGATGCTCACGGCCTCGCGCCCGCCAAACGCCGGCGGCATCAGCGGTGATGGTCCGGTCTTCACGCTGACCTTTCTGGCCAAGAGCGGCGGCAGAAGCACTCTAACGTTCAGTCGCGTCGGCGCGCGTGATGCCGCCAACCAGCCGGTTTCAATTACAAGCACGCCGGCACAGGTGACGGTGAAATGATGCCATTGCCGAATTGCCGAAGTGCCGAATTGCGGAATTGCGCTGAGAGCACTGCCCACTTCAGCCCAGCATCGGGGCGGCATCATCAAACCGATTTCTCCAGGGAAGCAAAGCCAATTCGGCAATTGCGCAGTTCGGCACTTTCGCAATCAGGCATGACCCTGGTTGAGCTGATTACCGCCATCACGATCATGATGATCCTGACCACCGTGGCCCTGCCGGTTGTCCGGGTTCGCATCCAGCGGGAGCGCGAGGACGAATTGCATCGCGCGCTGTGGGACATGCGCGATGCCATTGACCGTTACAAGGACGCAGCCGACCGGGGCGCTTTCCAGATCAAACTCGGCAGCGAAGGCTACCCGCCCGACCTGCAGACACTGGTGGACGGAGTTGACGTCAATGGGTCAAAGCTGCGCTTCCTGAGGCGCATTCCGATTGATCCTATGACCGGAAACAATGATTGGGGCTTGCGCTCCGTGCAGGATGACCCGGATTCGGGAAGCTGGGGCGGCCAGGACGTCTTTGACGTGTACAGCAAATCCACGGGCACTGCGCTCGATGGCACAAAGTACTCAGACTGGTAGCTCGCCCGTTTGGGCGGGCGCAACGACGGCTGGTATGAGCCTATCGTAAGCTTGCAAATCCGCCCATTGCGGCGGGAGGATAAAGGGTACGCGCAAGACTCGCCAATTCGGATTCACCCTGCTGGAGCTGATGATCGTTATCTCGATCATCGTAATCCTGATGGGATTTGCCGCTCCCCGGTACCAGCAGAGCATCCTCCATGCGCGTGAAACCGTGCTGCGCGATGACCTCTACGTTATGCGCAATGCCATCGACCAGTACACGCTCGACAAGAAGCGTGCCCCGCAAAGCCTTCAGGAGCTTGTGGATTCCGGCTACCTCAAGATCATTCCCAAAGACCCGATTACCGGCTCATCCGAAACGTGGCAGGTGGTGAATGAGGACACGTTGATGACGGTGGATCAAACGCAGCCCGGCATCAGCGACATCCACAGCGGAGCGACCGGCGCCTCAACCGAAGGCACCCCCTACAGCCAGTGGTAGCCCTGCCCCTGACGGACCTCCCATATAATGAAGGCACATGAATAAAGAATCGGGCCATGAGCGCTTCGAGAACCTGATAGGCAGCGAACACGATGCGCGCCGGACGGCCTATGCCACCTACGGCGGCGGGGGCCAGCCGGAGGGGATGATTCTCACCACGCTGGACCGCGCCGTGAACTGGGTAAGGAAGAATTCACTGTGGCCCATGACTTTCGGGCTGGCGTGCTGCGCCATCGAGATGATGGCAATGGGCGCCTCGCGATTCGATATTGCCCGGTTCGGCGCCGAGGTGTTTCGCCCCTCACCGCGACAATCGGACCTGATGATCATTGCCGGGCGGGTGTCACAGAAGATGGCGCCGGTGGTAAGGCAGCTCTGGGAGCAGATGCCCGAGCCGAAGTGGGTCATCTCCATGGGCGCGTGCGCTACCTCTGGCGGCGTCTTTCAGAACTACGCGCTGGTGCAAAGCGTGAACCAGGTGATCCCCGTCGATATCTACGTTCCAGGCTGCCCGCCGCGCCCCGAGCAACTGATTTACGCCATCACCCTGCTGCAAGAAAAAATCCAGAACG
>JAFAIN010000069.1 GCA_019236695.1 Acidobacteriota bacterium | reverse complement strand
TGGTTCGCCGGCATACATTCCGACCACTCTGCTGCCAGGCTTAAGAAATCGGCGAAGAAAGCGGGTGAACGCGCCGCTTTCGGTGGTGAGAATGGCATCGAAGCGGCGCCCGCGGAAATGCAGCGGCCAGGCTGCCATGGCCCACATGGTAGAAAGCCTCAGGCGCCGGGTATTGCGGTCAAACGGCGTCTTGATGAACCTAACCGGCAAGCGCGGCGCCGCGGCTTCAAGCGGGACATTTTTCTTGCACACCCGGGCGGCTACCCACACGTGGGCGCCGCTCTCCACCAGAACGCCTGCCAGGTTGAGCAGGTGAGTTTCAATTCCGCCTGCTCCCTGGAGCCAGGAAGTAATCAGGATTTGCGGCGCAGCAGCGTTTTCAGCCTCAGCCCTCATTTGGCGCAGGCAGGCAGGAAAATTGAAAATGTGGTTCCGTGATGCGGCGCCCCGGTAGTGGTTCGGAGCTGCAGCCGCCCTTCATAGGTGGCCACCAACTCACGAACTACATAGAGCCCGAGGCCGGTTCCGCTCTCGGCCTTCGTGGTGAAGAATGGCTCGAAGATGCGGGTGCGAACATCGGCAGGAATGCCGGGGCCATTATCCGATATGGTGATGCGGTACCCTCTTTTTCCGTCGCGGCGGGCCTCGTGCAGATGAATTTTCAGGGTACCGCCGTTCTCCATCGCTTCCATCGCATTGCCGATAAGGTTGGCAAAAATCTGGCGCAGTTCGCCGGGCGACGCCACCAATTCTCCGCGGGTGGTGAAGCGGGTTTCCAACGAGATGCCGCGCGATCGGAATCGCCCGGCAAAGATTGAGGTTACGCCTTCGAGCATTTCGCTCAGCGTGACCTTGGCAGGTTGGGGCGCTTCGCGGGCGAATCGCAGGGTGGCGCTGGCAATCTCGGCTATGCGCCGCACTTCCTGCTGGCCCATGTCGATCAGGCCATCGATGTCGCGTTCGGCGGGCCTGCCCTTCAGCAGATGAAGGACATTGCTGATGGCCTCAAGCGGGTTGTTGATCTCGTGGGCCACAGTCGCCGCCAACCTCCCCAGGGTTGCCAGTTGCTCGGTACGCTGGCGCATTTCCTCTGACCGCTTGCGTTCGGTGATATCCACGGCGATGCCTACCACGACCGGCGGTTCCTGATTCGAAAGGAGCCGGCCGCGGCTGAGAATCCAGCGAGTGCTCCCATCCGGCAGGAGAATTCGGAACTCCGCCTCGCGCTCGGTGAAGCCCTGCGAGGCGGCGCGGAGCATGTCATCGAGCTTATGCCGGTCTTCGGCATGCACCATGCCGCGCGCCTGCTCAAAGTCATTGGGCTGCAGCGTGCCGGGCGGCAGGCCGTATATCTCACTGACGTCGCGCGAGCGCGAAAGCTTCCCCGTGCCGAGGTTGTATTCCCACCACCACGCGCGGGCGGCCACGTGGGCCAGTTGCAGCCGCTCCTCTGCCGCCACCAGAGCGTCCCGGGCCGCGCGCTGCCACGTTACGTCGCGGTTTATTTCAAACGTGCCCACCAACTCGCCGTTGGTGTTGTATCGCGGACTCCAGCGGCTGCTAACCACGATCCGGCGCCCGTCTTTTGCGGTGTGAACGAGTTCACCGTTCCATTCGTGCGCGCGCCGCGTCCAGCCAAGAATGTCATCCAGCGGGACCGGGAAGCTGGTTTTCAGGAGTTCGTGCGCGCAGCGATTCAGGGCTTCGCCGCTGGTGTATCCGTACAGCCGCTCAGCGCCTCGATTCCAGAATTCAATGATGCCGGCAAGGTCGATCACCAGGATGGCGTCGTTCGCCAGATGCAGCAGGTTGGCATACTCCACAGCCTCCTGCTCGGACCACTTGCGCACGGAATCCCACGCGGACGACATCCGAAAAACAATACGACGATACGCCGAAGCGCGCAAATCGGAGGCCGCGGCAGGGCGAGTTGTAAACCGCAGCGAACTGGAAGTTGCTCTAGCTCCCGGCCGGCGCGGCGTTTTTTTGCCTTAGTACCTGCTTCAACACCTTGCCGGTCGCAGTCCTTGGGAGCGCGTCAACAAGCTCAACCGAGCGGGGGCATTTGTAATGCGCGAGCCGCTCGCGGCAAAACCCAATCAGCTCAGATTCCGTAGCCGCGGCCCCCGGGCGGAGCGCCACCACCGCATGCGGCGATTCGCCCCACTTTGGGTGGCGGCGCGCAATCACCGCCGCCTCGCCGACCGCCGGGTGATCGAGCAACGCGCGCTCCACTTCCAGTGAAG
>JAFAIN010000086.1 GCA_019236695.1 Acidobacteriota bacterium | reverse complement strand
GGGCAGTGTCCCCGGCGCTTGACCAGGATCGCAGCCTGGCAACTGATTTTGCCCGGGTGGCCGAACTGGTTCAGAACGGCACCCTGGCTGAAGCCCTGCGCTGATTTGTTCGCCCCCTTGATTGCTTCCCATACTGCCTTTGTGAACTCCGTGGTTCGTCGTTTTTCTGCCCCTGGCCAGGCGAAGGCATCAGATCCCGGCGTTTTTAGCGCCATTGGTGGGAACGAATGCCTCTGCTGGGTTAGAATTGAGCTTTCCCTAAAATAGGAGCTGTTTCCGATTGGTCCCCTATTCGCCTGCTGACTTTCATTTTTTCTTTAGCCGGAAGAAGCCCATAACACGCACTGTCGTGCCGAAGCTCTGTGTGGCTGTGGCGTTGTGTGTTTTTGTCAGCGGCTGCGGCAGCAAGTCTTCCACCACAACTTCCAACCCCGTCTCCATCAGCCTTGTGCCGGGCACCGCCACGGTGCAGACGGCGACCACCCAACAGTTCACCGCCACCGTAACCAATGCCACCAATACGGCCGTAACGTATGAAGTGAACAACGTGGTTGGGGGAAGCGCGACCACCGGCACTATCAGCACGGCAGGCCTGTACACCGCGCCCACGCAGGTCCCCAACCCGAATACCGTAGAAATTGAAGCCATTTCGCAGCAGGACAATACCCAGAAGGCGGTGGCCGAGGTAACGATTGCGGCGCCGCCGCCCACCACGCATATCGATATTTCGCCGCCGCCGCCCATCGTGATTCCTGCCGGCGGCATTCAGACGTTCACGGCCGCCATCAATGGCCAGGCCGCCACCGTTACGTGGACGGCCAGTTGCGCTGCGGGCACCACCATCGCCTGCGGCAGCATCGGTTCCTCCAGCGGCGTCTACACGGCGCCGCTGAGCCCCCCTCCCGGCGGCACCGTCACCATTACGGCGACCGTCACCTCGGGCGATACGCCCCCAGCCACTACCACCGCCACGGTGCAGTTCTCCAATGGAACCCTGGTTGGCCAGTACGCCTTTTCGGTGCTGGGCACCGGAATGGCAATGGCCGGCTCGCTGACTTTTAACGGCAACGGCTGCATTACATCCGGAAGCGGCGATCTGAACACAGGCGGAGCCGTAAGCTCCTTTACGCTGGCCAACGCCAGCCCTTGCCTGAGCACCTACACGGTGCAGACGGACGGCCACGGCGTCAACCTGGTGCTGAACACCGCAGGGGGCGCAACCTACACGTTCGCCTTTGCGCTGCTCAACCATTCCCACGGCTATCTCACCCGGTTTGATTCCGGCGCCGCCGCCGCAACCGGCGCGCTGGATCTGCAGGACCCAACCCAGTTCAACATTGCGGCGCTGAATGGGCCTTACACGCTGGCATTTGCCAACCACGGCGCCAGCCTGGCAGCACAGCTCGCGGCTGCAGGCGCCTTCATCACCAACGGAGCAGCCGGATTTTCCGGTGGCGAACTCGACGTGAATTCAGCGGGCACTCCGAGCAGCGGCCTGGCGGCCAGCGGTTCCATCGGGGCGCCGAGCAGCACCACCGGCCGCGGTACGCTCTCCCTCAGCAGCAGCGCGGGGACCCAGAACTTTGCGTATTACCTCGTGGATGCCACTCACCTCAAGCTCCTCCAGCTCGACGCGCCGGCCGCGGCCGGTGACGTTTATCGCCAGAGCGGCAGCGGTTTCTCCCTGGCGGGCTTTACCGGCCCTTATGCCGCAATTCTTTCAGGCTTCACAGCCGGGGGCGCCGTAGGCGAAGGCGGCGTCTTCACGCTCGACGGCGCAGGCGGCGTGAAGAGCGTTGCGGTTGACGTGAATCAGGCTGGAACAACGCTGACGAATTCTTCGGCCGGAAGCTACACCGCGCCTGACTCGGATGGCCGCACAGTCATCACGATTGGCTCGCTGGTGTACGCCGCATACCCGCAGGCAAGCGGCGCGCTGAACCTCGTGGAGATTGATTCCACCAATAATGCTGCCGGTGGCACGGCCTATCCGCAGCAGCCAAACGCCTTCAGCAATACCTCAATCACGGGCAATTTTGCACTCTCCGCCTCCGGCATCGATCTCTCTCACGCCCATGCGGAAGAAGATGCCGTTGGCCTGTGGCATCCGCTGGGCGGGACTACGTTTTCCGGCCTGCTCGATGTGAACGACAACGGAGCCGTGTCAGAGAGCACCTCGCTCACCGGTTCCTACAACATCGCTATTTCGAATGGCCGCGCGCAAAGCGGCAACCTGCAGGCCGGCAACTTCCCCTCGGGCCTATGCAATTTCTACGTGGTGAACGCCAACACAGTGCTGTTCCTTGAAACCGACAGCAATCGCGTGCTCACCGGCATTATGCAGAAGCAGTACTGATGGAATGCGGTGACGCAGCACGCAGACCCGCTGCAACCGCATGTTAAAATCGACTGCGCACCTGCCTGCCGTGGGGCTATAGCTCAGTTGGGAGAGCGCATCGTTCGCAACGATGAGGTCGTCGGTTCGAGCCCGACTAGCTCCACCAGATTCTGACTCAATCGTTTCAATGAATTAAGCAGAGTCACATTTGGTTTGTACAGCGTTTGTACAACCGGGAGTTTTCAGCCGAAACTGCGAAATTGAGCTGCCCTGCCTCAACTTACTTTGGCATAATCGGGACCAGCAATAACCCTGCCCAAGAGTTTTACCAGCCATCCCAGGGCGAAAAATGCTGCGATTGGGGCGGTTATCTTCATCCAGGTAGCGTGGACGACTATCAGCGGCAAAGCCACTCCCAGCCAGGCGCCGAAGGCCAGGGTCAACGTAGAAGAAAGCGTGAAGGGATGCTGGCAAACACCCAGGAAATCGAATACGGCACAAGTCAGGAAGGGCAAGGCCGCCGATCAGGCAATTCCTTTGGCCTCACTTCACCTCTTGGGAATCGCCAGATCTCCGGGTGTTTGTCAAATCGCCGGTAAAGCCAATCGCCCATGAACAGCCAGTCCGTCATGGAGGTAACGCAGCCCCCCGCCAGCACCGCGAACGCAAATCGAAGGGTCAGCATTTGCCGCCTCCAGCAGCAATAAGGATAAAGGGAATCCTGGCAGGCTGATTTCAAAGGGCAGGGCGGCGGCTCATGGTTAACGCGATGGATTCCCTATCTTACCACATATGTGGTAAGATAATACCATGTTTGATCTTCGTTCCGAAGCCAGGCGGCGACTGCTGGCCTACTACTTCACAAATCCTGGCGCACGTCTTCATCTGAGAGACCTGGCACAAAAATTGGAAACCGATCCTTCGAATCTGTCGAAGGAATTGCGGCGGCTGGAGCGGGGGGGCCTGTTCCGTTCGGAGATCAGCGGGCGCCAAAAATATTTTCAACTCAATGCCGAGTACCCGCTTTTCGATGAGGTCCGCCGTATCGTCGTGAAGACGATTGGCGCGGCGGCGGTCATTCGCGAATCCCTAAGGAAAATTGATGGAATCGATGAAGCATGCCTGTATGGTTCGTTTGCAAGCAAGCAGCAGGACGCTGCAAGCGATATTGACGTGCTTGTGATCGGGGTTCCGGGGGCGGAAGTCCTGGCGCAGGCCGTGCGAAAACTTGAGCGGCGCCTGGGCAGGGAAATCAACTACACGGTTTTGACCATGAAAGAGTTCAAGTCACGGCGCGCTCGCAATGATGCCTTCCTGGAAAGCGTGTGGCACAATAAGCGTATTCCGCTCATCGCGCGTGAAGAAGAAGCTAAAATCGCACACCATTGATTGGGCGCAGATCGAGCGTTTCCTCGCGAGTGCTGATAAGAAGCTGGCTTCGGCCCACAAAATCCTGGCGTTTGATGAAGAAGCCTGCCTTCAACAAGCATACGAAGCGATGTTGAAGGCATCTCTGGGATTTATGTTCAGTCATGGATTTCGCGCGCGAAGCCAGCCCGGGCACCACATCGCCGTCATCGAATTCGTGCGGTCCCATATCGGTAACCGGCATTCCAGCCTGCTCACAATGTTTGACCGCCTGCGGCGCAAGCGCAATGTAGCTCTTTACGACGACACTGGATTTGTTTCGCGGCACGATGCCGAGGAAGCGCTCAAAGCGGCAGGGGAGTATTTGAGCGTGATCCGGGCCGATATCGCGGCACGGAGGCATGAGGCATAGCCTTGCCCCAACGCAAAATCGCGCGCTCCCGCTGCTCGATGCCGCCAGCTCGCGCCTTTCCGCAAATTGCCGGCCGGCACGGGGCGGGCGCCCCGCACTCCCGTAACTGCCAGTCACCATTGATTAACGCTTCATTCCTGGCCCAAACAGTGGTCTAATCTGTGGCAGGGTTGCCCCTCGGGGAGCAACCGGTCTGATTCATGAATGCCCGCTGCACGCGCGCTGGCTTCGGCCGCTGGGGCCGCAGTTGAAGCGAAATTACAGCACACCGCATCCAATGGATCAGAGCGAAATTCTGCGTGCCGAAGCTCTCACCAAGGTGTACCGCTCCGGAACTGCAGAGTTGGTGGTCTTTGAAAATCTGTCATTCCAAATCGCGCCGGGAGAACTGGTGGCGATTGTGGGCCAGAGCGGCTCGGGCAAGAGCACGCTGCTGCACATCCTGGGCGTTCTTGACAGCCCTTCCGAGGGGGAGCTGTACTTTGCCAACCTTCGGCTCCGGGCGTTGAACGACGAGCAGGCTGCGGAGTTCCGCAACCGCCAGATCGGGTACGTGTGGCAGTTCCATTACCTGCTGCCGGAATTCACGGCGGAGGAGAATGTGGCCATGCCGCTGCTCATCCGCGGCGACGAGGCGGGGAAGGCGCTGGCCGAGGCGCGGCGATGGCTTGAGCAAGTGGGGCTTGGGGCGCGCGCCGGGCATCGCTCGGGGGAGCTCAGCGGCGGCGAGCAGCAGCGGGTAGCGCTGGCGCGAGCCCTGGTGACCGGGCCCAGGTTGTTGCTGGCGGATGAACCCACCGGCGACCTGGATGGACGCACAGCGGAGTCGATATTCGAATTGATTCGTAACCTACATCGCGTCCACGGTCTTACCTCCCTCATCGCCACCCACAACCTCGGCTTCGCGCGCCGCTGCAACCGCGTGTTGCGCTTTCAGCAGCGGCAGGTCGAGGAGGTTTCCCCGGAATCACTCCCCAACGAGTAACAAAAGGGAGATGATGCGCTACAAAGAGGAATGGCAGAGAAGATTGGCCACCCGCCGGGTTTGAAAAACCACAGGACCGGAGAATCAACTCCGGCGCAGTCCGTTCCTTCGGAGGCCGTAAGGTATTCGGAGGATGGAAATATACTCCCGGGGCGTTAACCTCCCAGGGAGCGGGTTCGGAGAAGGGATCACCGTATGTTCGAGCGCTACACGGAAAAGGCGAGGCGCGTAATTTTTTTCGCCCGGTATGAGGCGAGCCAGTTCGGAAGTCCATATATTGAAACCGAGCACCTGCTGCTCGGCCTGCTGCGCGAAGATAAGGCTCTGACCAACCGTTTCCTGCGTTCCCACGCCTCGGTGGAATCGATTCGCAAGCAGATCGAAGGCCACACCACCATCCGGGAAAAAGTTTCCACCTCGGTTGACCTGCCGCTTTCCAATGAATGTAAGCGGGTTCTGGCGTATGCCGCGGAGGAAGCCGAGCGGCTTTCGCACAAGCATATCGGCACGGAACACCTGCTGCTGGGGCTGCTGCGCGAGGAGAAATGCTTTGCCGCGGAGATTCTGCACGAGCGCGGGCTGCGGCTTTCCACTATTCGCGAGGAACTGGCCCGCAGCACGCAGGAGAAGGCGCAGCCGCAGCGCCAGCGGGAATCCTCGCTGCTGGGCGAGTTTTCGCGCGACCTCACGCAGGCCGCCGTGGATAACCAGCTTGACCCGTTGGTGGGCCGCGATCAGGAAGTCGAGCGCGTCATCCAGATCCTGTGCCGCCGCACCAAGAACAATCCGGTGCTGATCGGCGAGCCCGGCGTGGGCAAAACGGCCATCGTCGAAGGCCTGGCGCAGCGCATCTCCGACGGCGAAGTGCCGTCGTTCCTCACCGATAAGCGCATCCTGGCCCTGGACCTTTCGCTGATTGTCGCCGGAACCAAGTATCGCGGCCAGTTTGAAGAGCGGCTGAAGACCATCATGAAGGAGATGATGGAATCGCAGAATTCCATCATCTTCATTGACGAGTTGCACACCCTGGTCGGCGCCGGCTCCGCCGAAGGCTCGCTCGACGCCGCCAACATCCTGAAGCCGGCGCTCTCGCGCGGTGAGATCCAGTGCATCGGCGCCACCACCCCCGGCGAGTACCGCAAGAGCATCGAGAAGGACCGCTCCCTCGAGCGCCGCTTCCAGAGCGTCAAGGTCCCGCCGCCCTCGGAAGACGATGCCGTCAAGATCATCACCGGCATCAAGGACCGCTATGAAAAGTTCCATGCGGTCAGCTACACCGATGATTCCGTGCAGTACGCCGTGCATCACTCCAGCCGCTACATTCCCGACCGCTTCCTTCCCGATAAGGCCATCGACCTTATTGACGAAGCGGGCGCGCGCGTCAAGCTGCGCCAGACTTCCCTGCCCGAAGAGATCACGGAAGTCCAGAAGCGCGTCAAGTTCATCGTGCACCGCATGGAAAACGCGATTTCGAACCACGAGTTCGAGAAAGCCCGCTTCTATTCCGACGAGGAGCGCAAAGAGCGCGAGAACCTGCGCGCCCTTCGCGAGAAGTATCACCTCGATGAATCGGCCACCGGCGTAGTGACCCGCGAAGACATTGAAGACGTGGTTTCGCGCTGGACCGGCGTTCCCGTTAGCTCCATCAAGGAAGAAGAATCCAAAAAGCTGCTGCGCATTGAAGAAGAGCTGCACCGGCGGGTGATTTCGCAGGACCGCGCCATCTCGGCGCTGGCCCGCGCCATTCGCCGCTCGCGCGCCGGCCTCAAGTCGCCCAACCGCCCCATCGGCTCATTCCTGTTCCTCGGCCCCACCGGCGTGGGCAAAACCGAAGTGGCCCGTACCCTGGCTCAGTTCCTGTTCGGCAGCGAGAAGTCGCTCATCCGCTTCGATATGTCGGAGTTCATGGAGAAGCATTCGGTTTCCAAGCTCATCGGTTCGCCTCCCGGCTACGTGGGCTACGAGGAGGGCGGCCAGCTCACCGAGCGGGTGAAGCGCGCCCCTTACTCGGTGGTGCTGCTGGATGAAATCGAGAAGGCACATCCTGACGTTTTCAACATCCTGCTGCAGGTATTTGAAGACGGCCAGTTGAGCGACGGCTTGGGCAATACCGTCGATTTCAAGAACACCATCCTGATCATGACCTCGAACATCGGGGCGCGCCACCTCCAGAAACGGCAGGGCCTCGGCTTCCAGGTTGATGATAAGGAAGGCCAGGTGGGCGAGAAGGTGGAAGACCTGGTGAAGAACGAGGTCAAGCGCACATTCAATCCCGAGTTCCTCAACCGCCTCGACGAGATCATCATCTTCAACGCCCTCACCGAGAGCGACCTGATCCAGATTGTGGAGTTGATGATCCAGCAGCTCAACACCAACCTGGCGCAGAAGGCGATCACCATCACGGTGACGGACGACGCCAAGAAGTGGATCCTGGAAAAGACGCTGGGCGATCGCAGCTACGGTGCGCGCCCCCTCCGCCGCGCCCTGCAGAAGTACATTGAAGACCCGCTGTCGGAGGCACTCATCCAGGGCAGCTTCAACGTCCGGCCGGCTTTCCTCGAGGTTTACCTCGATAAGAACCAGCTCTTCTACCGCCCTGTGGGAGAAGAGAAGCAGGAAGGTGTTCTGCTGTACAACGATTAGGCAGCAGCCACACTGCCGGCCAAAGGCCGCCCGCAAAGGGCGGCTTTATTTTTTGCGTTGACTTCAGCCGGAGAGCGCGTAAAGTTCCAGCGTAATTTCCCCGGCCCCAATTTCACAAAACAACAGGTGACAAATGAAGAAGACGGTTTTGATTGGGTGCTCTCTGTTTTTCCTGGCAGCTTTCGGTCTGGCTCAAGAGAAGATTGCGTCGCAATGGAAATGCGGAAGCAGCACGGAGCAGCACGCCATGGATGTGGGAGATCGCCAGCATCATCAGTATGTCGTCGGCAAAGCGGCATGCACTGCCGCCCGGAGCGATGCCAATGAGAAGGAAGGCTCGGGCGTACAGTTCGATGAGATCAGCGGCAACAACAGCCAATGGCATGGAGAATTCATCTCTACCACCGATAGCGGCGACAAGATTTACTACAGCTACCGGGGCAAGGGGACGCTGAAAGATAACATGGTGGAAAACGGACACCATGCGTGGACCATCCATGGCGGAACCGGCAAGTTCAAGAATGCGCGGGGCAGCGGCACCTGCGACGGCAAGCTCGGCGAGGGCGCAACGGTTTGGGACTGCAATGGCACCTACACCACAGCCCGCGGCGCCAGCATGGCAAGGAAGCCGGCAATGCCTCCGAAATAGTCACGTCTGATGCCGAGCAGTGGCCGAAGAATCTGGGATCAACCTCAACCCGATGGGGGCCGGCTTTCTTCAAAGGTGTCATTCTGAAACCGCGGAGCGGGTGAGGAATCCAGGAGCCCACCGTACCGGCCACAACAGGTTAGCCGTGCTCCCACGCCGTCGGCCCTTAGCGCCGCGGGAGGACGGCTACTGTATGCCGAGTGCGAAAGCTAAGTGACGTGGGGCCGACCGCCCTCGGTCGGCCATGCGGCCTGAAAGGCCGCTCGCCGTTGCTTGCGACCGAGCCCTGATTGAGGGTCAGCCCAGGCCGAGCTTCTCTCGCCCTGTCCGGCCGAGGGCGGCCGGACCCACGTCGTTTCCTGGCCGAGCACAACTGTTCGTTCCATGTGTCAACCCGCATCCGCGGGTTTGGTGCTCAGAATGACTATGCTTGTGTGTTTGATACTTGACAAACTTTCCAGGACGGCAGTCCTGGGGTAAGGTCCTGGTCGAATCTCAGTGCCGTTGGCACGGCCCAAGAGGCTCTCCTACAGCCTGGCTATTGGAAGTCTTTCCAGTTCTTGTCCCAGTCCTTCTGCCACTGCTTTTGCCAATCCTGCATTTGCTTCTGCCAGTCTTTTTGCTGCTTCTCGAAGGACTTTTGCCATTCTTTCCAGTGCTCGGCCCATTCCTTTGATTGCTCACGGGATTGAGCCGCGAGTTCCTGAGCGTCGATGAGGCCTGAGAGGCCTTCGGAATCCAGATAGAAGGACGAAGAGGATTCGCGGCGCTCGGGCACCTTCAAGGTGATGGACTGTTCGTGTTTTTCCCGCACAATGCCGATGCTGACCGATTTGCCGCTGGAATCGCGCAACGCCATGCGGTAGTCAGAGGGAGTGTGGATGGCGTGATCCTGAATTTTGACGATTACGTCGCCGGCGCGCAGTCCGGCCTGCTCGGCAGGGCTGCCCCGCTGTACCGACCGCACCAGGATGCCCTGCTCGGAAGGCACTCCCCAGGCTTCGCGAAGCTGCGGCGTAAGTGATTCTACCTGTATGCCGGCACGCCCGGTCGCCATCAGCATTTCCATGGCAGGCATATCGATGGAAGGGATATCGATGTTGATGGGCGGGATGTTGATTTCAGGCATCATAACGCGCGGCGCCATGACGGTATGCGTAAAACCGCGGCGCTCGCCAAGTTCTGCTTTGAAGCTGAGCGGCTGGCCATTGCGCAGCACGTCGAGCGTAACCGTGTGGCCAACTGGCGTCTCCGCAAGCATCCGGGAAAGCTGCGACCGGCTCTCCACTTTCTCCCCGTTGAGCGTGCGGATCACATCATGTTCCTTGATGCCCGCCTTGCACGCGGCGGCATCCTGATCGACCACCGTGACTTCGACCCCACTGTCATCGGGCAGCTTGAGGGCGGCTGCGTCCTCGTGCGTCAGGTCTCGAACGCTCACGCCCAGGTAGCCGCCGCTGCCCGCCATTTTGTGCTGCACCACAATGGATCGAGCGCGCGGTGCGGGTGCGGGTGCGGGTGCCGGTGCGGGTGCAGGTGCCGGTGCGGCTTGGGCCGCGCCGTATTGCGTAAACAATGCGCTTGCGAAAATAAGTATCGATTTTTGAATGCGGTATGTCATTTGCTGCTCCGGCTACGGATGAGCCTTCAGAATCTGAATATCTCCCATGTTGGTGGTGAGGCGCAGCACGGGGCCGCCTCCGTTCAATGTTCCGGTTGCCCGCTGCTCGCGCGGGCCGTATTCTTCGCCGCTGCTGGTGACTTTCAACTCCGGAAAATCGGAGCGGATATGGTGCCCGGCCGACATTTCGATTGCGGCACGAACGCTGCACGCCACCGAGCTCGAGATGTAAATCGTAATGTCGCCAATCGCGGTCTCCAGCGTGGAATCGGTGAGCTTGGGCCCGGCAAACTCGGCCGTGATCCCGCCGGCCGCGGTTTCAGCCCGAATGCCGCCCTGCACGCGGCCGAGGCGAATGCCGCCGCTGGCTGTCTCGGCACGAACGCTGCCGCGCGCGGAATTCAGCCGGATGGCGCCGCCCGCCGTCTCCAGCACTGCCGTGCCGCCAATGTCGCCCACTTCAATATTTCCGCCCGCCGTCTGGGCCTTCAGGTCGCCGTCCGTGCGGCTCACGCGGATGCTGCCGCCGTTGGTCTCCAGCGTCACCGGCCCATGCGCGCTGCCCACGTAGAGGTCGCCGCCGAGCGTATCGGCAATCAGCCGCCCGCCGGCGCTGTTCACGCTGATCCTGCCGCCATTGGTGTGCAGGCGCAAATCGGCGCTGGCTGCCTGCACGGCGATATCGCCGCCCAGCGTCGTGGCTTCCCCCGCTCCCGCCAGCCCGTTCAAATTGATGCCGCCGCCCGCCGTCTCCGCAATCAGCCGCCCGCTGATGTTGTTGACGTCTATCGCTCCCCCATGCGTGGTGAGCCGCGCCCCATCCAGGCTGCGCGGAACCTTCACCCATACCTCGCCGCCCGTCCGGCTTGCTCCCCAGCCCTGCGTCTCAATGACGGCGGTCTCACCCTGCACCCGCACGCTCGGATGCATGTTCTGGAATTGCCGCCGTGCCGTCTCTTCCGAGGCGCCATAAGTGCGGGCTTTCAGGACATACGTGATGTTCTGCTGGTCCGTGCCATCCACATGCACCGCTCCTACCGCGATTTCCACTCGCAGGTTTCGCGCCGCCGGCAAAGTTCCCGTGAGTTCCTCCACCCAGGCGTTTCCCTCGCGGTAGAAACGGGGCTCACTCTGTTGAGCGGCGCCCTGCTGCGCCGCCGGCCCCAGCAATGCTCCCCCGAGGGTTAACGCGGCCACGAATTTGGGATAAGCGGACAATGTAGGAATCCTTAGCTTTCAGCTCGCGAAAGTATTGGTGCTGCCTTCCATCAGTTCATCTCCGGCGCGGTGTTCAGCAGTTCCTGAGCCTTGTGCCGGATGTACTGGTTCTTGTCGCTGCGCTCCAGCGTCTCCAGCACGTGGCGCACGCTGCTGTCGCTCTTTACGGGCTCCAGAGCGTGAATGGCCTCGGTGCGGACGCCGGGCGAAGCATCGTTCATCAGCGCCTCGAGAACCCCATCGCGCACGCGAACGTCCTGCTTCACGAACGGCTGCAGAGCCTCAATCGCGCGCAGCCGCACCCCCACGTTGCTGTCATTGTGCAGCGAGTACACCAGTTCCTGCCGCACGCGCTCATCGCCTGACTTTTGCGACAGCAGGTCGGTGGCGTCCATGCGCAACCCGGAATTCATGTTGCTGCGCGAGGCATACACCAGAAGCTGCTGGATGCGCGGATCGTCCAGCGAACCCTGCGCCGTATCCGGCACCAGTTTGTCGTACTTGATCTGGACATTGTTGCTGCCGGGCTCCGGATTGATGGAGCGAATGCCCGCAATCGACGCCTCGGCCGCAGGCGCTGCGACCATGCCGCCTGCGGTATTGCTGCCGCGAACGCCCAGCAGGCGATACGTGGTGCCCACTCCCAGGCCGAACCCGCAGATCACAAGCACGGCGGCCATCGCCGGCGCCAGCTTCACCGATTGCATGAGCCGCGAAACATCCACCACCAGCCAGCGCCTCCAGGCCGGAAGGGCCTGCGTGGTCTCCAGCGCTTCCTGCAGCCGGATACGCGACGCAGCCAGCAGGTTGGCCGATGGCTCCGCCCGCTCGGCCATTGCCATCACGCCGTGCAGCCCGCGTACCGCATCCACCTCAGCGGCGCACTCGGCGCAGCGCTGGATGTGCTGATTGAATTCATGGCGCACGTCGTCCGGCAGCTCGTCATAGCAGTACAGGACAGCGTTTGCTCGGGCATATTCGCAGTTCATAGATACCTTCTTGCCGGCCCCCGCTTATCGCGCCACTGCCAGCGCCACCCGCAGCTTCTGCGTGGCGCGGAACAGCGTGTTCTTGGCCGTTTCTTCCGTTGTGTTCAGCATCTCGCCAATGGTCCGTAGTTTCAGGCCCTGGTAATGCTTCATCTCGAATACCGTCCGCTCGCGCGGCGTCAGCTTCCCCAACGCCGCGGCAATCATGTTGCCCAGCTCGCGCCGCATCAGGTCACGTTCCGGATCGGCGCCGCTCCGCACATCGGGAACCTGATCCAGCAGGTTGAACGTCTCGCCATCCGCATCCGTCACCACCGGCGATTCTTCCTTCCGCACCTGCTTCTTGCGCAGGTTGTCCAGGCACAGGTTGGTCACAATGCGGTAGATCCAGGTGTAGAAGGAGCACTCGAAACGGAAGCTGACCAGGTTGCGATAGGCCTTCAAAAATGCATCCTGGTAGATGTCCTGGGCTTCATGCTCGCTGCCGGTGAGGTGCAGGGCCAGCCGCAGCACCGCCTGGTCATAATGGCGAACCAGTTCTTCAAACGCTGCCCGGTCACCCTGCTGAGCGGCACGGATCAGGCTGACATCATCGACTCGGCGTTCGCCTTGCGCCATTTTGTTTCGTGCTCCGGCCGCTTTTGGCAATCCCAGCCAGCTTACCCTATGCATGACTTCGGCCCGAACCATCGTGTTCGCCCTCCCCGCAATCCAGCCGGCATGGCTCATTCCAAGCTGCCTCGGTGCTGCTCCGGGGCTGTAAAGCTCCTTCGCTTACGGCCGGCCTTTCGCCGGGCCCCCGACTTTCGTGGCTGTTGGTTGGACGTGTTCGGAAGCGAACGGTGAGCAAACGCTCAGCGGATTTGGCCAGAAATTTGCAGGCAGGAAGAGCTAGCGCACCAGGTCAAATGCCCGAAATGAAAAAGGCAAACGGCGCGGAGGAAGCCATCGCGAGGGCTCTCTTGACTATTCTGCGCCCCCAGCGTTCTCTGCGTCGCTTCTTCGGGTTCGTGGGCTTCGGGGCGCTATTCGGCGGCTTCCGGCTCGGAGGGTGCTTCCTCGCCGCCTTCTTTCAGCACCGCCACCTGCACCGGAGCGGTGACATCTTTGTGCAGCCGGATAGGCACGGTGTATTCGCCGAGCGATTTCAATGGTTCATTGAGATGGATTTTGCGGCGGTCAACGTGCAGCCCCTGTTTCTCCAGCTCATGGGCTACGTCGGAAGCCGTCACAGAGCCAAAAAGCTGGTCGTGCTCGCCGGTTTTCCGGTGGAATATCACCTTCACACCGTCAAACTGCTTTGCCAGTTGTTCCGCCTCGCCCTTTTCGCGTGCCGAGCGGCGCAGCGCTGCCGCCTTCATCTGCTCGATCACGCCCTTGGTGGCGGCATTTGCCTCAATAGCCAGTTTGCGGGGCAGCAGGTAATTGCGGCCGTAGCCCTCCGCAACCTTCACTACATCGCCGCGTGAACCCAGCTTGGGAACATCTTCTTTCAGGATGACTTCCATGATGACTCCAGACAGTTGGAAATTTCACAACGCCGGGCTTCCGCCGCTCAATGGCGTCCGCTGAACGGCAGCAGAGCGATATTGCGCGCCTGCTTGATGGCCGCTGTCAGGCGGCGCTGGTGCGGCGTGCATACGCCGGTAAGGCGGCGAGGCACGATCTTGCCGCTTTCGGCCACGAACTGCCCCAGCAGCCGCGTGTCCTTGTAGTCCACGCTGTCAATTTTTTCAACGCAGAACTTGCAGACTTTCTTGCGCCGGAAATATTTGCGGCCGGCATCGCGGCCGCCGCCGCCGGGCCCGCGCCCCCCGCGGTCGCCGGGGCCTCGCGATTGCGCGGGCGCTCCGCCGGTGGAAGAGGTTTGTTGTTCGTCAGCCATTGCACTTTGCTCCTTCTCTGAATCCGGATGCTTCAACTCATCTCAAGCCCGCACAAGGGGCCCACGCTATACCGTTGCTGCGGGTTGTTCTTCGCTGGCCGCGGCTTCGGGCGCGGCCGCCGGCGCAGGCTTGCGGGCGCGGGCTTGGCGCAAAGCCTTCACCTTGGCCAGGCGCTTCTGCTCCTCATCCACCCTCACCGTCATGAACTTGATTACGGGCTCGGTAACGCGCAGCCGGCGCTCCACCTCACGCACCACATTGCCGGGCGCTTCCAGAATCATCAGGACATAAATCCCGTCCTGGAACCTGCGCACAACATAGGCCATGCGCCGCTTGCCCATGCGCTCCACGTTCTTCACCGTGCCGCCCGCGCCGCTCACGCTCGATTCCAGGGTCGAGATGAGCCTTTCCTGCTCTTCTTCCGGCATGTCTGGACGCACGATAAACATCAATTCGTAAGTACGCTGCATTGCACTCTCCAAAATAGCCTAAGCTTTAGGCTCCAGGCTTTGAGCTGAAAACTCGTCAGTGTTATTTCTCGAACCAGCAGAGCTCCATTCCATTTACTGCCCTGCCGGAAGCTGAGAGCTGAAAGCTTAGAGCGTAGAGCTTCTCTTGTTAAACCGGTTCATCGCCGCCTGCACTCCCTCGGCGAGAATCACTTCCACTGCATTTGCCGCGAGATCGAGCATTTCATCGAGCGGCTTCATCTGCGAACGCCGGATCTGGCCAAGCAGGTATTCCGGCCCGCGCGGCCCCCGCTCCGGCTGCACTCCCATGCGCACCCGCGCCCATTCTTCGCTGCCCAGCGCGCCAATGATCGATTCGGCGCCGTTGTGCCCCGCTGATGAGCCCCGCGGCCTTACGCGGATCATGCCGAACGGCAAATCCAGCTCGTCGTAGAGCACCACCAGGTCCTGCGCCGCATCCACGTCATACTCATCCACCAACTGGCGCACCGCCTGCCCGCTCAGGTTCATATAGGTTTCCGGCTTCGCCAGCAGCACATCATGCCCCGCCATGCGCGTGCGGCCGGTCGCTGCCCGGCATTGCCGGTTTGCCACCTCGACCTGCTGCCGTTCCGCGATCCGGTCAATGGCCAGGAACCCTATGTTGTGCAGGGTGAACTGGTACTCGATGCCCGGATTGCCAAGTCCAACGATGAGCTTCACTTTCGTGCTGCCCGGGCCGGCGGATACGGAATGCGCCGCGCCCGGGATCCAAACCGCTACTTCTTCTCCTTCGTTTCCTTGGCGGGCTCGGCTCCCGCTTCCTCCGTTTCCTGCTTGCCCTTCTTGATGACTTCCGGCTCGGCCGGCGCTTCCGTAGCCGCCGCAGCCGCATCGGCCGGAGTGGGCGCCACTTCTTCCTTCACCGCGGTAATGTGTGCCACTACCGTGTTTTCGTCGGTCAGGAACCTGATCTTCTCGTGGTGCGCCAGGTCGCTCACGCGCAGCACTTTGCCGAACACCAGCTCGCTGATATCGGCTTCAATGGCAGAAGGAATGTCGGCCGGGAGGCACTCGATTTCAATCTCGCGGGTCACCTGGTCAAGGATTCCGCCCTGCTGTTTCACGCCCGCTGCCTCGCCTTTCAGCACCACCGGCACGCGCACGTGCAAAACCTGGTCCATGGCGATGCGCTGCAGGTCAATGTGCAGCAGCGCGCCCTTGATCGGCTCATATTGCCAGTCCACGATCATCGCTTTGGTCTGCTCGCCGTCCACCGCCAGATCGAACACCGTGTTGTGGCCGCTCTCCGAGTGCAGCACCCGGGCAATCTGCCGGGGATCGAGGCTGATGGTCACCGGCTGCTTGCTCGCGCCATAGAGCACGCCCGGCAACCGGCCCTTCTGGCGCTCGCGGCGCGCTTCATTCTTTCCGTTCGGCTGCCGCGGTACCGCCTGTACGCTGAGATTTTCGTTAGCCATAAAAATTCTCCAATTGCATTCACCGCCGCCGACGCCTCAGACAAAAAGGCTGCTGACGCTGGTTTCCTCATGAATGCTCTGGATGGCGCGGGCAATCAGCCCCGCAATCGAGAGCACCTTGATCTTCTTCTGTTGTCGCGCCGCCTCGGTGAGCGTAATCGTGTTGGTCACGATGACCTCCACCAGGCAGGAGCGCTCGATATTCTCCACCGCCCGCCCCGAAAGCACCGGATGGGTTGCGCAGGCATACACTGCGGTGGCCCCGGCCGCGCGCAGCGCGTCGGCGGTCTTGCACAGCGTGCCCGCCGTATCGATGATGTCATCGAGCACCAGGCAGGTGCGGCCCTTCACATCGCCGATTACGTGCATCACCTCGGTTACATCCATTTCCACGCGCCGCTTGTCCACAATGGCCAGCGCGGCGTCAATTTTTTTCGCGAAGAACCGCGCCCTCTCCACCCCGCCCGCATCCGGCGAAACAATCGTCAGTTCGGGCAGCTTCAGCCTGCGCACGTGGTCCACCAGCACCGGCGAGGCAAACAGGTGGTCCACCGGAATATTGAAGAAGCCCTGAATCTGTGGCGCGTGCAGGTCGACAATCAGCGCGCGGTGCGCGCCGGCCGTGGTGAGCAGGTCGGCAACCAGCTTTGCTGAGATGGGCGCGCGCGGTTTGTCCTTGCGATCCTGGCGGGCATAGCCGAAATACGGTATCACCGGCGTAATGCGCCGCGCCGATGCCCGCTTCAGCGCATCAATCATCATCAGCAATTCCATCAGGTGCTGGTCTACCGGATATGACGTGGGCTGCAGGATGAATACGTCGCCCCCGCGAACGTTCTCCAGTACCTGGCAATATACTTCGCCGTCCGAAAAGCGGACGATATTGGCCTGCGCCCGCGGCACGCCCAGCGCGGAGCATACTTCATCGGCCAGCACCGGGTTGGCCGTGCCCGAGAACACCTTGAACTTGTCGTCATGCCGCGCCCGGTGAGGCTTGCGCTCCGGTCGCGTTTGCTCCGCCACCCGCTCCTTAACAGTTGCTACGCTGGCCATCGCGCCCTCCGGGGCAATGCCGTCCTCCCGCACTTCGTGCGATGCCGGCGCGCCCGGTGTGTTGACTGGCTTCATCTGCGGTGCCGTTCCCTGATCCTGGCTGGGCGGCTAGGATTCGAACCTAGACAAAGTGCTCCAAAGGCACTTGACCTACCATTAGTCGACCGCCCAAGAAGCGTTTGCAACAAAGTAATAGCGAACCGCTCACACAAATATTCCGCCCCAGTATTCCGTGCGCGGCAGCGTTGCGGTTACCTCGGCCTGCATCCCTTCCTTGCGCAGCGCCTCAGCCAGGCTTTCCGCCTGCGGCACTTCGCAGCACAGGCCGTACACCGTTGAGCCGGAGCCTGAAAGAGACGCATATTGCGCTCCGTTTTTCTGGAGCGCTCTCTTTACCTCGCGCAGTTCGGGATATTGAGGAAAGACGACGCGTTCGAAGTCGTTTTCAATCCCGGCTCGGACAAGGTCGAGAAGCAGTGCCTCGGCCCGGTCCCCGCAGCCCTTTGTTGCCTTGCCGCGTGGGACACCGGCGTGGAATAAATGCCCGCTCAGCCATTCATACGCCGAACGGCTGAACATTGAGATTCTATCGGAGCTCTGTTCGGCAGTCAATTTAGGCCCATCGTCCTGGCGCTTCGCCCGCCAGCCACGGTCTTCATCCCCGGCCTGGGCGTGATCGCGATCCCAGGCGCGAAAAGCTTCAGGAGTGGAAATGTGCAGGGCAGGCGTAACCACCACTGCCGGCAGCGGAGGCAGGTCGGGCAGCGGAAACACCTCCTCGCCATGGCCCGCGCCCAGTGCAGCGCCTCCCAGGCAAAACAGCGGCAGGTCACTGCCCACCTCCGCCGCAATGCGCAGCCTGTCGGCCGGCTCAATCTGTGCCCTCAACTCCCGCTCCAGCGCAAACAGGGTGGCGACAGCATTCGACGAGCCGCCACCCATTCCTCCCTGAACCGGCAGCCGCTTCTCGATGCTGATGGTTACCTTGCCGCGGCGCTTCAGCAGCTTGAGCACACGCTCGGCCACGCGGTAGCAGGTGTTGGTTTCATCGGCGGGAACCCGGGGGTGCTTCGAGCGTATCTCAATGCCGGTGCCGGCGGCCTTGGCTTCCACTTTGACAATGTCGTGCAGCCCGATCGTCTGATAAATCGTTCGCAGCTCGTGATAACCATCCGGACGCCCGGGCCCGATTACCAGGCCAATGTTGATCTTCCCGTAACTGCGAACCGCCGTAGGCACCCGAACATTCTAATCGCCGAATTCGCAAAGTGCGGAATTGGATCCCAGCGCCGTAGGATGAACTTGTGTTCGGGTGACACAACGCTGGGTCGCGCCTAACGGCGCGGGGGATTGCGTCTGACCGTTGCGGCCCATGCTTGCGTTCCATTTCTATCGTTTACAATGAACTGTCCATGTCCTCTCGCCCGAATGTTGAGTCACCGGCCTCGGCCGTGCCGGCTTCCTCGGCCACGGCTGCCCTCTTCCTGTTTGTTGCCTGGCTGGTTCCGGGCGCGGGCCACGCGCTGCTGAAGCGCTGGTGGCGAGCTGCTCTGCTCTTCTCCTGCATCGTGCTGTTCTTTGTGCTCGGTTTGGCTATGGAGGGCAAGATCTACACTCCCAACACAGGCGAGATTCTCGACATGCTTGGCTTCCTCGGTGATATTGGCGCAGGCGGGCTCTACCTGCTGACCCGCGCCATGGACTGGGGGCACGGCGCCATCCAGATGGCGACCGCTGACTACGGCACCAAGTTCATCATTTGCGCCGGCCTGCTTAACATCATTGCCGCGGTCGATGCCCACAACATAGCTCTCGGAAAGAAGAAATAGCGCAAATACGACGCCGCCCATGCAACTCTCCCACTTCACCGCTGCTGCCATATTCTCCGTGCTCGCCTCCACCGTTTTCGGCATCACCCAGCGCGAAGCCCCCCGCGAAATGGTGCGTTATGGCCTGAAATGCTTCGCCTTCTTCATTGGGGGCTTGTTTGTCGCCGGCTGGGCCATGTGGCTTCTCCGCCGCTAGCCAGGTATCCCGCCCCCCCTTTTGCTTCCCGGGGCGTTTTCTTGTGACAAGTTGTCATCCTCCCTCGCCCCAGAGCCAAATTGTCCCCGAAATATTGGCTTTCGATACAGTTTATCAGCTTGTTTTCAATAACTTAGCTGAACACTGCTTTGGCATCTCCGGTGCATTGGAAGGGGCGTTGGAGGGTTCAGTGAAGGCAAAGACAGCACAAGGCAACGGACGGAAGTTCTGGCAGTTCGTTCTGGTGGCAGCGATGCTGGCAGCCGCTAACCTCGGGTTTGGGGCCGACAAGGTCGCCAGCGATTTGCACAACGCAAATCCGGAATCCGCTGTCCATGTCCTCGTCCAGTACAACGTACCGCCTTCAGTTCAGCACCTCGAAC
>JAFAIN010000057.1 GCA_019236695.1 Acidobacteriota bacterium | reverse complement strand
CCGCCTCAGCCCAGAGAACGGTAGTGGTTTCGCAGGTGCTATCGGTGCGAATCAGCGACTTCGGCGGCCTGGTTCGGCGGCTGGCGCCGGGAGCTTCGCTCAGCCGTAAGGATATGCGCCTGCTGCTGTTCCGCACGCCTAGAAGGATGGCGTTCCTCGCACACGTCGCGCGCCGGCTTGTGAACTGGCCGTGGCTTCCACGCCACGTAGAACTGGCGGACGCCAGCGAGGCGATATGCCGCCCGCTGGGAGCGAGAACCCAGGTGCCCCGGCTATGGAAGAGTGAAGACCGGGCGGCCAGGATTTATGCCGAGGTTGATGGCGAAGTGCTATGCCCGCTGCCGGTAAAGATGTTCAGCATTCCGGATGCGCTTACTCTTCTGGTGCCTCGTTCCTGGCGGGGCGGGCGGGCTGGTTAAACTACGCTGTGGAACCCGTAACTCACTTGCTCTATGGAGCGTGCCTGTCGCGCAGCGGATTTAACCGCCTGAGCGCGCTGGCGACGCCCGTGATGGTGGTGGCCGCCGAGATCCCCGATCTTGACATCGTCACCAGCCTTGGCGGCCCGGTTTATGGATTCCAGCACCACCGAGGGGCTACGCATACGCTGCTTGGAGTGCCGTTCGACGCGGCTGCGGCCGTGCTGATTGTCTTCAGCATCCATCGCCTGCGCAGCGCTCGGGGGGATCGCGCGAGGCCAACGCGCCCGGGCCCGAACTGGGCAGCGCTCTACGGCCTGGCCTGCATCGCCGCCTTGTCGCACATTCTGCTGGATTTTACGAACTCCTACGGGGTGCGGCCGCTGATGCCGTTCTCGTACCGCTGGCATCATTGGGATATTGTCTCCATCGTTGACCCGGTGATGCTGGGGTTGCTGATCCTGGCGCTGGTGCTTCCATCGCTGTTCGGCCTGATTCAGGAAGAGATTGGATCCAGGCGAAGAGGCCCGCGCGGGCGAGCCGCTGCGCTGGCTGCGCTGATCCTGATCGCCGCCCTGTGGGCGGTGCGAGATTTTGAGCATCGCCGTGCGCTGGGCGCGCTGGATGCGCGCGAGTACGGAAGCGAACTGCCACGGCGGATTTCAGCGTATGCCACTCCTCTGAACATTTTTTCGTGGAATGGGGTGGTGGAAACCGATACCGCGTACCATGTGGTTCCGGTGGACTCGCTGAGCCCGGAAGTGGATCCGCGGCGCCAGGAGCGAGTGTTCTACCGGCCGGCTGAGACTCCAGTCCTTGCCGCAGCCCGGCAAAGCTACCTCGGGAAGGTTTTTCTTGATTGGGCTGATTATCCGGTATTCGAAGTTCGGCCGGCTGTTCCGGGAGAAGAACTGGAAGAATTGAGCGGCATTCGTGCGGGCACTCGCCTGGCGCTTGCCAGCTTTTCGGCATTGCAGCCCGCGGATGCTTTGCAGCCTCCCAATACCGGCTACATGGTACGCATGTTCGATTTGCGCTATTTCGACCCGGAATCCATAGAGCCAGGCCGGCGCCGCATTCTGGGCGGGACTGTACAACTCGATCGCAGCCTGCATCCGGTTGCCTATTCGATGCCGTCGTTTTTTGGCAGGGCTGTGCAGCGCGCCCGCGGGGGCGGCTGAGCTGCAAGGATGTTGCGCAGGTTCTTGCCGGCCATGGTCCTCGCCCCGTTAAGCAAGCGCTGCCAACGGCGATGAGCCAGAGTTAGTGGCCGGGCGCGCCGGCGACGAAATACCAGATGATCAACCCCAGGACGGCCGCCGTGATGATGGCGCCCAGAATGCCCCAAGGAAACGGGCGCTTCTCGCCGCCGGGCGGCGCCAGATCAGGATCCTCAAAAGGCGGCCTGCGATTGAGATTCGGATCAACAGGATTGGTAGCCATATCGAGTGGGATGGAGGGCAGGTGAGGAAGTTTGCCTTAACCTACTTTTGGCACGATGGGCACCAGTGGCTGCTCCGGCCGGCGATGACAGAGCGCTTGATGGGGGTGCCGCAGTCGAGACAAGGCAGTGCCTCGCGGCCATAGACCCGGTGCGCCATCTGGAAGAAACCGGCATTGCCATCAGCATCGAGGTAATCGGAAATGGAAGAGCCGCCGGCCTGAATGGCCTCTCTCAGCACCTCGCGAAGCGCCGCGTGCAGCATGGCCAAATTGGCAGTTGTGAGCCGGGCGGCGCGGCGCCGCGGGCGAATGCGTGCGCGAAACAGGGCTTCATCTGCATAAATATTGCCGATTCCGGCAAGCAGCTTCTGGTTGAGAAGGGCGCTCTTGATCGGAGTTCTGCGTCCGCGGAACAGTGGAGCAAAGTCGGCGAACGCCGCCTCCAGCGGTTCCAGGCCGGGCGCTTCGAACAGCCTGGTTCGGCGTACCTCGAGCCTGCCAAACCGCCGCGGATCGACGAAACGCAACTCGCGCCCAGAACGAAGAACGGCTATCGCATGGGTGTGCTTTTCCGGTTTGTCATTGTGATGACCCAGTTGCATGCGGCCGGTCATGCCGAGGTGAACGATCCACTGCGCGGGGCGGTCCCCGCGCTCGAGGTCGAAAACCAGGTGCTTGCCAGCGCGCCGCACCGCTCGAATCCTGGCTCCGCCAAGCGTACGCGCAATTTCCCGGGCGGTGGATTTCAGCGGCTCGGGTTTCGAACCAATCCACACGGATTCGATAACATCGCCGGCCACCTTCCGTTGCAGGCCTCGCGCGATAGTTTCGACTTCAGGCAGTTCAGGCATAGGAATCTTCAATGCGAAAATCGGGAAATGTGAAAAGTGAAAACCATTACATGAAACGTTGCCCGCCGTTCCTTTACATTCAAACATTGCGCATCGCATCGGAGGTTCGTAGCTGATAGTATGCCTTTTACACGCTCTTCCTCCTTTCTTCTCAGCCTGTAATTCCCGGCGGTAATTTGCCCGGCGTGTGTGCCTGTGAGGACGTTGTGAAATTCGCAAAAACGGCGGTAGTGGTGGGCG
>JAFAIN010000035.1 GCA_019236695.1 Acidobacteriota bacterium | reverse complement strand
GCGCCTCCATCTGCCGGTCAAACCACTTTTCCGAATCGGGCCGGAACCAGTCAGCCCAGCTTATGCCGGTGCGAACCCATGGGATGTTCAATCTTCGCAGCCATTCCAGTGCGATTTCGAAGCGCGGGTCTTCAAAGTGGAACCACTGGCATATGCCCATGCCGGCGGGAAACCCGGAGGCGGCCAGCTTCGGCCGGCCATCGGCGCGCGCCACCCCCATGTAGTAATGCCGGTAATAGGCGCTGCCTTCCGCTTCCTGGTGGCGGGTGGTGGCAGTCCACGCGGCGGGCAGGTCGAGCAGACTGTACCAGAACACACGCTCCACCAGAGGGAGCAGGTATTCGGCGGTCTTCTCCAGGCCAAACGCCTGGACTTCTTCCGCGCCGAACGAGGAAGCGCCGGCCTCAGAGATCCAGATCTCACGATCCGTAACCGCGCGGATCTCAGCCAGCCTGGCCGGCCAATCATGGATGTTCCAATGATTCCAGTCGAGCGGAAAGCCGTGCAGGGCGACGACATCCACGGCTTCAAGAACCCCATAAGAGCCCATCAGCCGGATGAAATTCGGGTCGATGGGGGAAATTCCGCCGAGCGCGATTTTGAGCCGCGGGTTCGCTCTGCGGATCGCCGCGGCCGAGGCCAGCACCATCTCGGCAAAAATCTTCCAGTCGCGGTCGATGTGGAAATCCCAATGCGAAAGGTTATTGGGCTCATTCCAGATCATGACCGCTTGCACCATTGTTCGTTCTTCCTTCCTATGCCTACAGTGTTCCCTCGAGCTCGAGCTCCTGGATTGTGCGGCCGTGGCGCGTTACCTCGGCCGGAACCGCAATCCACGTCTCAGGCTCGGGATGAGCCACGATCCGCATGCCGGAGCTGCGCAGCATGCCTTCAGCCGCCGCCCGGTTCGGAATCCACCAGTTCGTGGGATCGCCGGCATACTGATGCTCGATGAAGTACATGCCGGGGAACCGGGGATCCTGGAAAACTTTTTTGTCCCAGAACTGGTAGTCGTTCTCGATTGTGCCGGTTTCCTCCGAGCCGCGAATCATGGTTTGAAATACCAGTTTTCCCGCCACTTTCTGCACCACCTTATCGAGCGCGAAAAGAGGATAGCGAAGGTGGTAGAGCACGCCCATAAAAAGAACAAAATCAAATCGCCCGGGCAGTGAGTCAAGGGAATAAACGGACTGCTTTTGAAACTCGATTTCCAGCCCGAGCGTTTCGGCCGCAAACTGCGCCTGGCGAAGATAGCGGTCATCCACATCAATGCCGACGACGCGCGCGGCTCCCCGGCGCTTCATCTCAATGGAATAGAAACCGCCGTTGCAGCCGATGTCGAGTACGGTGGCGCCGGCCAGGTCACGGGGAATCGCCGGGGCGATGTGCCTCCATTTCACGCTGGGGAAATCACCAAGGAAATGGTTGGGAGCGGTGGAAACGCCATTCAGGTCGAGGTTGTGAAACCACTCGCCCAGTTCGCCCACGCGGCGCGTAAGCCACTCGCGGTCGGCACGCACCGCCTCGGGGGAGGCGTGTGCGGCAGACAGATTGTGCAATCTTGTGCTCATGGTGGCGCGCGAACGGGCCTGCAGCCCGTGGATCCGGGGCTTTGGGGCTTTAGAACTAGGGTTAGATAAGGTTCAAGGTACTTACGTTGCCAGATGCCATAGACGCAACGCATGCGCCGCAGCGTTGCACCCAAAACGGTGCGGCGCAGAATGACGCACGCGAGAGGCGGATATGATGGCAGCGCGAGCGGTGGGAGCCCCGAAAGCGCGGCAGAAAATTCCCAGTTCGCTGCTATCTGGAACCGCGCCTGTGGCCCTCTACGCTGCCGCTCTCGCTTCCCGCGGCTGCTCCACTTCGGCGCGGCGACTCCAAAAATAGAACGCGCACACAAGAGTCGTGGCCGCGAGCGCTAGCCCGAATTCAGTGGTGTACCAGAGGGTGCGGCCGGTGTCGCGCATCAGGTTGTCGAAAATGCCCTGCACAAAAAGGTTATGGCTGGCGTGAAGCAGCGCGGCCGGCCAGAGGCTGCCCGAGCGCAGCCTCAGCCAGGCAAAGATAAAGCTGCCGGACACCACCATCACGGTAAAGCAGCCCAGGGCGTACCAGCGGTTCGTGCCCGAATTGTAGTCGGCGAACAGAAGAATTGGGCTGTGCCAGGCCGCCCAGATGATGCCGCTGAGCAGGCTCAATTTCGTGTATGACATCTGTTTTGCCAGCTCCGGAACCAGGAAACCTCGCCAGCCGATCTCTTCTCCCAGCGCAGTCGAGAGGCTACGCACCACACCGCCGCTGGCCGCCAGAAGAATGTAGAGGGCCAGCGTTGCCCATGCAGGAACGCCGCGCAATCCGAACGAGGCGCCGATGCGGGCGACAAACACCGAGTTCCAGCCGCCCAGCCGCGCCACCCACACCGCGGCATAGGCAGCCCCCGCATAGAGCAGTGGAATGAAATACGCCAGCGCAATGTATTTTCCCTCCGGCCACCTCCACGCAAGAGAGCGCACTTTGCGGCCCAGCAGCCGCGAACTGGCAATCGCCGCCAAAGCCGGACACCACATGACACCCACAACGTAAAGGCCGCCGGCAGCAGCCAGGTGGCCGGACCATATGATGAGCGCACAGAAGACGGAGCTGAAAAGCAGGGTCAGCAGCAGGTAGAGCAGGGTTGCGTTCTTTGGATTGTCGGGCATGCGGTCCTCGATTCGCCGGTCAAGTTGCGAAACACTATTACGAGGCGGATCGAAATGCAAGCACGCAGATCACCCCCTCCTCTTCCTTTTGCTGGAGTCGGGTTACATCCTATGTGTCTTGACGGCCTCCCCTCGGGTTGCACGGCGCGATACGGGCATGTCAAGCCATTTGAAAATGTAACCCGCGACGTTGCTGTCGAGACATTAATG
>JAFAIN010000284.1 GCA_019236695.1 Acidobacteriota bacterium | reverse complement strand
GCCCGCGTCATGGAAATCGCGCTCGCGGATTTCGGCGCTCGCGTGCTTTACCCCGCGCGCCCGCCTTTGCGCGAAGCCCACCTCTATGCGCTCTACACCCGGGAAGATGACAGGCTGGCCGAACACTCTGGCTTGAGCTACCGCGATTACATGCGCACCCTTGATTTCCTGGTGCTGCACCGCGATTACGAGCGCAACCTGCGCAAATACTGGGAAACTCCGGCGCTCATTGCCGAAGGCAGAAACAGCTCCGGCGAGCAGTTCCGCTTTGCCGCCGCCACACTGGGCAGCCTCCTCGGAACCGAACTGCACGATGCCTACGTGGCGGGCAGGGTACAGAAGCGCTTTGTGCGATCCCTGCTCTTCCGCCCCCTCGGCAGGCCGGAAGCCGCCCGCGTCGCTTACTTCCGCGCCGTCCGCAAGCTCAAAAAATAACGCGGGATCACCTTGGACTTTTGCATTTGCTGTATCCCGTGCGCCTGCCTCTGGTTGTGTCATCCCGGCCCTGAGCTTGCCGAAGGGGAGGGATCTGCATTTGCGCCTTGAGAGATACACCGTTTCAGGATCTGCTCTAGAATGAGCTGCATGGCCACCCAGCTCGTGCAGATTGAGGTTTCGCCGCCGCCGCGGCAGCCCAAGCCTTCCTGGCTGCGGGCCCGCCCGCCCATGGGCGAAAACTACCATGAACTGAAGCGGCTGGCCCGGTCGCTCGGACTGCACACCGTT
The DNA here is from genome assembly GCA_019236695.1 of Acidobacteriota bacterium. GTDB lineage: Bacteria > Acidobacteriota > Terriglobia > Terriglobales > Acidobacteriaceae > JAFAIN01. Next base: position 10,798 of record JAFAIN010000284.1, on the reverse strand, counting down.
TGCGAATCGGCGCAATGCCCCAATATCGGCGAATGCTGGAACTATCGTACGGCTACATTCATGCTTCTGGGCGACATCTGCACTCGCCACTGCGGCTTCTGCGCCGTGCCCAAGGGGCGGCCCGGCCCCATCGACCTCGATGAGCCGCGGCGCGTCGCTCAGGCTGTCGCCACCCTTGGCTTGCGGCATGCCGTAATTACCAGCGTCAACCGCGATGACGATAACCTGGGCGGCGCGCGCATCTTCGCCGATACCATCCGCGAAGTCAGGCGCCAGGCGCCCGGGTGCCGCGTCGAGGTGCTGATCCCCGACTTTCAGGGGCTCGAAGCCGCTCTCAAAATCGTTGTCCAGGCCGCGCCCGACATCCTGAACCACAACACCGAAACGGTTCCCCGCTTGTATCGTGCCGTGCGCTCCGGAGCGCGCTACCAGCGCACCCTGGGGTTGCTGCGCCGGGCCAAAGAGCTCGCTCCCGCCCTGCTGACCAAATCGGGCGTCATGGTCGGCTTGGGCGAGACCATGGAGGAACTGCTGGCCGTTTATCGTGATCTTGCCGCCCTCGGCTGCGACGTGCTCACCATCGGCCAGTATCTCCGGCCCTCGCGTGACCACCTTCCGGTGGCGCGGTACTACACTCCCGATGAGTTTGCCTTCATGAAGGACGCTGCTTCGGCCATGGGATTCCGGCACGTCGAGAGCGGACCATTGGTCCGATCGTCGTATCACGCTCACGAGCACGTTCCCTGAAGCCTTACGCGGCACTTTTCACATTCCACATTGCAGATTTCACCTTCGCGGAGATCAACATGGAATTGCGTCTCATTGCCGGCATTGCGCTGGGAATCGCAGTCGGAGTCATTTCCGGCCTCATCGGTGTCGGGGGCGGCATCGTGCTGGTCCCGGCGCTCATCTTCGCCTTCAAAATGGACCAGCACCTCGCCCAGGGCACGTCGCTGGCCATGCTTCTGCCGCCCACCGGAATGCTGGCATTCCTGCGCTATTACCGGGCCGGGCATGCCGACTTGAAGCTCGGTCTGTTCCTGGCGCTGGGAGTTTTTGTGGGCGGCTATTTCGGCGGTAAATGGGCACAGGACATTTCAGGCCTGACCCTGCGCCGCATTTTCGCGCTGGTGCTGGTAGCCACAGCGGTTAAGCTTTTTTTCCAGAAGTAAGCCCGCGTTCCCCGCCGAAACTGCCTGGCCCATAATGGTTCCAATCACTCAGCAAAAAAAATCACTGTCATCCTGAGCCCGCCGCGGCGGGCGAAGAGCCTGCCCTGAGCGAAGCGAACGGGACCCCCACAGTGCTTACACCGCGACATCGCACGCAGATCCAACCGCCGCGCCCGCCTCTCCGGAAAATCTCGCACTTCCGCACTTCCGCACTTTCGCACTGTTACTCTTGCTCCATGCCTCACGCCTTTATCTGCGAAGGGCTGCGCACTCCCATCGGGCGCTACGGCGGTGCCTTGGCGCAGGTTCGCACCGATGATCTTGCGGCTCATCCCCTCGCAGCTCTTTGCCGGCGCTTTCCCGGTGCTGACTGGGAGCGGTTGGATGAAGTCATCCTCGGCTGCGCCAACCAGGCCGGCGAGGATAACCGCAATGTGGCGCGAATGGCCGCGCTGCTCGCGGGCCTGCCTGTCAGCGTTCCGGCGTTTACCGCCAACCGCCTCTGCGCCTCGGGGCTTCAGGCAGTGGCCTCGGCTGCGCAGGCCATCGCCGCGGGCGAAATCGAAATTGCCATTGCCGGCGGTGTCGAAAGCATGAGCCGCGCGCCGCTCGTCATCCCCAAAGCGGCCTCGGCCTTCTCCCGCAACGCCGAAATCTATGACACCACCCTGGGTTGGCGCTTTGTGAATCCGGAAATGGAGAAGCGCTACGGAACCGACTCCATGGGCCAAACCGCCGAGAACGTCGCGGAGCGGTACGGCATCGAACGTGAGGCGCAGGATGCATTTGCGCTGCGTTCGCAGCAGCGCGCCGCCATCGCCCGAAGCGCCGGCTTCCTCGAAGGCGAAATTGAAGCGATCGTTGCCAGTTCAGGGCGCGATTCCCGCACCGTGTCTGAGGATGAGCACCCGCGGCCTGAGACCACGCTCCAGCAGCTTCAAAAGCTGGGGACGCCGTTCCGCAAAAGCGGCAGCGTCACGGCAGGCAATTCCTCCGGTATCAACGATGGCGCCTGCGCCATGCTGGTGGCTTCCGAAAAAGCTGCGGCGCGCTTCGGGCTGGCGCCGCTCGCGCGCGTGCTGGGCTCGTCTGCCGCCGGCGTCGAGCCGCGCTACATGGGAATCGGGCCGTTGCCTGCCACCCAGAAGCTGTTGTCCAGGCTCGGGCTGGCCGTCCGCGATATGGATTTCATCGAGCTAAACGAAGCTTTCGCCGCGCAGGTGCTGGCCGTAACCCGCGGCCTCGGCCTGCCCGATGACAGTGAACAGGTGAATCCCAACGGCGGGGCCATCGCTTTGGGCCATCCGCTCGGGATGAGCGGCGCCCGGCTGGCGTTGACCGCTGCGCGCCAGTTGCAACGCGCCAAAGCCCGGCGGGCCCTAGTCACCATGTGCATCGGCGTAGGCCAGGGAATGGCCATGGCGCTCGGAGCCCCCTGATTACCTGAGTACGGCCACCCTCGCCCCGCAGCGGATCATGGGGAGCCCGCCCGCGCCGCGAAGCCCCAAATGAAAGCCCGCGAATGCGGGCGACGGGGAGCCCCGCCCGCGCCGCGAAGCCCCAAAATGAAAGCCCGCGAATGCGGGCGACAGATCATTAGCCCCGGGCGCAAGCCCGGGGTCAATCGCCGTTTACGATTTAAGCCCGCACAGCGGGCGAAAGAAACGATACGCGATGCCCGGTTTCTTTCTCCGTCCTCGAGGGCTTGGAATTGCTTTCGTCACTTAAACCCGGGGCTTACGCCTTTAATTCTCTTTGCTTTCAGAGGGGTTCTCAATCCATTCGATGATCGGCCGCTGGCTGCACATGATATGCCCCCGCAACGTATCCAGGGGGGCAACCAGCGGCACGCCTTCCCAGGAGCCACGTAGCGTTCCCGAAGCGTCCGCGCGGAAAACGTGAGTCTCGCTGGGATAAAGCGAAGTGTCGCGGTATGAGAAGAGAAAAACGGCGGAAGAAACCTCAAGTCCGGTTTCTTCCCTCACTTCGCGGGCCAGCGTTTGTGATGGGTCCTCGCCGCGGCGGCACATGCCGCCCGGGAACGCCAGTCCAAAACCGTCGTTGCGTTGCACCGCCACGTATCCGCCCTCGCGCTGGATGATTCCCACGGCGCCGCGCAGGTATCCGCGAAAAGGGAACAGCCGGTACAGGCATGCGGCCGAACGCGAAATGAGCCAGAAGAGGCGGGAACGCATTAAAAGCAAAGGCTCTCACTCGCCCAGTTCGTGCCGGATTACACCGGAAACTTCGTCGGCTACGCGCCGCATCTCCGATTCTGATTCGGCTTCCACCATCACGCGGGCCAGCGCCTCGGTACCGGAGTAGCGCACAACCAGCCTGCCTTCGGTTCCGAGTTCACGCTCGGCGCGGGCAATGGCCTGCTGCACCGGCGGCACCTCGGCCAGCGGTTTCTTCTCGCGCACGCGGATATTGGTGATCACCTGGGGAAAGACCTTCAAATCGGCGGTCAGCTCCGCGAGCGATGCTCGCCGTTCCGCCATCGCGGCCATCACCCGCAGCGCCGTCAGCATGCCGTCGCCGGTCGTGGAATCGCCATCGCGGAAGATGATGTGCCCCGATTGCTCGCCGCCCAGTGCCGCGCCCGTCTTCTGCATCTGCTCGAGCACATACTTGTCGCCCACCGGCGCGCGCAGCATGCGGATGCCTTCGCGGCGCAGCGCCGCTTCCAGGCCCATGTTTGACATCGTCGTGGCCACCACCGTATCGCCCCGCAGACTGCCATGCCGCTTCATCTGCCGCGCCGCCAGCAGCAGCACGGCATCGCCGTTTACCACCCGGCCTTCGGCGTCGCTGAACAGCGCGCGATCCCCGTCGCCATCGAACGTAATGCCCAGGTCGAAGTGCCGGCCTTTGCGGCTGCGCTCCAGCACTGCCTGCGCCACCGCGTCGGGATGCAGCGCTCCGCAGCCGGCATTGATGTTGCGCCCATCCGGGTTAATGTTCAGGAACTCGGCTTCCACCTGGCAGGCGCGAAGCACCTCCGGCCCCAGCGCCGCCGTTGCCCCGTTGGCGCAATCCACCAGCGCGCGGATTCCTTTCAACTCGCCGGCCACAGATTGCGCCAGCCAGCGCACGTAAGCGGCGTGGAGTTCAGGGTCGGGAGGCAGGCCGGTGAGCGCGCGGTCCTCGGCGGCAACGTTCGGCTGCTCGAGCTCGCGGAAGATCTCCGCCTCAATTTCATGCTCGATCGCATCGCTGAGCTTGTAGCCGTCATGCCCGAAGACCTTGATGCCGTTGTCGTGCCAGGGATTATGCGAGGCGGAAATCACAATTCCGGCGGCGAAGGCGCGCGCACGCGCCAGGTAGGCAACGCCGGGCGTGGTGATAATCCCGGCCTCCACGGCTTTCACCCCCTGCGACGCCAGCCCGCGCGCCAGCAGCTCCGCAATCCACTCGCTCGATTCTCGCGTGTCCTGGCCTATCACCACCTGCACGCCCGGATGCTGGGCCGCCAGTCGGATGCCAAGCGCGCGGCCAATGATCTCCACGGTCCGCCGGTCAAGCGGGTACTGGCCCGCAACGCCGCGAATTCCATCGGTGCCGAATAACTGCCGTTCTCTGGTGTCTGTCATCAAGGAGTCGGGTTCAAAAATTGCGCCACACGCCGCTGCCGCGGTAATTCAGCGCGCGATCTTCTCCGTCAGAATTATCACGCGGACCGCCGAAGGCTGCAGCACGCGAACCAGGGGATCATTCACGTAGGGCGTAACCGTTACGGCCTGGCTGCCGCGCACGCCCAGCGCGTCAATTGCATCGGTGGTCGCAAGATCCACAGCATTTACCCGGCTGCGCGGACCTTGAATCGTAACCTCCGGAGGCTCGGTTGCGATATTCACTACCTGGAATCCCTCACCGGCGCTCGTAACCCGCGGCTTCACCGGCACCCGCCGCGTGGCCAGCACGTCGAAGCTCAGGTGGAACTCCGAAGGCACAACCTCGGCAATCTCTATCCCTTCCGGCGCCTTGATCTGCTTCTTGCCCAGCGAAAACGTGCGGTCCGAGGATGCCGGGCTGATGGAGTTCAGGTCAATCACCGGATGCAGGTCCTGCGGGCTTACGCCGCGCACTACGCGCTCCGGCCCGCTCAACCAGATCTGCACCTCCGGGACTTTGTCGGTATTGATCGCCAGCCCCTGCGGCACGTTTGCGAACTCCACCGGGACGGTATGCGCCACTTCTACGCGCGGCTCGCGCGCCACCGCCGACCACAGGAGCACCGCAATCCCCAGGGCCAGCAGCTTGAGCCAAAGGTTGTGCACCAGCCACCGCCGCAGCCAGCCGCTCATCGTTCGTCCCTCCGCGGAATGGCGATATCGCGCGGCGGCCGCGCGCGGGGAGGCTCTGCCGAATCGGCCACTTCAAACTGCGGCTCCGTAATCATCTGCCGCGGAAGTTGCGCGGCCGGAATCTTCCTGTGCAGCAGCGTGGCCAGGCGCAGGCGCAGGTCGTCAGCGCTGATCTCGCGCTCAATGCTGCCTGCCACTGCCAGGCTGATGGCGCCCGTTTCCTCCGAAACCACCACCGCGATGGCGTCAGTTTCTTCCGTGATGCCGATGGCCGCGCGATGCCGCGTGCCAAGCTGCGTGGAAAGCACAGGGTTCATGGAAAGCGGCAGAAAGCATGCCGCTGCCGCTATGCGCTCGCCCTGAATGATGGCGGCCCCATCATGCAGCGGCGCGCTGGGGCGGAAGATGGTCGCCAGCAGGTCGTACGAAAGATGCGCATCCAGCGGAACGCCGCTCTCGATGAACGTGCGCAAGCCAATGTCGCGCTCAATCACGATGAGCGCTCCAGTCTGGTTCTGCGCGAACAGGTTGGCCGCCAGCACGATGTCGTCGTAGGCCTCCGAGCCGAGCTGCATCGAGGCCCCGCGGAATGTCAACTTCCGCCCCAGCTTGGCCAGCGCGCGCCTGATTTCGTTCTGGAATACCACAATGGCCGCGAAGATGCCGTACGGAAGCAGCGTCGCAACCAGCCAGTTGACCGTGGTGAGCTCGCCCAACCGGGCCACGTAAAACGCCGCCGCGAGCACCCCAATCCCCACCAGAATCTGCGCCGCGCGCGTCCCCTTCACCAGCAGGAGAAACTGGTACACCAGCACCGCAACCACCAGAATATCGAGAATCGAAACCCACGATATGCTGTGCCAGCGCTCCAGGAACTGGTTGAGCAAGGCGGTTCTCTCCCGTTGTTCATTTTAATTCAGGCTGTTTCCACGGCGTGGGTCCGGCCGCCCCCGGCCCGGGGTCCCCGGCGCGCGCTTCGTTTCCCGCGCGTGCTGGGGTGGTGGAACGGACAGGGCGAGCGAAGCTCGCCTCGGTTGGCCCCCCGAGCACCCACGGCAGAGAAGCCGCCGGTGTACGAGCAGAAACTGCTTGGCCCATGCTGGTTCCAATCACTCAGCAAAAAAATCACTGTCATCCTGAGCCCGCCACGGCGGGCGAAGGACCCCCACAGTGCTTACTCCGCGACATCGCACGCAGATCCAACCGCCGCGCCCGCCCCTACGCCCCTGAATGTTCGATTCGTCGTCCAGTTCCAAGCCCTCTAGCGAAAGTTCGAGTTCAGTTTCTGCAGAGCAAGACTAGGCCGGCGGAACGCCCGCGTCCGCGCACCCTCCCCGCCGCGCGAAGCCTGCGGTGTATAGGTGACCTCTTTGCGGAGCGAGCATACCGCCTCCCAATTGACAACTGGTCACACGGCGACCGATACTTCCATCGGCGCATGTAGGGTGCATCGGTACTTCGCCGAAGGGCAATGCCCACCTACCTGATATTTATTCGGCGGAGGCCTGCATGCCCAATCTGGAAAACCTCAAGAAGCAAGCTAAACTCATACGGCGTTGGCATCGCGAACGGCATTATCCGGTCGCCGCACAGATCCGTGCGCTTACCCCTCGTTTTCTGAATATGTCCGACACGGAGATTCTGGCGGCCAGATTCAATCTCAGTGATGCGCAGGAAATGGTCGCAAGGCAGCACGGCTTCGATAGTTGGGAAAAATTGAAAGCCGGGCTCCCCATTACGCCGCCCGGGACCACATCATCGCCGTCCAGGGCGAGCATTCTCGGTGCGGAGCCGCAACTGTTTGTCGCCGATATCAAAAGCTCCTGTGAGTTTTTCTGTGAAAAGCTGGGCTTTTCGCTTGTATTCAATTACGGAAGCCCTCCTTTCTATGCGCAAGTGGCTCGCGACGCGGCGCGCCTCAATCTCAGGCGTGTGACTGAGCCTTTGATTGCGCGCGAGGTCCGCGATCGCGAGGAACTGTTATCGGCATCTATGACGGTCGCCACCGCCAGCGAGATCAAACTACTGTTTCTTGAGTTTCAGTCCGCCGGCGTTGCATTTCGCCGGAAACTGAAGAAGCAGCCTTGGGGTGCCAGGAATTTCGTCGTGAAGGACCCCGATGGAAATCTCCTGCTCTTTGCTGGACCCGCAGAATAATTCTTGCAAAAAAAATCACTGTCATCCTGAGCCCGCCACGGCGGGCGAAGGACCCCCACAGTGCTTACACCGCGACATCGCACGCAGATCCAACCGCCGCGCCCCGCCCCTCACCCCGGTGTTCGATTCGCCGTCCAGTTCCAGCGCCCTCTATCGAAAGCACTTGCGAGTTGAGTTTCTGCAGAGTCCGCCGCGGCGGACGAAGGACCCCCGCAAGGATTGCACCGGTAGCGTGGCTCGGAGGTCCTCCCCTCAGGCTCGTTCTGCTGAGCCAGGTCGTACGTGGGGCAGAAAGATATAGCAGCCTTACTTCCCCTTTAATTCCCCGGGAGCCTCCGCGGTGAACCGGGAAACTGTGGATGAATCAACCTTGTTCCGGCACGCGCGCTGACCAATAAGCGGCGGAGGGCAGGACTTGTATGATCTCAAACTCGACCAGGTCGCTCCAGTTTGCAGCCCAGGCATTCAGCGACTCCAGGCCCGGCGCTTCCATCACTTGAAAACACCGTCCCTCTCTTGGATCGATCCAGCTCGCGTGATATACGACCCCCTGCGGTAACATGCGGCCAGAAAGCCTGAAACGCTCCGCAATTGATTCTTCACAGGCCTCCTTGAAGCGCTCGATGACCATAAACAGCATGGCAGAGTATAGTCTGACTCCATTACAGTACGTGTGGCCTGCAGGAACGTTTCCGGGCACATCGCAATTACCGGTTCCATCCGCTCTCCAGAAAGACTCTGCACGGCGCACTTTCAATTCCGCAATTCCGCAATTCCGCAATTCGGCAATTCGGCAATTCCGTAATCGTGCCGGTGTCATTAAACTGGCGATGACGCCATTGGGGGCCCGGATTGGTTTTCGGCAAGTCAAAAATCATTACGCTGTTCGGTGACCCTGAAGAGAAGCCGAACGAAGAGCAGAAGCAGGGCCTCTTTCAGCGGATGAAAGAGGCGGTCACGCGCACCCGCGAGAACCTGAGCGAGCGCATCGATGAGGTGGTGGCGTTTCGCAGGGAGATCGACCGCGAAACGCTTGACGACCTGGAATCCACGCTCATTGCCGCCGACCTGGGCGCCACCACCACCCGCGAGGTGCTTTCCGCGCTGCGCGAGCGGGCTGATCGGCGGCAGATCGGCAATGTTGTCGAGTTGAAGCGCGTGCTTAAAGAGGAACTGCTGCACATTCTCGAGCAGGCCAACGCGCAACCGCCCCGCGCCATCGAGGGCGAGCCGGAAGTGATCGTGGTAGTGGGCGTGAACGGCACCGGCAAAACCACAACCGCGGGCAAGCTGGCGCACGTACTAAACCAGCAGCAGAAAAGCGTGATCCTCTGCGCCGCCGACACGTTTCGTGCAGCCGCCATCGAGCAACTCGAAATCTGGGCCGAGCGCGCCGGCGTCGATGTCATCAAAACCCGGCCTGGAGGCGACCCCTCCGCCGCGCTGTTTGACGCGCTCAACGCCGCCAGGGCAAGGGGCGCCGACTATGTGGTGGTCGATACCGCCGGCCGCTTGCACACCAAGGCGGGGCTGATGGCGGAACTGGAGAAGATGCGCCGCACCGCACAGCGCATCATTCCCTCAGCCCCTCACGAGACGCTGCTCGTCATGGACGCCACAACCGGCCAGAATGGGCTGCAGCAGGCGCGCCTGTTCACGCAAGCCGCCGGAGTCACCGGAATCGTGCTCACCAAGCTCGATGGAACCGCCAAAGGCGGCGTGGTAGTGGCGATTTCCCGCGAGCTTGGCGTGCCGGTGCGTTATGTTGGAGTCGGCGAAAAAGCCGGCGACCTGCTGCGCTTCAACGCCGCAGAGTTCGTGGATTCGCTTTTTGAATGATGCCGGCCGCAACTGAAAATCGCGACCGCCTTTATATGGCGCAGGCCCTCGAATTGGCGCGCTCGGCCTCAGGTCTCACTTCGCCGAATCCCAGCGTGGGCGCGGTGATTGTTGCCGGCGAGCGGGTGGTGGGCCGGGGCGTGCACACCTACGAAGGCGTGGCGCATGCCGAGGTTCATGCCCTGGATGAGGCCGGGCCGGCCGCCCGCGGCGCAACTCTCTACCTCAATCTTGAGCCCTGTTCTCATCAGGGCAGGACCGGCCCTTGCGTGGACCACATCATTGCGGCCGGAATTGTGCGAGTGGTGGTTGCCATGCGCGACCCCAACCCGCTCATGGAGGGCCGCTCGCTCGAACGGCTCAGGAGCGCCGGCCTTGATGTGGTGGTGGGGGTCGAGGAGCGGGAAGCAAAGCGGCTGAACGAGGCGTTTGCGAAATACATCCGCCAGCGGCGTCCGCTCGTTACGCTCAAGGCGGGCATGACGCTCGACGGCAAAATCGCGCCGCCTCCGGGTGATGGCGAGCTGGGAATTGTCGGCTCCGGAGCGGCCGCCGGCGGCTGGATCACCAGTGAGCGGGCGCGCGCTCACGTCCAGGAGTTGCGCCATGGCTCTGACGCCATCATGGTGGGCGTGGGCACCATTGTGGCCGATGACCCGCTGCTTACCGACCGCACCGGCGAGCCGCGCCGGCGGCGCCTGCTGCGGGTCATCCTCGATTCGCGCCTGCGCCTCCCCCTGGATTCACGCGTAGTGAAAACCGCCAAACACGATGTGATTGTCTATTGCAGCTTTGCCGAGGAAAAAAAGCGGCGCGAACTTGAAGCCCGCGGCATTCGCGTGGAACAGCTTCCCCTGGGCGAGCGGCATGATGGCCGGCCCGGGCTTTCCGCTGTCATTGCGCACCTGGGGACGCAGGAGATCACCAGCCTCATCATTGAAGGCGGCGCGCTGGTGAACTGGACTGCGTTGCACGCCGGTATCGTCGATAAGGTGTTTCTTTACTACGCCCCCAAGATCCTCGCCGGAACCGGCTCGGTGCCGTTCGCCGGCGGCGCCGGCTTCCGCCACATGAGTGAAGCCGCCCAGGTGCGCTCCATCACGCTGCATCGCTTTGGAGGCACCGATGACTTTGCCGTCGAGGGCTACATTCGCGATCCCTACGAATATGAAGTGGCTGCCGGTTCTCCCGCTGAAGCCGGCGCGCATGTGCCCCCCGGGGGCGTAGAGGTTCACGAAGCTTAATTCATGTTCACCGGAATCATTGAAACCACCGGCCGCGTGCTTGCCTTCGAAGAATCGCGCGGCAAACGCCGCCTGACCG
>JAFAIN010000246.1 GCA_019236695.1 Acidobacteriota bacterium | reverse complement strand
CCTCGACGGCGGCGAGTTCGCCGGTGGGAATGAGCCCGGCATCCACCGGAGTGTACCGGGTGGCATTCAGTTTCAATTGATGGCTGAGAATGTCACCTGCTCCCGAAAGATTGAAATAAGCATGGTTTGTCAGGTTCACAACCGTATCCTTATCGGTCGCGGCGGTGTACTCGATTCGCAACGTATTTCGGTGAAGTGTATAGCGAACCGTAGCGGTCAGCGTGCCCGGATACCCCTGATCTCCGTCGGGGCTGACGTAAGTGAACTCAACGCCATCCTTCAGCGGCGTCGCGGTCCAGACCACCTTGTCGAAGCCACGCGTTCCGCCATGGAGCGAGTTCTCGCCATCGTTCCGCGGCAGCGAGTATGTTTTGCCATGCAGCGTGAATTGCCCGCGGGCGATGCGGTTGGCGTAGCGGCCTACGATGGCGCCGAAATAGGGGTTGTTCTTCTGCAGGTAGCCATCCATGGAATCAAATCCCAGTATGATATCGGCGACCTGGCGCATGCGATCCGGCGTCTTCAGCGAAACCAGAGCTGCCCCGTAGGTGATGATCTGCGCCTCGAACTGGCTATCTTTCAGGGTGTAGATATCCACCGCAGTTCCATCGGGTGTTTTGCCGTAAGCTTGCCTGGTTACGCCGGCTTGAGCGGCGCCGCCCGCCATGGCCAGCGCTCCAAGCAGCATGACTCCTGTGACGAATTGCTCTCTCATGCCCAAGCGAAACAGCAGGAGAAGTTACCATGCCAAATTCGCGATGGCAATTTCAGAACTGGCGTGTGGTTGGGGCAGAATCTCTGGAATGAAAGCCGGCGCACGCGAGTATTTCGTTTAGGAAGGCGAGCCTCGACGCGGGAATGACCCGCTACAATTCGATGGATGAATGCCGAGCCGGTTCTCGCAACCATCGCGAAGGCTCTTGGGGACACCAGGCTCGATGCGGTCCTGGTAGGCAACGCAGCCGCCGCGCTGCAAGGCGCGCCGGTTACGACCCTGGACTTTGACTTCATGTTTCGCGACACCCTGCTTAATCAAAAAAAGATAAAGAAACTGGCGGAGAGCCTGGGTATGTCGTGCTCGCAGCCATTTCATCCTGCTTCCAGCCTTTACCGGCTGGTGGAACCTGAAAGCGGCCTGCAGCTTGACTTCATGTCGAGAATGGACGGGGTCAAATCATTCGAATCCCTCAAATCCCGAGCCGCGGAGGTTCGCTTCGCCGGTGCGCGATTGCGGGTAGCGGATCTTGCAGACATCATCCGAAGTAAGCGAGCGTTGGGAAGGCCCAAAGACCTTGCCGTCCTCGATATTCTTGAGAAGACCCAAAATGAAAAAGAAAAAGCCGCTCAAGAGTAGGAGAGTGACCCGGGAGGAAACCCGGAAAGAATCCGAGCGGGCCGAACTGGAGCAGATTCGCCGCCTGCTGGCGCTGCCCATGCACAAGCGCACCCACTTCCTGCGGGTCCGCCTCCCTGGCGGTGGTTCAGCACTGTAGGCCTGGGGCTCTCGCCGGAGGCGGGGAGACGAGGGTCTTCTATCAGGCTGTGGACGGGCTCCAACCTGACCTATGGTTATTTTCCACAAAATAGAAGCCCTGGCCCGCGGATGACTCTGGAACTTTGTTCCAGAGCAAGGTAAGCTGCTGGGCACCTAATTCACCATTGATATGTATATCTAGGGAGCGCTGGCGCCCGCCGTCCCCCAGGGTGGAGTGGCAGCAGGCCTGGGTCGTCACGGTATGGCGAGCGTGGAACTCCTCCTCAGGATTGTCCTGTGGACCCTTCGTGGTGTCCTCGCCGTGGATTTGTGCCTGGTGGCCGCAATCCTTACGCGACGCTTCTCCCGCTGGCTTTACTACCGCAGAAAAGACGAAGCTGTGAGGCGCTTCGGGAGCGTTATCGAGCAGCTTGTCGCTGGCAAGATCAAGATCGAGCAGGCCGTTGCCTCATTGGGTGACACCCACAGCAAGGCGGCAGAGGACGCCGTGCAGTGGCTGTTGCTGGAGCGGCTAAACAATGGCGGCCGTGCGGAGGTGACCGAAACTCTTTTCCGGCTGGGCTTCATCGATGACTGGGCGGCGCAGGCCTTCGGCAGCCGGCGAGGACGCCAGTTGATAGCCCACATTGCGGAAGGAGCCAGCCTGGCCGGTTGCGGAGAGCGCCAATTTCGAAGGCTGCGGCGGCTGCGCATTTTCTCGGTGCGCCGCGCACAGGCGGTAACGCGGCTGGGAGCGCTGAATGCGCCCTACGCCCGGGTTTTCCTGAGGGAGGCGCTGATGGATCCATCGCCGATGGTGGCACGGGCCAACATCGCCGCCATGGGCGACAACCGGGAGGCGTGCGGGCTCGAGCTGCTGCTGGAGCTGCTGCGCCAGGTTGTGGAGGGCAAGAGCGAGCTACCCCTGCATTCGGTAAAAACCGCCGTGATCCGCAGCGACCCGTGGGAGCTTGGGCCGTTCACCAGCTTCCTGAAAGACCCGGACGCGCGGGTTCGATTTGTGCTGGTGGACGCAATCCGAGAGATTGCGGAGCGGAGCGCGCGAGCGCTCACCGCCAGCGACTTCCCGGCGCCGCTTTGCCGGTGGTTCCTGGAGGAAGGAGTGCAAGACGAATCGCGCGATGTTCGTGCGCGCAGCGCGCGTGTGATTCGCCACTTTCACAGCCCGGCGGCATCCCGAGCCCTTTCCCGGCTGCTGCTCGATGAAGATGAATTCGTGCGGCTGCACGCGGTTCGCGCCTGCGCCGACGCGTACTACGGCGGGCTGATGGGAGAGCTGGTGAGCCGGGTTCGCGATCCGCGCTGGCGGGTTCGCGAGGCCGCGGTGAAGGCTCTGGCCGCCATGGGCACGCCCGGACGCGAGCGCCTGGAAAACTATTTCCTCGAGGCCAGTGACCGGTACGCCTGCGAGCAACTGGTGGAGGAAATGCAGCGCGCCGGAATGATCGCGAAGATGCTGCCGGCGCTGGGGCAGAACACTCCCGAAGCCGCGCGCGCGGAAAGCGTTTGCGGAAAGATGGTTGGGCTGGGACGAAACGCTCTGCTCAGCGAAGTGGTGCTGCAGGAAGGCGGGCGTTTTGCCGATGCGGTGCGGGCGAGGCTGCTGGAGATCCTGATGCTGGCGCCGAACCCGGAGTTCCTGCAGGCCTTGCACTCGCTGGGAGAGAGGCAGGACGACAGGCTAAGCGCCAAAGCACAGTCAGCACTGAAAAAGATGGCTGGATCGGCACCTCCGCCGGCGGCGGGGAATCGAGCGGCGCATGCATAGCGCGCTGGTCCGGCTGGTGTACTACTCCGATTTTGTTTTTCTGGGGTATTTTGCGCTGGCGAACCTGGGCTACACATTTTTGATGACGCTCTCGCTGTATTCCGTTTCGCTCCATGCACGGTATGCGGCAGGCAGGCCGTTCCGGCATCTGGCGGATTCGCCCGTGACCCCGCCGGTATCCATTCTGATCGCGGCGTACAACGAGCGAGCCAACATTTTGCAGACGGTGCTGTCGCTGCTCGAACTGGATTATCCGGAGAAGGAAATCATCGTGGTGGATGATGGCTCAGACGATGGGACGCTGGAGGATCTGATCCGGCAATTCCGCCTGAGCCCGATGGACTTCATCTTCCGGGAGCGGCTCAAGACGGGAAGGCCGAGGGGAATCTATTACAACCCCGACTACCCGCAACTGGTGGTGGTGAGCGTTGCGCACGGGGGAAAATCGCGGGCGCTGAACGTGGGCATCAACCTGGCGCGCAGCCCGTATTTCTGCACCGTGGATGCGGACTGCCTGATTGAGCGCGAGGCCATTTTGAGGCTGATGGCGGCGGTAGTGCAGTCACACGAGGCGGTGGTGGTGAGCGGCGGAATTGTACGGATCGCCAATGGCTGCCAGCTACGCGACGGAAGACTGGAAAAAATCGGCCTGCCATCAAGCTGGCTGGAACTGTGCCAGATTGTGGAATACATTCGCACGTTCATGTTCGGCCGCCCGGGATGGAACATGCTGAACGCGACCTTCATCGCTTCAGGCGCCTTCTGCGTGCTGCACAAGGAAGCCGTAATCGGGGCGGGAGGGTTCAGCCCCGATACGGTAACTGAAGATATTGACGTGATTGCCGCGGTGCGACGCTTCCTTACCGAACAGCGGCAGAAATTCCGGGTGACATTCACCTCGGACCCAATCTGCTGGACGGAAGCGCCCCGCTCGCTGCGGATGCTGGGCCGGCAGCGCCGGCGCTGGCAACTGGGAATGGCGCAGACCATCCTGCGCAATCGCGACATGATCCTGAACCGGCGCTACGGCGCCACCGGAATGCTGGGAATTCCGTTTCACGTGCTGATCGAAATTGTGGGCTCGGTGGTGGAAGCGTTCGGCACGCTGGTGCTGATTCCGCTGAGCCTGCTGGTGCTGGGCACAAGTTGGAAGATTTTCCTTCTGTTTTTTGCGCTGGCGGTGGCGTATGGCACGCTGCTGTCGATGGCCTCAGTGGTTATGGAAGAGATTACGCTGCGGCGCTACCCGCGGCTGAAGGACGCCATGATCCTGATGCTGTTTGCCGTTCTGGAAAACATCGGTTACCGGCAGGTGGTGACGGTGTATCGCGCGTGGGGAGTGCTGCAATCGGTGCGGCTGAGGCGGCATGGGCAATGGGAAGCGGTAAAACACGAGGGGCTGGCGGTGGGCGCATGAGGCGAGCGCGCAAACTTCTGTTTTTACTTCTGCTGGCGCCGGCGCTGATGGCGGCGCAGAACGACCCGGTTAGCCGGGCGCGACAGCTTGCCCGCAGCGGCGGCGAGCATCGCGCCGAAGCCCTCCGCATGCTGCAGGAATACCTGGAGAGCCATCCCGGCGACACGGATGCGCGAACGCTGTACGGGCTTGCGCTTTCCTGGGACGGCCATTACGACCAGGCGCGAGAGCAACTCAGGCAGGTGCTTGCCGGAAATCCGACGCATGGCGATGCGCTCCCCGCGCTGATGAATGTGGAGATGTGGTCGGGACATCCCGAGGCCGCGGACCGGCTGGCGGGGGAAGGGCTGGCGGCGCAACCGGAAAACACTGAGTGGCTGATGGCGCGGGCACGCGCGCTGCGCAAGATGAACCGCGATCGCGATGCCCTGCTGGTGGTGGATCATGTGCTGGCGCTGGACCGGAAAAACGCGGCGGCCCGCCAAATGCGGCGCGAGATCACGGTGAGCACGCTGGAAAGCGAAGTCCTGGTAACGCATGCCTATGACTGGTTCAGCGATGGCCGCGGCGGCCAGCACCTGACCACGCTAAGCGTGAAAAACGCAATGAACTTCGGCTCGTTTATCGGCCGAATGAACCGCGCCGACCGTTTCGGCACCAGCGACTACCAGGGAGAACTGGATTTCTATCCGCACTTCCGAGCGGGCACTTACGGCTACTTCAATGCCGGCTATTCGCCGCGCGGGTTGCTGTTTCCCGAGTACCGGCTGGGAGCTGATCTCTACCAGATGGCCGGGCGAGGCTTCGAACTCTCCGGCGGATTCCGCCGGCTAGGTTTTGGGGCGGGAACGAACATCTACACTTTCTCGCTTGCCCGGTACTACCGCGACTGGCTGTTTACCGGCCGGGGATTTGTGGTTCCGGGATCGCCTGGAGCGTCAGGCACGGCGCAGTTCACGGCGCGATACTTCCTCGGCTCAGAGGGGCTGCATGACTACATCGAGATCGGCTACAGCCATGGGGCTTCGCCGGCCCTGGCGCAGACCACGCAGGAGATCGAAACGCTGGCGGACTCGCGCTACAGCCTGTCATTCGACAAGGCTGTGGGCCGCAGGTGGGTGGGCTATTTCACGGGCAGTGTAGCGCAGGCACAGCGGCTCGGGCTGGCTCACCTGATGCAATACGAGATTCAGGGCGGTTTCTACTTCAGGTTCTAAGATGAACACAAAACGCGCATTCGCATTTGCAGTTCTGATTCCGCTGGCGGCTTTGGGAGCGTATATCGCGCTGGCAGCCGCGCCCTGGCACCGGCGCCCGGCGCAACATCCGCTCTCGCCAGAGGACTCGGCCCGGCTGTGGCAGGAGAGCCAGGCGCTGTTCAGCCAGGGCCATTACGAGCGGGCGCTGGTAGATGCGCTCGATCTCCATGGAGCCTACCCCGGCAATCAACTCTACATCCAGATGGCAGCCGACATTTACCACCGCATGCACCTGTACCGGGAGGAGGCGGATTACTGGGAGCAGTTTTTCGATCGCGCTCCCAACCCGTTGGGAGCATGCCCGCAGATGGGGCAGGCATACTGGAGCCTTGGGCAGGATGAGCAGGCGGTAAACGCCTTTCAGCGCTGCCTTGACCGCGACCCGCGCAACACGGATTCCATCTTTTTTCTTGCCCACGCGCTGGAAGGGACGGGCCAGAGCGACCGCGCCGGGGAGTTGTACAAGCAGGGTTTGGAGATTGCGCCAGATTACATTGACCTGCAGATGGGACTGGCGAGAATTGAACTCCGCCAGGAAAAGACAGAGGAGGCGAAGAAACTGGCGCTGGCCGCGCTGCAGAAGGCGCCACGCAATGTTGATGTGCTGCTGGTGGCCGGGCTGGTGTATGCGCGAGAAGGCGACTTGCGCCAAGCCAAGCAGTATTTGCAGGAAGGTTCCGGGCTGTTCGACGGATACCTGGACTTTCATTATGCGCTGGCCAGGATTGCGGAACAGGAGAAGGACATCCCGGAAGCGCTGCATCAGTATGACCGGATCCTGCAGGACGCGCCCGGCGACCGGGCTGTAGTTGCCCGGCGCGCGGCGCTCATCGCAAAGCAGTAATGGCAAAGAGCATAGGGCTGGTTGCCGCGCGGCTGGCACTCGCGGGCTTTACGGCGCTAACGGCAGCATGGTGCCTGCTGGCCTACATTCCTTTTACCTATCACCAGGTTTGCCGAGGGGGCCTGCTGCCCTGGTTCTCGGCGTTCGCGCGGCTGCATCCGTACCTCTACTGGCCGGTATTCGCGGTAACGGCGCTCACGCTGGGGCCGGCGCACGGGCTTCGCCGCGCGGGGAAAATTGCTTTTGTGGTCTTCTATGCCGCTGCCGGAATCGGCTTAATGGCACACCCATTGCTGATGGACCTGGGCAACGACACGCAGAGCCTGTTGTGGTGTTGTTTTGCTCTGCTGCCTCTGCTGTGGGTCGGGCTCCTCGACCTGGCGCCGGGGGAGACACGGCGGCGGGCGGCAAGCGATCCGTCTTTGGATGACCAGCAGGGGCTGGACACACGAAGGGTTTTCCGGGCATGCCTGGCAGCGGCCATTTACGCCTGGGCAATGTCGGCGGGCATCAGCTTTGCGCAGTACGGCGGGCGAACGGGGGAGCGGCTGAAATGGGTTGCCGCAAGCCTGGCGTCGCACACAGCTCTGTTCATGGCAGCGTTTCTCGCGCTGAGCTTTGCAGGCGCAGTGGCGGCGCTTGCTTTCCGGCGCGCGGCAGCGCAGGCGTGGGTGTATGGCGGAGCGGCAGCAACGCTGCTTACGCTGGCTCTGGTTCGCGTGGTGTTCTCGCCGTTGTCGTTTGCCGGCCGCGGCGCGCCGGCGCTTGCGTTGGCTGCATCGGGCAGCATGGTAATTCTCCTGGTTGGCATGAGCGCCCGCATGCAGCGCAGCGAGACCTCGTATGCCGGCAACGGGTTTGATTTCATTCTTTTTCCCGCGCTCGTGCTCCTGCCGGGCTCGCGATGGGGACAATGCATGGCGCTGGGGCTGGCTTCCGCCGCACCCATTTATGCGCTATGGGAATTTCGAACCGCGGACTGGCAGCATCTTGTCTCGGATGTCGCAATCCTTGCTTTGTGGGCCGGCGCATTTGTTTTTTTCTACGCCGCCCAGCAGCCAATGGCCGGCAAGCCGCAAAAAAGCGAATGGCGGCTGGTGAGCTCCGCCGGGCTGCTGTGCCTGTACGGCGCCGCCATGTACTTCGAGCGGCAGGGCAGAATTGATGGCGCTGCCTCGTATGCAGGGCTGGATGCGGGTTTCCGGCTTGCCCATTCTTCCCTGTCGCTGCCCGCCGAGGCGGCGCCGGATGCCTCGTTCTATTCGTTCCTGGCCGCTCACACCAACCTTCCCCGCTCGGCCGCGGCAGCGCCGGCGCAAATTAAGCTGGTGGAACGGCTCGAGCCTGGGGAAGGCGCGAAGCCCAACATCTTTATCTTCGTGATTGACAGCCTGCGCCGTGACTATGTTGCCCCGTACAACCCGGCAGTGTGGTTTACGCCGGCCATCAGCTCCTTTGCCGCGGAGAGCGCGGTGGAACGGAACGCGTTCACGCGCTACACCGGCACCGGGCTCTCTGAGCCCTCAATCTGGATGGGCGCGCTCTCACCTCACCGGCAGTACCTGATGCCGTTCACGCCGATGAACTCACTGGAACGGCTCCTGCAATTTGAACACTACCGCCAGTACATCACGCGGGATGAAGTGCTCAGCCTGATCGTGCCGCCCACGAGCGCGATGACGGAGCTGGATGCGGGCAAGCCGACGATGAACTGCGAGCTGTGCGCCACGCTCGGCGAACTGCAGGAGAAGATTGCGAATTCCGGCGACGGTGCGCCAGTCTTCGCTTACACGCAGCCGCAAAATCTGCACGTTTCGGTAATCCGGCGGCAAGGCCGGCGGACCGTGGATGAAGGCGGCTACGGCGGGTTCGACGCAGCCTATGCATCGCGGGTCAGGGCAATGGACGGGTGTTTCGGCAGGTTCATCGAGTTCCTGAAGCGCCGCGGCATGTATGAAAACAGCATCGTAATCCTGACTTCGGACCATGGCGAGTCGCTCGGAGAACGCGAGCAGTGGGGGCACGCATTCAACGTAGCGCCGGAGGTGGTGCGCGTGCCGCTGATCATTCACCTGCCGGCGGCGCATCGCCGGCTGGCGAATGATGCCGATGCGCCCGCCTCACTGATTGACATTGCACCCACGCTGTATTACCTGCTGGGCCACCGGCCAATCGTGCACAATGAACTCTTTGGGCGGCCGCTGTTCACGGAAAACGCTGCGGAAGGCGCTTCCTACCTGCGCACCTCGTATGTGGTGGCCTCGAGCTACGGGCCGGTTTACGGGCTGCTTACGAACGGCGCGCGGTCACTCTATGTAGCCGATGCCATGGCCTACCGCGACGACGTTTTTGGCTGGGAAGATGGCCGGGTGACGCAGAGCGAGCTGGGCGTAGCGCCGCGGCTGGATCTTCGGGAAAAGATCCGGGATGAGCTGCTGGCAGTGGATGCGTTTTATGGCCCCGGCCGGAGGTAGAGCACCGATCAAGCGCAATGGGCAAGACGTTTGCGCGATTTATTCATTGAGGATAGGCTTTCCCTCGGGGCCTGGGAGAACAGAAACAACATGGAGCTACCCGCGAGAACCAGGCAGTTCATCCTGCATTGGGGTGAAATGGCGAGCCGATGGGGGATCAATCGCACGGTGGCGCAAATTCATGCGCTTCTGTTTCTCTCGGCCAAGCCGCTCAATGCCGAGGAACTAACCGAACTGCTGTCGGTTTCACGCTCGAACGTGAGCACCAGCCTGCGGGAACTGCAGGGCTGGGGCGTGGTCCGCGTGGTCCACGTTATGGGGGACCGCCGCGATCACTTCGAATGCCTGCCAGACGTGTGGGAAATGTTCCAGGCGATTCTGGACGAGCGCAAGCGGCGGGTAATCGACCCCGCAATCGATGTGACCCGGCAGGCGCTTGGCGCCTCCGCCGCGGCGGATGAGAGCGATGCTTACGCGCGCGAGCGACTGCAGGCGATGGTTGATTTCCTGCAGATGATAGCGAACTGGTACACGCAGATGCGGGCTCTGCCACCGGAGGCAATTCGCGAACTGCTTTCTTCCAGCGGCGCCGGCCACTCACAAGCGGCGGGGCGCCGGAGGTAGCGGCGCGATGTTGCGAGGAGAAAGCGACCCTGGCGGGCGCTGTCCGGCCGGGGGCGGCCGGACCCACGTGCACAGCGCCTTGCAGATTTCATGGGAGTGAGGCATGCCCTCGATTGACCACCTGGGAATCGCCGTGAAATCGCTGGCCGAGGCTCGAGGCTTCTACGAGCGACTGGGGCTGGAGATCGTGGGCGAGGAGACGGTTGAACATGAAGGCGTAAGGCTGGCGATGGTTCCTTTGGGCGAGAGCCGCATTGAATTGCTGGAGGCACTGGCTGAAGAAACCCCCATCGGGCGCTTTCTGGCAAAGCGCGGCGAAGGGCTGCACCACATCGCCATCCGGGTGGAAGACCTGGCAGGCACGGTGGAGCGACTGAAGGCAAAAGGCACCAGGCTAATCAGCGATGAAATCAAGGTAGGGGCAGGCGGGCATCTTTACGTATTTGTGCACCCATCGGCCGCCGGCGGCGTGTTGCTCGAGCTGTGCGAGGATCCTCCGCAGGGAGTTTGAATGGTGATCCTTGCAATTGATACCAGCGGGAAGCGGGGCGGGGTTGCACTGGCCCGCGGCCATGCAGCCGGGTTTACGGTGATCGGGGAACGCAGCATCGAGTCAGGCTGGTACTCAGCGCGGCTGATGCCCAGCATTACCGAGCTGCTACGCGATGCGGATGTGCACAAGGAGCAACTGGAAGGATTCGTGGTGGCCAGCGGACCCGGCGCATTCACCGGGCTGCGAGTGGGCATTGCGACGGTGAAGGCGCTGGCTGAGGCGCTGCGCCGGCCGTTGGCGGCGATATCGGCGCTGGAGCTGGTGGCCAGCAAGGCGCTCCGCCCCGGGGAGAGGGTTGTCGCTGCACTCGATGCGGGCCGCAAAGAAGTCTATGCCGGCCTCTATGCGGCCTCGGCCGAGCAGGAATGGCCCACCTGCAATACAGAGTTTCTGGCCAGCCTGGACGAATTGAAGCGCTGGGTTGAGACCAACTGCCCGGATGCGGCGGTGGTTACGCCCGACGAGGCTATTGTTACGGCGATGCGCGGGCTGGGGAGTGCAACTCAAGTGCCTTATCCGGGGGCGGCGGATCTGGCCGCGGCGGGATGGCGAAGACTGCGGGCCGGCATTACGGCACCAGTGGCCGAGCTGGACGCAAACTACATTCGCCGTTCCGACGCGGAGATTTTCTCACTCACAGCCGGACCTCCGCGACCTGGAGTGCCTTCACGGTGACAGTATCCGGGGACGAATGCAGGGCCCTCCCCTTCGGCAAGCTCAGGGATGACAACTCAAAACGCGGTACGGCAACTCCGAAATAGCTCAAAAGAGCAATCAATGGAAATTCGCGAGGCGAGCGCCGATGATGTTATGCGGTTGCTTTCGCTGGCCGATGCCAGCCCGCAAGCCGCCCATTGGGGCGCCGGAAAGTATCTGGAGCGGATCACTGCAGCTTCCGGACTGGTGATCCTGGCGGTGGAGGGCGATGAGATAGCCGGGTTCGTGGTGGCACGTATTACGGCGCCCGAGTGCGAGATCGAGAACCTCGCCGTAATGCCGCGATTGCAGCGGCGAGGCTACGGCCGGGCGCTGGTCCGCTCGGTAATTGGCGCGGCGCGCCAGGCAGCATGCGAAGCCATCTGGCTGGAGGTACGCGAGTCAAACCAGGCGGCGAGGCGGCTGTATGCGGCCTGTGGATTTTCGCCTATCGTTCGTCGCATCCGCTATTATTCCGAGCCGGTCGAGGACGCCATTCTTCTTCGCCGCACCCTTTGATTTGTCCCAAAAACGGGCATTGAACGGAACCGCAAGCTGTGCTAGGTTTTGCCAAGCCCCGAAATGGAGGTCTGTGGATGGAAGACATCCGAACCCAACTCCTGGCCGGGAATGATGAATTCCGCCGCCTGGTTCAGGAGCACTCCCAGCACGCTCAACGCCTCGATTCTCTCATCCAAAAGCGCTATCTCTCAGAGGACGAAAAACTGGAAGAGGTTCGCCTGAAGAAGCTGAAGCTTCGCCTGAAGGACGAGATGGAGCGAATCCAGCGCCAGTTCAGCGGCTACTCGCACCACGTGGCCTGAGGGCTTCCGCCCCTCGATTTCCCGTGAGCGCGCACCATCTATAATCGTGGCATACCCATGGTGCGTGACGGCCTTTACTATGCGGGCGGTTTTCTGTGCGCCGCAGCCTTCCTGGTGTGGCTGGCGGGCTGGCCGTATGCCGTTCCGGCAGCAGCGCTGGCCGCATTTTTTCTCTGGTTTTTCCGCGATCCTGAGCGCGCGATACCGGAAGCCCACGGGGCCATAGTATCGCCAGCCGACGGAAAGGTAACCTCGATTGGCGAGTGCGAGCTCGAGGGCAAGCGCTACACCCGAATCAGTATTTTTTTGAACGTGTTCGATGTGCATGTGAACCGCTCACCGGCCAGCGGAGTAATACGCGGAGTGGAATACCGCCGCGGCAGATTTCGCAATGCCATGGCCGGCGATTCGTCCGACACCAACGAACAAAACGTTGTGGCACTCGAGGCTGATGGGCACATCATCATCTTCAAGCAAATCGCCGGGCTGCTGGCTCGGCGCATCGTGTTTACGCCGAAAGCAGGGGACCATGTGCTGCGCGGACAGCGCGTGGGGCTCATCAAGTTTGGCTCGCGGGTAGATGTCCTGCTGCCGGTTGACGCCGCTCTCGCGATCCAGAGCGGCGAGCGCGTGCAGGGGGGCGTGACCCTGGTGGCGCACCTTGGGACGCTCCGGGAAGGCCCCCAGGCGCTGGAACAGGCGGGAAAGAGCACGCAGTGACCGAGCAATATGAACTGTTGCCGGGAGACCGGCGGCGCCAGCGCCGGATGCGGAAAGGCATGTACCTGCTGCCTTCGCTGTTTACGGCGGGCAATATTGGGCTGGGCTTTTACGCGCTACTGCAGAGCATGCAGGGGTCGGCGGCGGCAGCGTGGCGCTTTGACTTCGCCGCCAAAGCGATCGGCATTGCCATGGTGGCCGATATGCTCGATGGCCGCATCGCCCGCATGACCAACACGACCAGCGATTTCGGGCGGGAACTCGATTCCCTGGCGGATGTAATCACCTTTGGCGTGGCGCCGGGGGTGCTGGCCTGGATGTGGGGCTTCCGGTTCGTGAGTGACTGGGCGCTCTCCGGCGACGCCCGCACCCGGCTGGTCAACGTGGGCGCCATGGCGGCGTTTCTGTTCCTGATCGCCGGCGCCGCGCGGCTGGCGCGATTCAACATTCAACTCAATCCGCGCCCTTCAAATCCCGGCCGGCCCGGTCGCAAGTATTTTGTGGGCATGCCCATCCCCGCTGGAGCGGCGGTAATTGCGGCAACCGTGCATTTTTCGAAGGGAGAGCCCATCCTGGCATGGCAGCTTGCCCTCATCTGGTGCGCGCTGCTGGTAGCTGACGCTTATCTGATGGTAAGCACATGGCGCTTCTACAGCTTCAAGGACATCGATCTTCGCAACCGGCACCCGTTCTGGGCAATCATCCCGCTGGCTGGACTCATCTGGCTGATTTGGGATTTCGGGCAATACGTGCTGTTCGTGCTGGCCCTGGCTTACATGTTCAGCGGCGTGTTTCTTCGGCTGCTGTGGCTGCTGCGCCGGCCCAGGTCGCCGCATCCTCCGGCGTACACGGAGGCGCCGCAGGCATGATGCACGACGGCAACGCAGGAGCTTCCATGGCGTCGACGCGCCTGGGCCGGGTGGGCATTGTGGGCGCAGCCACATTGAAGGGCCGCGAACTTGCGGAGGTGCTGGCAGAAGTCCCCACGGCAGATGTGAAGCTGCTTGACGACGAGGAATCACTGGGTCAGCTTGAGGCTGTGGGCGACGAGATGAGCTTCGTGCAGGCAGCCAGCCGCGAGCAGTTCTCAAACCTGGACGTTGTGTTCTTTGCCTCCGATGCGCGATTCACGCGAAAAACGTGGCAGTACGCCAGGGCCGCGGGCGCGCTGATTGTGGACCTTTCATACGCGCTGGCCGACCAGCCCGGGGCGCAAATACGCTGCGCCTGGCTGGATTCGGAGCTTGGGCACCGCATGCCATTCATGGCCGCCCAACCGGTGCAGGTGGTGGCGCATCCGGCGGCCATGGTGATGGCGCTGCTGCTTGCCCGGCTGGGGCGAAAGACACAGATTGAAATGGCCGTGGCCAATGTACTGGAGCCGGCCAGCGAGCAAGGGCGCAGAGGATTGGATGAACTGCACCAGCAGACGGTGAACCTGCTTTCATTTCAGGAGATGCCGAAAGCGGTGTTCGATTCGCAATTAGCATTTAACGTGCTCCCCCGGTATGGCAAAGGCTCGGCTCATAACATCGAGCTGACGGAGCGCCGCGTCCTGGAGCATTACCGAGCTATCACCCGGGTGGGCAGCGGCATTACGGCGGCGGTGCAACACAACCTGCTTCCCGGCGACGAACCGCCCGATTCCATCATGATCGGAATCGTGGAAGCCGGAAGCGCACCGGACGCGGGAAGCCGGCGCGTTGTTCCCTCACTGGCGGTTTACCAGGCGCCAATTTTCCATGCGCATGCAGTTTCGCTGTTCGTAGAACTCAGGCGTGAGCTGACCCTCGAAGAAGCGGCGCAGGCGCTCCAAGGAGAGCACATCGCGGTGATGAACGAGGGGGACGAGCCGCCGACCAACGTTTCGGCGGCAGGACAGGGCGAGATTCAACTGGCAATCCGGCATGATGGGGCGCGGCGCGATGCACTGTGGCTGTGGGCCGCAGCCGATAATTTGAAGATCATGGCGCTGAATGCGGTGGCCTCGGCCGCGGCCGCAGCCGCCATGGCGCCCAAAGGACGCATTCAATAAGGGATCCGGAAGATATTGGGGCTGCGTTTCCCCCGCAGAAAACCTCAAGGCTGGCCTTTACCGCCTCCGGCGCCGTATATGTTTCCCGAGGTGTAGCTCCCGTCATTCGCAGCAAGCTGCACATAGATGCTCGCGAGTTCGGCAGGCTGCCCGGCGCGCTTCAGCGGAAAATCCTCGCCGAAGTGGATCACGTGTTCCTGCGTGGCGCCTCCGGATACCTGAAGCGGTGTCCAAATCGGCCCGGGTGCGACTCCGTTAACGCGGATTCCCCTAGGTCCTAACTGCTTGGCCAGCGACTTCACAAAATTCATGGTTGCGGCTTTGGTCTGCGCGTAGTCGTACAGGTTAGGCGCCGGATCGTAGGCCTGTTCCGACGTGGTCGCAATGATGCACGAGCCGGGACGGAGGTGCGGCACTGCAGCCTGAATGATCCAGAATGGCGCATAAATGTTGGTCTTCATGGTGGCGTCAAAGGCTTCCGTGGTCAGCTTCAGAATGTCTTCGCATTGTTGCTGCCGCCCCGCATTGGAGACGACGATATCCAGCCCACCGAGCGATTGCACGGCTTTCGCCACGAGGTCCCTGCAGTAGCTTTCCTGGCGGAGGTCGCCGGGAACGGGAACAGCCTTGCGATTCTCGCGTTTTATGAGTTCCACGACTTCGGCAGCATCCGGCTCTTCCGCAGGGTAATAGCTTATGGCAACGTCGGCGCCTTCCCGGGCATAGGCGATCGCAGTTGCGCGGCCCATGCCGGAATCCCCGCCGGTAATCAGAGCCTTCCGCCCTGCCAGCCGGCCTGAGCCTTTGTAACTGGTTTCCCCGTGGTCCGGGCGGGGATTCATTTTGCCGGCCAGGCCAGGCCAGGGCTGGGTTTGGGAAGGATATGGGGGCCTGGGGTATTTCGAGGTGGGATCAACGAATGGAGCGCCGTTTGAGGCACTCCTGGACCCATCCTGTTCGGCCGGGAGAGAATCAGTGAGCGCGGCGCCAGTGATTCCAACCCCAATTAACCTCACAAGTTTACGTCGCGACAGCGGGCCATCTGGATTCATTGCAGTTCCTCGCTCAAAGCCAACTTTCCGGAAGCCTTTTTCCCGAGATTGGATGCTCGCGCCCGCGGGGGATGGGAGCGCCATTCAGCGCCGCATTATGGATGGATTGCCGGGAACCAGCCGACTTTGCGCGCTCTGCCACGAGGCAGCGCGCTGGTAAAATTGACATGATTGAACCGCACACAGCTCATGCTGGCTCCGCTCACCGGCATCGCGCTGCTTTCAGCGTGCGGTTATCACACGCCCGGCCGTTCGGCGGCGCTGCCCGCGGGCATTCAGACCATCGCCGTCCCGGCGTTTGAGAACCGGAGCCATACCTACCGCCTGGAACAGATACTCACTTCCGCGGTGCTGCGCGAGCTGGCCGCACGCACCCGCTACCGAATCGAACAGATCAACGATCCGAATGCTGACGCAATGCTGCGGGGTGTAGTGCTTTCCACCAGTGAGGCGCCGCTGACCTATGACCGGCAGACCGGCCGGGCATCCTCGATGGAAGTTACGGTGACGGTGGCGGTGAAGCTGGTGGCGCGCGACGGGCATTCCCTTTACGAGAACCCGAACTATGTTTTTCGCGAACAATATGAGGTATCGCGGGAAATTACCAGCTTCTTTGAAGAGGAGTCGCCGGCGCTGGCGCGGCTGTCGGGCGACTTTGCCCGCACGCTGGTCAGCAACATCCTGGAGGCATACTGATGCGGAGCGCATCTTCGGGGCGCAGTTTTGCCCCCACGGAGCGCTTCGAAGCCGAGGTGAGCGCGCGCAAGCTGAAGCCCGCCTATGTCCTGATCGGCGACGAATCATTCTTCCGCCGCCGCTGCCGCGAGGCCATCCTGCGGCACCTGGTTCCGGACGAGCTTCGGGAATTCGGGTTGTACGAATGCGACCTGGCCGCAACCGGCATCCATGAGATTCTCGACCGCGCGCGTACCGCCTCACTCATGGCGCCCTTCCAGGTTTTCTTCATTCATGGGGTGAAGGCGCTGTACACGCGCGGCTCGCATGAGGATGAATTCGAAGCCATTCGGAGTTATGCAGAGTCTCCGAACCCGGATGCGCTGCTGATTTTCATTGCCGACCACATCAGCATTCCGGCCGATGTGCGCCGCATCGAGATGCAGGATCGCGATCGCTATGAGCGCATTCGCGAAACCCTGGGGCAGTGCTGCGGCATTGTGGAACTCGGGCGCGTGGAGGAGAGCGAGGCGGTTCGCTGGGTGCTGCGATTGGCCGGCGAGCAGGGCGTAAACATGGAGCAGGATGCCGCGCGCGAACTGGTGGATGCGCTCGGCGGCGACCTGACAATGATTGCCAACGAGTTGGAGAAGCTGGTTCTTTATGCCGGGGAGAAGAAGCGGATCACGCTGGCCGAGGTGGAGACGCTGGTCATTGGCGCCAAGCAGCGCTCGCTTTACGAGCTGACGGAAGCGATTTCGGCGAGGAACGCAGCCGCCGCATTGGAGGTGCTCGACGCGATCCTTTGCAGCGGCGACGGCGAAGAGGCCGCCATCGGGCATCTGTACATGCTGGCGCGCACTTTCCGCCAGATGCTGGTGATCGTGGAACACAACGTCAGGGATTCACGAGCGCTGTGGCAGGCGTTATGGCAGGGGTTCAGGCTGCCGCCATTTGCCGCGGATGACGTATTGCGGCAGGCCAGGCGCTACAAAACGCGCCGTGAAATCACCCACGCATTGCGCCTGATCGCGCGAGCCGACCTTGCATTGCGTTCCAACCCGGTCAGCAAGCGGCTGGTACTTGAAAAGCTTGTGCTGGAGTTGGCCGGCGCAGGCGATATGGAGGGCTCAACACCATGGCTGCAGGACAGCTTGCCGCAGATTCGTTGACCGGGTTTTCGCTTTCGCAACTGGAAACAGCCGCGGCGCTGGTGCACCAGCACGTCCAACCGACGCCCCAGTACTCGTGGCCGCTGCTTTCGCGCCGCCTGGGGTGTGAGGCCTGGCTCAAGCATGAAAATCACACCCGGCTGGGCGCATTCAAAATGCGCGGGGGCATCGTGTACCTCGAGGCCATGCGCCGGCAGAACCCCGGGGCCGGCGGCCTGGTGGCAGCCACTCGCGGCAATCATGGCCAGTCACTGGCGTTTGCCGCCCGGCAGTTTGGCTGGAAAGCGGTAATCGTGGCTCCGCACGGCAACAGCGAAGAAAAGAATGCCGCCATGCAGGCGCTCGGCGCCGAACTGCTGCTGCACGGCAAAGATTTTCAGGAAGCGCTGGAATACTCGGCCGAACTTGCGATGGAGCGCGGCCTGGTGGCGGCTGCGTCGTTCGATCCGCTCCTGGTGCTGGGCGTGAGTTCCTACGCATTGGAGATGTTCCGCGGCATGCCTGAGCCCGACCTGGTGTATGTGCCGGTAGGGATGGGCTCCGGAATCTGCGGCGTAATGGCGGCTCGCGACGCGCTGGGATTGAAGACCGCAGTAGTGGGCGTAGTTTCGAAAGCCGCGCCGGCCTACGCCATGTCATTCCGCGCGCGAATGCCGGTTGCGTACCCTGTAACGACCCGCATCGCCGACGGCATGGCGTGCAGGAAGCCTGACGAGCGCGCGCTTGAGATGATGTGGCGCGGCGTGGAACGCATGGTAGAAGTGAGCGACGAGGAAATCGAGGCAGCCATGCGCGCCCTGTTCAGCGATACGCATAACACCGCGGAAGGCGCTGGCGCCGCCGCCCTGGCCGCCGCCACCCGCGAACAATCGCGCATTGCCGGCAAGCGCGTGGCCCTGGTGCTCAGCGGCGGCAATGTGGATCGCACGGTCTTCGCGCGAGTTCTAGGCGCCGGTTGAAATCGCACAGATGCAGAGGACGCAGAGTTGCCTGATTTATTTCTCTCGTCAGTCCCCTATGTCCTCTGCGTCGCGAATTTCGTCAAACACGCGGCGCCCACGCAGATCGCCGGAACTTACTTTGCAGCCAGCGTGTTGAGCCGGGCTGCCAGGCGGGATTTGTAGCGCGATGCGGTGTTCTGGTGGAGAACGCCGGTCTTTACGTTCTTATCGAGGGCGGAAACGGCAGCGCTGTACGCCTCGGCAGCCGTTGTGCGGTTGCCGCTGGCCAGGGCTTCGCGCACCCGGCGCAGGGCGGTGCGTACTCGCGAGCGAGCCGCACGATTGCGCTCAGTGCGGGTTTCGGTCTGGCGGGCGCGCTTGAGCGCCGAAAGGTGATTAGCCATAACTGATGGATTTTCCTTGCCTTAGCTGGA
The DNA here is from genome assembly GCA_019236695.1 of Acidobacteriota bacterium. GTDB lineage: Bacteria > Acidobacteriota > Terriglobia > Terriglobales > Acidobacteriaceae > JAFAIN01. The sequence continues at coordinate 12,965 of JAFAIN010000246.1, read as the reverse complement.
ATTCAACCGGAGAGTGCCGGCCACTTCATTGTAGCTGGCGGCACTCGGGATGGTCAATTTCGCATATGGGCCGAACCGCTGGATGGCGGCACGACTGGACAGCTAACTAGCTGGGGCGCAGTGATTTGCGTTCACGAAGGAGTGGATGGCCCGAAGCCGGACCTTGAGCCAGCCATTCAGCTATTCAGCCTCAGTGAAAAGTTGGCGCAAAACCCTCCAAACGTCATCTAATTGAAAGCAGGCGCCGGCCACCAGTTACTTGAGGAAAACAGGCACGGAATCGCATATTGACCGCAGCGTGATGGCAGGGTACTCTACGCCCAATTGCCCGCTCGAACGGGCGCCTCACAATATGTACATTGCTTCGCTGAAGCAATCCAGCTCGCTTCTACCCCAAACTGCAATCAGGTTTTCGGCGCATGCCGGCGCGCGGGGCGCGCGGTTACGGTTCAGGGAGGAAACCACCCAGCTCTAAATGAAGAAGAACATCGAAATATTCCCCAACATGGAGGCCCTGTTCGGCACCAGGGATGAGAATCTCCGCCTGCTGGAAGACGGCCTGAACGTTTCAATCAGCATGAAGCCCGATGCGGTGGAAATCGAGGGGGCAGCCCGCGACGTGGCGCGGGCGGAGCGCGTTTTTACCGACTACGACCACCTGCGGCGAACGGGATATGGCTTCCAGAACGGCGATTTGGGCGACATGCTGCGTGTGATTACAACCGATGAAAACGCTACCCTGCGCGGCCTTGCCGAAGCCGGGCGCCAGCGCTCGTTCGGCAAGCGGGTGCTGCAGCCGAAGAGCCTGAACCAGCGGCGCTACCTGGAAGCGATTGAGAAGACCGACATGGTGTTCGGCATTGGCCCGGCCGGCACCGGCAAAACCTACCTGGCAGTGGCCATGGCGGTTGCGGCACTTCTGAACAAGCGGGTGAACCGCATCGTGCTGGCGCGCCCGGCGGTGGAGGCGGGCGAGCGCCTCGGCTTTTTGCCCGGCACCCTGCAGGAAAAGGTCGATCCCTACCTTCGCCCCCTGTATGACGCGCTGTACGAAATGATGGATCCGGAAAGAGTTGACCGGCTGCTGGAAAAAAATGTAATTGAGGTGGCGCCCATCGCGTTCATGCGCGGGCGCACGCTGAACGATTCGTTCATCATTCTCGACGAAGCGCAGAATACGACCTCCGAGCAGATGAAGATGTTCGTGACCCGCATGGGGTTCAATTCCAAGGCAGTCATCACCGGCGACATTACGCAGATTGATTTGCCGCAATCGAAGCGCAGCGGCCTGGTAGAGGCTGCCGATATCCTGAAGAGCGTGGACGGGCTGACCTTCTGCTATTTTGATGAGAGCGATGTGGTACGGCACAACCTGGTGCAGCGAATCATCCGTGCATATGACGAGCAAAAGGTACGAGCCGAAAATCAGCTTTCGCTGGATCTGGGCGCCGGCAACGGCAACGGCGCGCGGCGGGCGCCGGCCGAAGCTGACAGCGAGTACCGGTACGAGGAGGAGCGGTAGCGGCAACCCGCCGGCTGCCGTCTCCCTGGGTGCGTGATCATCCTGCAAAAAAAGGCGAATGGCATTTCGCCGGCCGCCCTGAACCGTTTCCTTGCCTCTGCCCGCGCGGCAGCCGGACTGGAGGGCCACGTAAGCGTGGTGATTGCGGCCGGCTCCACGCTGCGCCGCCTGAACCGGCAATTCCGGGGAAAAGACCACATTACCGACGTCCTCTCGTTTCCAGCCGCATTTCAACCCGGCAGCAAGCGCCAGGCGGCGGGCGAGATTGTGATCTCGGCGGAAGTCGCAGCCCGCAGCGCCAAAGCCCTGGGACACTCCGTGGCCGATGAAATCAAGGTCCTGATTCTGCATGGCGTGCTGCACCTGGCCGGTTATGATCATGAACGCGACAGCGGGGAGATGGCCGGCCTGGAACAACGGCTGCGGCATCGCTTCCGGCTGCCGGCGGCATTGACCGAGCGGGAAGCAAGATGACGCTGTGGTTCACCTGCGTGCTGGCGCTGGCCATGGCTGTTCTGGCCCTGACCTCGTACGTGCAGGGTCTTTACACCGAAATGGGCAAGTTCCTTTCCCGCGAGTTCCAGGAGAACATTGAGGCTTTCGAGCAGGAAGTGGAGCCCCGCCTGGGGGTGAGCCGGCAGCGAGCCTCGCTTTCCATGAGCGTGCTCTCGCTCAGCATGACTGCGGCCATTGCCATGCTGCTGATGTGGGATGTGCTGAGAACCGGGGTGTGGACCACCGGACAGATTGTGCAGGCTGCGGTGGTCATGCTGCTTATCATCATCCTCCTGCACCGGCTCCTGCCCTACGTGCTGTTTTCGCGAACCCGAGGACACTGGCTGAAGCGGTTCATCTGGCCGCTGCGGCTGCTCATTTACGTTGCCTTGCCGGTCACGCTGGCGCTGGGATTCGCGCTATCGGTGGCGGCTCTCACCCGGGACACTCCGCCTGAGGAACCGGAGCATCCTTCCGAAGCAGTGGATGCGCTCATCGAAGCCGGCCGGGAGGAGGGCATCCTCGAGGAAGGGGATCGCGAGCTCATTCAGTCGGTGGTGGAATTCGGCGACAAGACCGTGCATGAAGTCATGACGGCGCGGCCCGACGTGTTCGCGGTTCCGGCCGCCACCACCGTCGAAGCATTTACCGAGATGCTGCGCCAGCATCCTTATTCCCGGGTTCCGGTGTACCGGGAATCCATTGATCACATCGAAGGCATTGTGTTCGCGCATGACCTGCTGCAGGTGCGCGATGCCGCGGCTCGCACCACCACGGTGAGCCAGTTAATGCGCCCGGCGCAATTCGTGCCGGAGACACAGCGCGTAAGATCGCTGCTCAAAGAAATGCAGCGCGACAACAACCACATGGTACTCGTGGTAGACGAGTACGGCGGGGTGGCGGGCCTGGTGACGATTGAAGACATGGTGGAAGAAATTGTCGGAGAGATACGCGATGAGCACGAGGATAAGCTCGACGTGGTTCGCGAAAACGACTCCACCTGGATCGTGCCCGGAACCATGGATGTGGACCGCCTCGACGAACTGTTCGCCGTGCGCCTGGACGAAACTCCGGCGGCAACGGTTTCCGGGCTCCTGACCGAATTGCTGGGCAGGATCCCCGCCAAAGACGAAGTCATTGAACACGACAGCCTGAAATTCCAGGTGCTCGAATCCACGCCCACCCGCGTGGAGCGAGTTCGCGTAACCAGCGCCTGAGCATGCGTTCCGGATTTGTTTCCATCATCGGCCGGCCCAACGCCGGCAAATCAACGCTGCTGAACGCCCTGGCCGGGCAGAAGCTGGCCATCGTAACTCCCAAACCGCAAACCACGCGCAACCGCATTCTGGCCGTCGTGAATGCCGCCCGGAAAGGCTCGCGACCGGCCGCGCAAATCGTGTTCATCGATACGCCCGGCATTCACAAGCCGGCGAATTCGCTTGAGCGGAAAATGATGCAGGAGGTGCACGCCGCGCTGGAAGAGCGCGACCTGCTGCTGGTCATCGTGGATGTGACGCAAAAGTTCGGACCCGGCGACCAGTTTGTGCTCCATCTGGTGGAGTCGCAGGCACCCCGGGCGCAGCGGGCGCCGGTGTTCCTGCTGCTCAACAAAATTGACCTGATCGAAAAGGGCAGGTTACTGCCGCTCATCGAACGCTACCGGCAACTCCATTCGTTCGCGGAGATTATTCCGATCTCAGCCCGCAGGAAGCAGGGCCTCGAGGACCTGCTCGATAATGTGATACGCCACCTGCCGGAGGGTCCGCGTTATTTTCCCCCCGACCAGATCACGGACCAGCCGGAGCGTTTTCTTGCGGCGGAGATGGTGCGCGAGAAAGCGCTGAACGCAACCTGCGAGGAAGTTCCCTATGCGACCACCGTGGTAGTGGAGCGCTGGGAGGAGCAGGAAAAGCTGACCCGCATCGCCGCCGCTATTTACTGCGAGCGCGAAGGTCAGAAGGCGATCCTGATCGGAAAAGGCGGGCAGATGCTGAAGAAGATTGGGACGGAGGCGCGGCGGGAAATTGAGGGTTTCCTGGGAACCAGGGTTTTCCTGGAACTGTTCGTCAAAGTGCGGGATCACTGGCGCGACTCGCGGCAATTCGTGGAGGAACTCGACTGGCGCAAGCAGTTGGACAAGCTTTAAGCTCTACCCTCTCAGCTCTCAGCCGAATTGCTTTGGCTTAGAGCTTATGGCTTAAGGCTTAGAGCTAGACTGCGCGCCTGCGGCGCTCGAACCAGTTGGGCGCAGCCCCAAAGCCGCTCAGGATGCAGCCGCCGAGCGCCAGCCAGGCAAAGAACAGAATTGCCAGCCAGCCCAGAACGGGGATTACCTGAATGGCGGCAATCACCAGTGCCCCGATCATGGTGAATCCAAGCGGGCTGGAGCGGCCGGCCACGCGTCGCCCCACGGCAAAGCTCAATCCGGTGTACCCAGCAACCAGGGCGAGGAGCAGAAGCAAGGCCAGCGCAATGTGAACCGGAGCGGTGACCGGCCGCAGCAACCGCGGTGAATGCGACAGGAATATCCAGGCGATACAGCCGGCGGCGCCCGCCAGCACGGCGAGCCCGGCATGCTGGTGAATGGCTCCCGCGATTGCGCCGACGCGGCGCTCGCCCATTACCGCATACGCCAGCAGCGCCGCCAGCAAACCGCAAACCATTGCCGGAACCAGCAGGCCGAAACCCAAGCCAAGCAGCAGGCCCATACCCACGCCAACCGGCAGGCCGCCGGGCCCGGAGGCCGATACGTTGCCCGCAACCAACGCGCCGGGGGCGCGCGCGAGACGGCCGCCAATGTTGGCCAAATCGCCACCCAGGCTGGCGTGCTCGCCCAGGGTGGTTGGGCCGGCCAGCACCACGACATCACCCGTAACGCTGCCATTCACATCGAGCCGGCCGCCCACCAGGACCAGGTCACCATCCAGCGCGCCATCGACGACCACGTGACAGGCGAGGCATACCAGGTCCTGGTCGCGGGTTTCGCCTGGAGCGATTTGCACATGGCTGCCCACCAGCAACTGGCTGGAGCGGCCCTTCGCCCATGCTGGAACCGAAGGCAGCAGCAACCAGAACAACAACGCGGCACGAAACACAGATTTCATGTTTGCGTGATTATAAGGGGATTGCCGAATTGCCGAACTGCGGAATTGCCGAATTGCTTCGGAATCAACTCTTTCGCATCCCTATCCTCCGGATAGAAAGTGAACCACAAGGGCCACAAAGGCTCACACAAATTCGGCAATTCCGCAGTTCGGCAATTCCGCAATTCCGCAGTTGGCCAGTTCACCGGGCACACGTCAAAGCACGGCCGCCATCGATGGAGATGGTGGCGCCGGTGATCCACGAGGCACGGTCAGAAGCCAGGAACTCGATCAGTTCCGCGATCTCCTGAGGCTGGCCCACGCGCCCGAGCGGGTGCGTGCTCTTGCTGTGCTCGAGGAAAGCCTGATAGGCCTCAGCGCCCATCCCTCCTGAAGAATGCAGCGAGGTCACTACCACACCGGGATTGACCGCGTTCACGCGAACGCCAAACGGCGCCAGTTCGAGCGCGGCGCAGCGAGTGAGCTGGTCAACCCCGGCCTTGCTTACGCAATAGGCCAGCACTCCGGGAAACGATCGCAGGCCAGTGACGCTCGACACGTTCACTATGTTGCCGCGCGAGGCCTTCAAATGAGGTACCGCAAGCTGCATCAGGTGGAACACGGCCCGCAGGTTCACGTTGAGCATCTCGTCCCAAAGGGCGAGCGAGGTTCTTGTGATGTCGCCCCCCTTGAGAATGCCGGCAGCATTCACCAGCACGTCAAGACCGCCCAGCCGTTCCGTTGCCTGGTTTATGGCACGTTCGGCGTCAGCCTCGCGGGTTACGTCGGCGGCAATCGGAAAAATGCCGGCGCCGAGCGCAGCGGCAAATTCCACCAGCGCAGCCCCACGCCGCGCGACCAGCGCAACCTGCGCACCTGCGCGGGCAAAGCATTCAGCGGTTGCGCGGCCGATTCCGCTGGAAGCGCCAGTAACCAGGATTCGTTGAGCCATCGCAAAATCTCTTTACCTGAGATGGAAGGTCACCTGGATGGACACCTGAACCGCCACCGGAGCGCCCTCTTTCAGCGCAGGTTCGAACTTCCAGCTCCGGACCGTATCAATGGCGTTTTCATCCAGGCCCTTTCCCAACCCCTGCTGCACGTGAATATCTCTTACGCTGCCATCGGCCGCGATAATGCACTGCAGCACCACCGTTCCCTCGAGCTTCGCCCGGCGCGCCTCATCGGAATATGCCGGCTCGGAATGCGGCGAGATAAGCCTGGGGGCGTGAACATCCCTGCCCACGCGATATACACCGGGCGCAACCTGGCCGGAAGAAGCATCGGGCTGCGTGTCGGCCTGCGCGGCGCGGTAGCCCCATGCGTACGGAACGTCGCCCGAAAGCACCTTTACGTAGTAGTCGTGCGCGCGCCCGGGACGATTGTTGAGCAGATGCCAGACGGCAAGGCTGTAGCCGATGCTCTCGAGTGACAGCGCGCCTTCGGCATTCAGGTTTGCGGCCACCTGCTCTTCTGCCTTTGCTCCTTTAAACAGCAGCAAACGGTCGAGATACCAGGCGGGATGGCCGGTAATGCCGGGCTCGGGACCGATGCTGTCGAGCAGCTTCCGGGCATCGTCATTCTGCCCGGCACGCACTAGCGAGGGATAGAGCCAGGCATCGCATTCAATCTGATCGGCTTTCTGCCCGGAATTGCTGAGGCAGCCCTGGAACTGGCGCGCCGCCTCGGCGAATTCGTGTTTGAAGTAATGGGCCAGCCCCAGGTGGTAATAAATGTTGCGGTCTGCGGAATTCAACGCTTCGGCGCGCTCGAGATCGAGTTGCGCATCGCCAATGCGGCCCATGTTCAGCTTGTAGTGGCCGCGATCGCGCAATGCTTCTGCGTTGGCCGGCTCCAGCGCGATGGCGCGGTCGCAGGCCGCCAGCGCCTCATCGAAATTGCGCAGGCCCGCCAGAGCGCGGCAGCGGCCAAGCTGAACCTCAGCGCGATCCGGTCCGGCGACGGCAGCGCGATCAAAGGCGGCCAGCGCTTCCTGAAACCTGCCCGCTGAGAGCATTCGCTGGCCCTCCGCAAGCGTAGTTGCGCCCCCCGCGCCCTGGGCGGACGCGCCCGCCTGAATCGCAAGAATCAAGATGCCGGCAAGAAACATGAACCCCCCGGGGAGTGGACATAGTAACTCAAGGCAAAAGGCAAAAGGCAAAAGGCAAAGTCACTACCCCCTGAAGCCGCACGCTGCATATCGCTACACAATTGCGACTGTGGCACAATTTGTGGCACAATACGGGAAAATGCCAAAAATCAACATGCGGCAATTACGCGATACGCGAAAGCTCAAGGCATGGCTGCAAGCGGGAAAGACAGTGGAGTTGCGGGACCGAAACACCGTGGTTGGCCAGATCATCCCTTCTGCGGCGCCCCACAGTCTGGCAAAACTGCCCGATTTTGCAGCGCGCCGCAAGAGGATTTTTGGCGATCGGGTGCTGCCCGGAGCCGATCTTCTCATCGAGGAGCGGGGACGCTATTGATGATCTACGCCGACACCAGTTTCTTCGTGTCGGTGTACGTGAGGGATATCCACTCCGCCCGGGCCGATCAACTCTTGAGCGCCGGCGCCCGGCCATTCCTTACCCCGCTGCATATCGCGGAGTGGGCGCATGCGATTGCACAGCAGGTTTTTCAGCAACATATGAGGCCGGTGGAAGCGGACCAACTGCATCGTGAATTCGAGAATGACAGGGCGGCAAAGGTCTGGCAAATCCTTGCAGTTCCTGACTCATCATTCGAAATGTGCGCGGATCTCGGCCGCCGCTACGGCCCAAAATTCGGCGCTCGCACGCTTGACACGCTTCACGTGGCCTGTGCTCTCGCACTTGATGCCGAGCGCTTCTGGACGTTTGACGATCGCCAGCTCAGGCTGGCCAGGACGGTTGGCCTTGCCGTGAGGGCTTAGGGCGGTTCCGGTAAATTTCAGCAGGATTCGTTCCCCTGGGCAGCAACCACTCGCGGAATGGATTGCAGGTCGAGTGTTGTGCTGATGTTCTGCCAGGTTCCGAGCAAAGCCCGCACATCGGGTTCCATGCCATGGCCAATTTCCATGACCAGCCACCCTCCGTGCCGCAGTCGCGCGGAAGCCTGCGGAATCAGGCGGCGGTAAATCTCCAAGCCGGTTTCGCCGGCGAAGACCGCCATATGCGGCTCGAAGCGGCGCACCTGGGCTTCTACGGTGTGGGCGTCGCGCTCGGCGACATAAGGCGGATTGCAGACGATGAAGTCGAAGGGTTCGGCGGCCGAATAAGCGGACAGCAGATCGCTCGAGCGGAACTCAATACGCTCATCCAACTGCAGCCGGGCAGCGTTGGCACGGGCAATCTCGAGCGCTTCGGGCGACAGGTCGCATGCGTGCACCCGCGCATGGCGCAGTTCGCCCGCAAGCGCCAATGCAATGCAGCCCGACCCGGTTCCCACATCGAGGATGCTCGGGGCGCGAAGATCTGCGGCCGCGGCGTGGCGAAGCACGGTTTCGACAACATGCTCCGTTTCGGGGCGCGGGATCAGGACCGCCGACGTAACGATAAGGTCCAGGCCCCAGAACTCCTGGTGACCCGTAATGTATTGCGCCGGAACGCCGCCGCCGCGCTGAACAAGAGCTTCGTCGAGGCGCGCGACCTCATCTTGCGTGAGTTCCCTCTCCGGGTGCGCGTATAGATACGCCCGGTCAACAGCCAGCGCAAACATCAGAAGGGTTTCGGCGTTGAGCCGTGACGAAGGCACATTGGCCGTTGCCAGCCTGGCCGCGCCCCGGGTAAGAGCATCCTTCAGCCGCAAGGGCAATTCTAGCTAAAGGCTAAAAAGAAAGCAGAGAGGGTACGTGCCGCTTCCCCGCCTTTTGCCTATTGCCCTTTGCCCATTGCGCTTTCCTAGCGGCAGCCGCGGCGGGCCTCTTCGAGGCGGCGATGCGCCTGCTCTGCCTGGCGGCTGCGCTGCCCATGCCTCCGCACTGCCCTCTGGTAGTTCGTTTCGGCTTTGCGCACCTGGCGTTCGCAATGGCGTTCGGCATGCGCTGGGGTTGCCATGCCGCCCAGCAGCGTGGCCCCGACAATCGCCGCAGCAAGCAGGCGGCTCATTCTGTTCACCATAAGAATCCTCCTGAGTGGGGAGCTCTGCCGGTTAAACCCGGCCGCGGGGCAGAAAGTCGCGCCGAGCGAGGCTATCAGCTCCAGGCTTTCAGCTCTAAGCCGGAGCACCGTGGCTTAGAGCTTATGGCTGAAAGCTTACAGCTTTCTTACGCTGTTACGCCGGCTTCCTCTTTGAGTTTTTCGGCCTGATAGTGGGTCGTAAGCGCGTCAATGAAGGGCTGCAGCTTGCCATCCATCACATCGCCGAGCTGGTGCAGCGTCAGCCCGATACGGTGGTCGGTTACGCGGTTCTGGGGGAAGTTGTAGGTCCTGATCTTTTCGCTGCGGTCGCCCGAACCGACCATCGCCCGCCGCTCTTTGGCCAGTTGCTCCTGCTGCTTTTCGAGCTCCATCTCGTAGAGCCGCGAACGCAGCACGCGCAGCGCCTTGTCACGATTCTTGATCTGCGATTTTTCGTCCTGGCAGCTCACCACGGTGTTGGTGGGAATGTGCGTGATGCGCACGGCCGAATACGTAGTGTTGACCGATTGGCCTCCCGGCCCGGAGGAGCAGAATGTGTCAATGCGCAGGTCTTTGGCCTCGATCTTAATGTCCACATCCTCGGCCTCGGGCAACACCGCAACCGTTACGGCCGAAGTGTGCACGCGACCCTGCTGTTCCGTGGCCGGTACCCGCTGCACACGGTGCACCCCGGATTCATACTTCAGCCGCGAGTATGCTCCCTTGCCTTCCACAATGGCGATGACCTCTTTCACCCCGCCTACGCCGGATTCCGATGTGGACAGGATCTCGACCTTCCAGCGCTGCGTTTCGGCGTAGCGCGAGTACATGCGAAACATCTCCGCGGCAAACAGGGTGGCTTCGTCGCCGCCAGTTCCGGCGCGGATTTCCAATATGACGTTCTTCTCGTCGTTCGGATCCCTGGGCAGAAGCAGGAGCTTGAGCTCCTCGCCGACCACGGCGATACGCTCTTCCAGTTTGGCGAGCTCTTCCTGGGCGTAGGAGCGCATTTCCGCATCGCTCTCCTCGGCGATCAGCTCCCGGCTCTCCGCTACGCCACGCTGCAGGTCTTTGTATTCCCGGTACTTTGAAACCAGCTCGGTGAGTTCGCTATGCGCCCTGGCAGTCTTCTGGTAGCGCCCGGAATCGGAGATGATTTCGGGTGACGCCAATGCCTGGGTCAGCTCCTCATAGCGCGCTTCGAGTTGGTTCAGCCGTTCAAACATACATGCAGCTCTAAGCTTTAAGCTCTAAGCCTTAAGCTCTAAGACAAGGTCAGTTCACGCCAGGGCGATGACGTCAATTTCCACCAGCACGTTGCGGGGGAGCTGAGCTACCTCCACGGTGGAGCGGGCCGGCTGCCGCGAGGTAAAAAACCCGGCGTACACCTCGTTCATCGCCGGGAAATCCGCCATGCTCTTGAGGAACACTGTCGTCTTCACCGCCCGGTCCAGGCTTGAGCCGGCCGCCTCCAGAATGGCGCGCACGTTGTGCAGCACCCGCTCCGTCTGCCGGCGCACATCGCCCTCGATCAACGCGCCCGTAGCCGGGTCAATCGGTATCTGCCCTGCAGTAAACACCAGGCCATTGGCCTTGATGCCTTGCGAGTAGGGCCCAATGGCCTGGGGGGCGCTCGTAGTGGTGACGATCTCTTTGCTGTCCATGACTCTCCCTGTTGATGATAGCAGGCGAAAGAAGGCTCATTCGCGCAGTTCCGGCCCTCCCCGCCCGGCATGTCGTCACAAAGCCCCCCGCTCACTGCACTCTCAGCATGAGCGATGCAGTTGCGGTGTGGCCATCCTGATCCTGAGCCGTCAGGGTGTAAGTGGTATCGCGGCGGGGCGAAACCTTCAGGCAGCGCGTGTACGCAGGATCGACCTTGCCGATGGGAGTAATCGCTGCCGATACCGCATTGGAAACGCCGTAGCAGAGTTCCGATTCCCCGCCGCGGCGGATCACAACGGGATCGAGCGAAAGGTTCAGGATCTTCACGTGGCCATTGCCGAGCATCTCCGTAACCTTGCGGGCTTCCTCCCGCTGCTTCTGCTCCGCCTGCTCCTCGGCGACAAAAACCGCGCGATGCCGCGAGTAGAGAATCCAGGCGGTGCGCACCGCCGCCAGCACTACCAGCACGGTCATGAACGGCAGGAGTCTTCGTATCATCTCTCATCCATGATGCCGCAACCGGGAGCAGGCTAGAATAACGATCTTCAGCCTTGCGTTGCGCGTGATTCTGTATGAGTTGTCATTTCGAGCGCCCGATATTGCGCGAGAAATCCGCATTCTGAGTCCGACGCGCCGAAGGCTTCTTCCGTTATGTTGACAGCTCTGCTCCTCATGCAGTTGTTTCACGTGCTCTTTCTCGGGCTGCACGATTGGGTCCCGCTCGGCCGCCTCAATGATGTTGCGGCGGTTCGGGCTGAGAACCCTATGAGCAAGCTGATTGCCGGAACGCTGATCAGCACCGTCCCGTTCGTTATCGGGCTGGCGGCATCGCTTTACTACAAAACATTTCCCGGCTGGCTGCACTGGTGGCTGTGGGTGTCGTACGCCCTGCTCTTCCTTGGCGAGTTGCAAGCCTGGTGGATTCCCTATCTGGTGCGCCCTGAACCATTACGGGCTTCGCGCTACGCCGCGATGTTTGGCCGCACGCACGCCTTCCTGCGCACGCGAAACGGGATTCGGCCGAACACCCTGCACGTCGCACTGCATGCAGCCACCGCGCTGACGCTGGTTCTTCTCTGGAGGATAACCTGAACTGCCGGCCAATACCTGGCCCCTTGCGGGATCAAGGAACATGAAACCTTTGCGCCCCCGAACGGCGCGAGCCGAACACGCACGACAGCCGAATAGCCATGCCACTCGTTATATAGTTGGCGGTCACAGCAACCCTGTATGGCGAAGATGACAGAGGCGTAATACAATTCCCCTATGAAGAGCCTGACCGTGCGGCTGCCCCGGCCGCTCCTCAGCGAGATCGAAGCGGAGTCGCGCGGAAGGGGAGTCTCAAAATCGGATGTGATCCGCGAACGGCTCGCGCTTGCACCCCGCCGCGAACGGCGAGCCTCTGCATCCCTGGAGGCAATTGCAGATGTCATTGGATCCGTCGGCGGGTTGCCCGCGGATCTCAGCCGCCGAAAAAAGGCACACCTGCGATCCACCAGCTATGGCCAGAAGCGTTCTCGCTGATACCGACTTTCTGGTAGCGCTCGTGAGCAAGCGAGATGCTTACCACTCCTGGGCCGCTGAGCAGGCTGCCCGCCATCCCCCACCCTGGTCGAGTTGCGAAGCGGTTGCCTCCGAAACTTTTCATCTTCTCGGAGGGCGCGGAGCACCCGCCCTAACCACCTTGCTTCGCCGCGACGCCCTCCTGATGAACTTCTCGCTGACCGAGAACCTGGAGCCGGTGCTCAAATTGCTCGACAAGTACCGGAATGTACCCATAAGCCTGGCGGACGCATGCCTGGTGCGGATGACAGAAACGCTCAACGATCCGTTCCTTTTAACGACCGACGAGGATTTCCGCGTGTACCGCCGCCATGGTCGTCAGGTGATCCCCTGCGTAACGCCCGTATCTTAGTGGACAATGGAGCTGACTGTTCCACCCAGAATCCCGTTGATCTGCCGCGCCACCACTGTGAATGGACGCCTGGCGGAGCAGGTCAGCCGCTAGATTGGCGTTCTGACGCGGCGCCTGTGTGGCCACTTCATTCGCGCAGCCCTCACGAGCCGGGTCACGCGAACAACATTATTATTGGCTGACTGGAG
>JAFAIN010000274.1 GCA_019236695.1 Acidobacteriota bacterium | reverse complement strand
TACACGAGATCGAGGGCGTTTCCGCCTTTGAGCACAAGGTAATCAGTTAAGAGATCGTCGGAATAGATCGCTGTTATGGCTATTCGGCGAATGCGAGCAAAATCAGGTGTCTGGGGCAATCTCAGAAGGCAGTCAGTCGCCGCGCGGAGCGCGCTACCGCAGCCTCTCCGCGATGGACTTCGCCTGTAGGAAAAGCAGCAGGTAGTCCGGGCCGCCCGCCTTCGAATCCGTGCCGGACATGTTGAACCCGCCGAAGGGATGCGCGCCCACCATGGCGCCCGTGCACTTGCGGTTCAGGTACAGGTTCCCCACGTGAAATTCGTCGCGGGCGCGCTCCAGCTTTTCAGGGTTCTGGCTGTACACCGCGCCGGTCAGCCCGAACTGGGTGCCGTTGGCAATGGCCAGAGCGTCATCGAAATCCCGCGCCTTAATGACGGCCATCACGGGGCCAAAAATCTCCTCCTGGGCAATGCGGGCGTTGCGATCCACATCGGCAATCAGAGTGGGCGCAACATAATATCCGCCCTCCGGGTTCTCGATGGCGTTACCACCGGCGAGAAGCCGGCCTTCCTTTTTGCCGATTTCGATGTACTTCAAAATGCCTTTCCGGGCGCTCTCGCTGACCACCGGACCCATGTAGGCATTCTCCAGCGGATCGCCCACCTTGATCTGCTTTACGCGTTCCGCCAGGCTCTCCAGAAAGGCATCGTAAACGCGTTCATCGAGAATCAAGCGAGAGCAGGCTGAACACTTCTGCCCCTGGAAACCGTAGCCGGAGGCCACTACGCCATCGAGGGCGGATTCCAGGTTCGCTTCCGAATCGACGATGATGGCGTCTTTGCCTCCCATCTCGAGAATGGTGCGTTTGATCCACACCTGGCCGGCGCGGTGCTTTGCGGCAGCCTCATTGATGCCGAGGCCGACTTCGCGCGAGCCGGTGAAGGCAATGAAGCGGGTGTTGGGGTGCTCAACCACCATCTGGCCAAAATCGCCGCCGCCGCCGGGGCAGAAGTTCACGACCCCCTCAGGCATGCCGGCCTCCACCAGCGCCTCAAAAAACTTTGCGGCGATGGTCGGCGACTCGGAAGAAGGCTTCAGGATAACGGTGTTGCCGGCAACAATGGCTGCCGCCGTCATGCCCGCCATAATGGCGCAGGGAAAATTCCACGGCGGGATAACAGCGCCCACTCCCAGCGGAATGTAGCGCAGGCGGTCGCGCTCGCCCGGAAGCTGCACGGGCGGCTCAACCGCGGCCAGCCGCAGCATTTCGCGGCTGTAGAACTCCAAAAAGTCGATGGTCTCGGCCACGTCGGCATCCGCTTCAGCCCAGTTCTTCCCCACCTCGTACACCATCCACGCGCCAAACTCGAATTTGCGTTCGCGAACGAGGGCAGCGGTGCGCTGGATGAGGGCTGCCCGATCCTCAACCGGCGTGTGGCGCCAGCTTTCGAAGGCGTCGAGGGCGGCATCCATGGCGAGCTGCACGTGCTCGGCTGCGGCCTTCTGGTGCACTCCTACGACCTCAGCCGGATGCGCCGGGTTGGTGCTGGTGATCTTCTTTGCCGTCTTCATTTCAACCCCGCCAACGACCAGCGGATACTCTCGCCCGAGCTCGGACTTTACCCGGGCAAGAGCCTCGCGCATGGCGCGCGCGTTCTCCGGGCGGGTGAAATCCACCGCAGGTTCATTGCGGAAATGTGAGCGGGAGGGCGACGAAATGCGAGTGGGCTGCTGAACCGTGGCCATGGGAAACGTCCTTGGGGAATGAAGTGGCGCTATGGAAGAGATGAGCGCGCGGAACAGAAGATTCTAACAAAACGGGTTCACCACGGAGACGCCTGCCTCAATGCTGAAGTGTGCCGCGCAACTATCGGTCGGGAAGAGGGTTACCACATCGATAACCCCATCTGGCGCGACACAGAGGTCGGAATGTGTTTCCTGCGACATGCCCGTAAGGGTGTGGCATCGGTTTTTGTTTTGGCAGCCTTGCTGCTGTGCAGCCCTGCCTTCTCCCAGGAGCGCGGCGAAGGGCCGCTGATTACCACGGCGCCCCAGGGCATTACGCCGGAAGAAATTATTCAGCGCTTTGCCGCGCGCGAAAAGCAGTTTGCCGCGGCGCGGGAGAAATACACCTACAAGGAATCGGTGATTGTGCAGACCCTGGAAGGCGATACAGTGGATGGCGAATACAGCCAGAGCTGGGACGTGAACTTTGATAACGAGGGCCATCGCACGATGCAGGTCACGTACGCGCCCATGTCAACTCTGAGCCGCGTGCAGATGACGACCGAGGACCTGCACGACATCCAGAACCTGATGCCCTTCGTGCTGACCACGGATGAGATACCGGAATACAACATCAGCTATGCCGGGCAGCAGCGCGAGGACGAGCTGCAGACCTACGTGTTTGACGTGAGCCCGCGCCGCATGGAAAAGGACAGGCGGTACTTCGAAGGGCGCATCTGGGTGGATAATCGCGATTTTCAAATCGTGATGACGCGCGGCAAGTCGGTTCCCGACATACATCACGGGAAGAATGAAAACCTGTTCCCGCGCTTTACCACATATCGCGAGCAGATTGACAACGTCTACTGGTTCCCCACCTACACGCGCGCCGATGACGAACTGCATTTCCAATCGGGCGACGTGCATATCCGCGTGATCGTGCGCTACACCAATTACAAGCGATTTGGCTCCAGCAGCCGGATCGTGTTCAACGGCAAAACCGTGGACAACAACGGGCCAGTGGGGAGCGACCAGGCCTCGCCGCCGCGTTCGGGGCCGCCGCCCAACCCAATGCCGCAATCGCCAACCACGCCGCCCGGGCGGTAGACGACGGAGCGCCAGCGGGGCATTGGCCGGAAATGCCGGCAATCGCGTACCGCAAGCGGCTTCGGGATTCCTCGCTGCGCTTCGGAATGACATTCCCGATCACGTATCCGCTGCTGTTCAATTCGCTGGTGGTGAAGTAGGGAGAATTGTAATTTCGCTCGAACTGTACTCAGCGCATGTTGCGATAGGAGTGGCGAAGCGGGATGTGGCGGATGAGCGCGTGCGCTGAGGCTTCCGGGCTGGCGGCGAGCGCCGCAAAAACGTAGAACAATGCGGCATTGGCCGGAATCTGCAGGTTGAAATCGGCAAAGCTGTGCACCAGCACGCCCGCGCATCCCAGCAGCAGGCCGAGTTTCACGGCGCTGCCGATGAACTCATCAGCCCCGTGCGAGCGGCGCGCTCCGCAAGCCAGCAGCGTCCCCACGAACCAGAGCACCGCGGCGAAGCCCACGGCGCCGGTTTCAGCAAGAAACTGCGCGTAGTCGTCATGCGCCTGATTAATGAACCGGTCGCCATAAAAGTCGCGGAACGGCGGGTACACGGTCGAGAACGTTCCCAACCCCCAGCCCAGCACGGGGCGCTCGCGCGCCATCCTGACGGCGGAGCGTGTAATCCGCAGCCGGGTCTGCATGCTCAAGGTGGGTCCCTGGTCGGCGGAAAAGCGGGCAAGAATCTGCTCGGAACCGATCCACCACAGAAATGCGCCCATGAGGACGCATGCGACTGCCAGCACGGCGGCGGGCCGCAAGGCCCGCCGCCCCGCGACATAGCCGCCCAGCAGAAGAATTTCGGCGCCCACGGCCAGCATGCCTCCCCGCGACCCGCTCAGGGCCACGCTGCCGGCCATGAGGATGGCGGCAAAAGCCAGCAAAGCGCGCTTACCCGGAGTGAGCGACTTCAGAGCCACGGCCAACGCCAAAGGAAGAGGCGCCAGCAGTTCCATCAGCCCCGCGAAATGGTTGTGGTTTACGTAAGGCCCGAAGGGCCGGCTGGGAAACGACGGGCGGAACATCCAGTACAGCATGCCGTTCCAGGTGAAATCCTGGACAATGGCGAACAGCGCCACGCCCAGGCCGAACACAATTGCGACGGCAGCAAACCGGCGGTATTGGTCGTCGCTCCGCACCGCCTGCACCGCGGTAAACATCAGCAGCGCATAGGCGACATACTTCAGGGCTTCATACCGGGTCAAAGCCGGAACCGCGGAAGTGTGGAAGGCAAACTGCGCGGCGATGACGGCGGCGAACAGCAAGGCGGGACCAAACAGCGGATTCCACGTAACCCTCACCCGAGCCGCGCAGAGCTCGCGCGCGATCCAAAGAATAAGGAGAGCCGCTGCGCCGGCCTCAAGAGCCAGAACCGACCACGGAAACACCGCGCCCATCGCCAGGGGCGCCGAAAAAAGAAGCAGGCACAAGCCGGCAAACAGCGCCGGCTGAATGCGTGCGGCCATGGGAGCCGTGCCCTCGACCGCGACCTCCATGAAGGCGCCGGGGGCGGAGAGAATGCGCGAGGGGCGAGAACTCATCGTGACTGGTTCAGTTGCGGGCAGCAGAACGGCGGCATCCGCTACCCGTCAACCGCCACTTCCTCCACAGGCTCCTCATGGGGAACGAGATCATCGCGGAAATACGGCGAGTTCTCGTCGTGCCCGTAGTAGTAGTAGTAATAATGACCGTCGGGACCGCTCATATCGACGGCGTTGACCACGATGCCGCGCACCGGAGCGTTGACGCCGGCGAGCAGGTCGCGGGTGCGGCGCAGGTTCTGCTTGGTGGTCTTCGCGGCACGAATTACAACGATAACGGCTTCCGCCTCAACCGACATGATGACCGCGTCGGTTACGGAGAGGCAGGGCGGCGTATCGATGACCACGTGATCGAATTCCTTCCTCCACTGCGCAAGCAACTGGCCCAGGCGCGGTGAAGCCACCAGTTCGGCGGGCTGCGGCGGCAGCGGCCCCGATGGAATCACGAACATGTTGGGCTGGGGCTCGTAGGGAATAATCACATCTGCGGACTGCGCCACATTGGCCAGCAGGTTGCTGAGCCCCACGCGATTGTGAACGCCCAGCAGCTTGTGGATGCTGGGGCGCCGCAAGTCAGCGTCAATCAGGAGGACGCGCGCGCCCTTCTGAGCCAGCACCACTGCGGTGTTCACCGAAGTGGTGGTCTTGCCCTCCTGCGAAAGCGAGCTGGTCACCAGGATGACCTTGGGGGGCGCGCCGCCGGAGGAGAGCAGGATGGATGTGCGCAGCGCGCGGAAGGCTTCCGCGATTCCGGAATGCGGCTTCACGCACGTGACCAGTTCGACGGCTTCGTTGCGGTTGCCCAGGCCGCCGCGCAACAGCCGCGTGGGTTCTTCGATGATGGGCCGCGTTTTGGGAATGACGGCGATGGCGGGAAGGCCGGTGAGCAGGTGCACCTGCTCCACCGTGCGCACGGTGTTGTCCAGCGCTTCAAAGCCGAACGCAAGAACCACACCGGCAATGAGAGAAAGAACCAGCGCGACGCCGATGTTGCGCGGCACATTGGGGCTGACGGGCGCAAGCGGCGCCCGCGCCGGGTCCACCACGCGAATGTTGCTCGATTTCAGCCCGGCTGCCACGCCCGCCTCTTTGAGCCGTTCGAGCAGGTTCTCATAGAGCTGGCGGTTGGATTCAACATCGCGCTTCAAAATGCTGTACTGAATTGCGCTTTCGTTGAGCTTGTTGGCTTCGCGCTTCTGGGCTTCCAGTGATGCATGCAGCAGGCTTTCGCGCCCAAGCGCGGCGTCATAGTCGTTCTTGGCGCGCTGTGCGGCCTTTTTCAGCTCGGCCGCAATCTCCTCCTGCACTGCCGCCAGTTTGTTGTTGAGCTGCTTGACCTTGGGGTAATCAGTGCCGAACTGCGATGAAGCCTCGGCCAATTGCGCCTTCAAGTCAGCCTCGCTGGAGCGCAGCCTCTCCATCCCGGGCGCCTCCGCTGCCCTCACCGTCTCGGGGCTCTGCTCCTGCGTAAGGCGGTAAATGGCTTCCTTGTCGATGCGGTCGGTTTCGGCAATCGTGAGCTGCCGGTTCAGCTCGTCGAGCTTGCTGGTAATGATGTTCTGCTTTTCATCGAGCCCCAGGATGTCGTGCTCGCGCTGGTATTGCACCAGCTTCTCCTGCGACGATTCGACCTTTAAAAGCAGATCGGACAACTGCTTCGAGATCCAGTCGGAGGTTTGCATGGTGCTCTCGAAGCGCGTTTTGTAGTTCTGCTCGGTATAGACATCGATCAGGGTGTTGATGATGCGCGCAGCCTGCTGCGGATCGGCGCTTTTGTACCGGATCTCCATGATCCTGGTGCGCGGCAGCGGCTTGACGTCGAGCCCTCCCTTGAACCCGTTCAGCAGGGCCGATTCGGTGCGGGAATCCAGCCGGCCCTCCACCGGCAGGCCGGCGGCGGAGCCATTCACCTGATCGAGCTTGAGCCGGTGCATGACTTCCAGGCCAAGCGAATCACTCTGCAGAATACGCGCCTGTGTGTCCATTACGACCAGGTAATCGTATTCATCATCAGAGCCGGCGGCGCCGTTCTTCAGCCCCAGGCCATCGCTGGTTTCGCGATTGATGGCAATGCGACCGACCGCCTCATATATACGCACTGCCTTGAGCGACGCCAGGGTGGCAATGACGGTGCCCACCAGCACGCACATCAGAATTGTCCAGCGATGCTTGCGAAGGATGCGGTAGTAATCGCTCCAGTCGCTGGTGCTGGAAAAATCATTGACCAGCGGATTTGGGGGAAGCGCGACGGAAACGGATTCAGACTCGACCGGAGAGAGCGTCGTTACCTCCGCCGAAACGCGGCTCAGCTTGCCAGTGTCCATTTACACCTACATCAGCAATTTGGCCCAGCGACGCGTAACCCGGAACGCAAAACACCGCCACTGTGCCTTCGATTTGCATGCTAGCAGAGTAATTGGGGGGTAACCTCGGGGAGGCCACTGCGCAGTTACCCAGGGCGGGTAACGCACCGCCCGGCACCCTGCTAAACCACGCATAATCAATGGCCTGGGTTGATCAGGAGCAGGTTACCGAAGTAACCCAAACGGCTGCGGGAACGGCTAGGAGTTCTTTATTAGACGCGAGCGCGCAGGGCTCTGGAAGAACACCAAGATCATTACGTCAAGAAAGTTTCTCAACCTCATGGGTCCCCATTTGCGGGCATGCAGGCGGCGGAGCAGGCGCACCAGGCAATGAATCTCACCGCGGAGACGCAGAGGCGCGGAGGGGAGCCAAAATGCAGATCCCTCCCGCTGGTCGGGATGTCACCTTTCAAGCTGCATTTCTCTCCGCGTCTCCGCGCCTCCGCGGTGAAAGCAGATTCAGAAGGGAGTTCCCGGCGCTCATGTGGGGCAGATCCCACGAGGGGCATTGGCCGGAAATGCCGGCGATCGCGTACGGCCAGCGGCTTCGGGATTCCTCGCTGCGCTTCGGAATGACATTCCCTTTTTTTGTAGAAGCGTTACGGCTCATCTCATTTCGCGACCCGCAGTTACGGGTGCGGCTGCTCAGAATGACTTTTGCGATTCGGGAACGTGTATGTTTGAGGTTACGGAAGCCGCTTTGCAGAGCTCAACACAATCAACCGATACCCCTACGCAGCCGCCGGAGCTGCGGAACAGAGTGCCGGCCGGGCCCCACGGCCCCGTGATCCACATTCGGGCGCGCGGGCGCTGGGCGCCGCTGGATATGGCTGAGATCTGGCGCTACCGGGAGCTGATGTGGTTCTTCGTGTGGCGCGACGTGAAAGTGCGCTACAAACAAACCGCGCTGGGCATTGCCTGGGCTGTGCTGCAGCCGGTGATGACCATGCTGGTATTCACGCTGGTGTTTTCGCGGCTGGCGCATGTGGCCACCGGCGGAACGCCGTATCCGCTGTTTGCCTACTGTGGCCTGCTTCCCTGGCAGTTGTTTGCATTCTCGCTGGGTGAGGCGAGCAACAGCGTGGTCAGCAATGAGCGGCTGATTTCCAAAGTGTATTTTCCGCGCATTCTGGCGCCGGTGGCCGCCGCCTGCAGCGGGCTGATGGATACGGCCATTTCATTCCTCATGCTGCTCGGTATGTTTGCCTGGTATGGCATTCGGCCCAGCCCGAACATCATTGCATTGCCCGCGTTCCTGCTGCTGGCGCTGGTGACCGCGCTTGCGGTGGGCATTGTGATGGCGGCGCTCAACGTGCGCTACCGCGATGTTCGCTACGTGCTTCCGTTTCTCACGCAGTTCTGGCTGCTGGCCACCCCGGTGGCCTATCCGGCAGCGCTCATTCCGGAGCGCTGGCGGATTGTTTATGGATTGAACCCAATGACCGGCGTGGTTGAAGGGTTCCGCTGGTGCCTGCTGGGAGGCAATCCTCCGGGCGCGGTGGTGGCGGTTTCGGCCGCCATCGTGGTGGCGCTCTTCGTAGTGGGCGTCTATTACTTCCGCAGCGTGGAACGCAGCTTCGCCGACGTAGTGTAGTGAAGCCATCCGGGAAGCAGCAGCCTGCGGCCGCAGGTCCGGCCGGGGGCGGCCGGACCCACGTCAGAGCGGCTGCCGCGGCGCTAAATATTTACGGCCGCGCCTCGTACACAATGTTGAACGGTGTTTCGGTAGCCCGGCGGAAACGCGTAAATCCCGCTTCGGTTACAACCTGGCGAATGCGCGACTCGCCGGCTTGCGCTCCCAGGCACAGCCCGACCTCCTGCGAACGCGAGCAGGGAGTGCACAGCAGCGTGGAAAAGGAGTAATACACGCGGCCTACCGGATTGAGGTTGTCCTTGAGCTGATCGTTGGCGAAGGGCTCCACAATCATCCACACGCCGTCAGGCTTCAGCGACTGGCGAACGTGGCGGGCCGCGCCCACCGGGTCGCCCATATCGTGCAGGCAGTCGAACACGGCTACAAAATCGTAATCGCCGCCGGGATATTCCTTGGCTTTCGACACTTCAAACGTAACCCTCTCGGAGAGGCCTTCGCTCCATGCCGTATGGCGCGCAGCCTCGATGGATTTGTCATGGTAGTCAAAGCCGTAGAAGCGCGAATTGGGAAAAGCCCGGGCCATCAAGAGGGTGGATGCGCCTTTGCCGCAGCCCACGTCAGCCACTCGCGCGCCGGCCTCCAGCTTCTGCTTAACGCCGGTGAGCGACGGAATCCATGCGGGGATCAAATTGGCGGCGTAGCCGGGGCGAAAGAATTTTTCGCAGCCATGGAAAACGCCGTCATCGTGTTCATGCCAGCCCATGCCGGCCCCCGAGCGAAACGATTCGGCGATGCGCGGCACGGCCGCAAGCGAGCCCAGGGCGAGTTCGAAGGCGCCGGGCAGGTACGCGGGGCTATCCTCTTTGGCCAGCGCGAACGCCTGCTCTTCCGTCAGGCTGAATTTTCCGGTCTTCTCATCGTAGGTGATATAGCCACCGGCGGCCTGCGAGGAAAGCCACTCCCGCAGGTATCGCTCATCGGTTCTGGTGTGTGCGGCGAGCTCGGCCGGCGTGGCGGGTCCGAGCGCGAGCGCCTTATACAAACCAAGTTTTTCGCCGATCACAACCATGCCGGTGTGAACGGCGGCGCCAAGGTCGGTGACGAATTGCTGGATAAACGCGTTCAGCTTGTTCATGTCGAGCGCGCTGGCAGGAGCTGTGCTCATTGGGGGACTCCTTTTTAGGCTGGTCGGTTGTCAGTTGCCAATTGTCAGTTGGCGGTCAGTTGCCAGGGAATCGGCTGCGGCGTGAGCCGCGCCGATTAAGCCAGTGTACTCGTTATTAATGAGGATCACGGGAATGGCCTGCAGAACCGCCGTGAGGCGGCCCTTGCTGTTGAAGGCTTCAAGGAATTTTTGCGTTTCGGTGCGGGCGAGCATGCGAATGGCGATGCCTCCGCCCACGTACAAGCCGCCGGTAGCCATAAAATTCAGGGCCGTATTGCCGGCGCAGGCCCCGTAATAGCGACAGAAAATTTCCACGGCCTGCTCGCAAATCGCGTAATCTCCGGCGAGCCCGTGGGCCGAGATGGCGGCGGGAATGTCGGCGGAATGGGCAAGCTCCGCGGCCAGTTCGGGCGGTTGAGGAGCACGCCCGGTATCGCGCAGAAACTCGAAAATGTTCTGAAGCCCGGGGCCGGAGAGCACGCGCTCGAAGCTGGCACGGCCAAATTTGGCGCGCACGTAACGATACAAATCCACTCCCAGGTCATCGATGGGGGCGAAGTCGGCATGCCCGCCTTCGGCAGCCATGGGCCAATGCCTGCCGCCGCGCCACAGTATTCCGGAAATGCCGAGGCCGGTGCCGGCAGCAATGAGCGCGCGATTGCCTTCGGCGGCCGCACCAGCCTGCAGCATTACGCAATCCTGGGGCGGAAGCGCGAGCGCGCCATAGGCGTAGGCGGCGAGATCATTGAGCAACAGCACCGGAGGCAACTGCAGCGCCTGGCTCAGAATGGCGCCATCGATTTCCCAGGCCAGGTTGGTTGCGGTGGCGCGGTTCCTGATGACCGGCCCGGCGACTCCAAAGCATGCTGCCTCTACCGCGGCCGGATGATCCCGCAGGAATGCCTGAATCACATCCTGCAGTGACGCGAACAGGTGCGAAGCATACGACTGCTGGGCGTGAATGGCGAGGGCGCCCGCGGAAGCAGTAAATAGCGCCAGCCGGGCATGAGTGCCGCCAATGTCACCGGCGAGGATCATGGAAACAGTGCGAAATTGCGAAAGTGCGAAACT
>JAFAIN010000068.1 GCA_019236695.1 Acidobacteriota bacterium | reverse complement strand
TCCGGTGTTGTCACCAGGCTTACGAAAGGAAATGTCTGGCCTCCGTCCGTCGATTTCGCTACATAGATGGTTTCCGGGCCCGCTTCAACCGTTCCTAGCTGCTTGCTGGTGATATAGACGATGTTGTTGCCGGAGTTAGCCAGCCATTGCCGGTCATCCACCGGCACCGTCGAGCCGTTCGGGTTGCACACGAATGTGGTGCCGCCGTTGCTTGAGGTGCAGGTTGTGTTGCTGCCAAGCCACAATGAAGTCATTACGATCGAGCCGTTCGGCAGCGTAATGAGGTCCTCATCGCCGCCGCCCGCGCCCACTCCCTGCGCGCCGCTCTGGGCCGCTGCCTGAGCCCCGTCAGGCTGCCCCAGGTACGACCAGGTGCCGCCCGCGTCCATGGATTTCCACATGCTGGTTCCTGCTGGAACCGCGTTGATCGCCACGGTGTACAGGTTCCCTACCGCGTCGTGCGACAGCCGCGGCTCGGCATTCTGCTCGTAAAAGATGGAAACCGGGCTGTTATACACGGAGCCCGTGCGCTGAAGCTGTTGTTTCGTAAAAGTGAAATTGCCTGAGCTGTAGCGCGCCGGGCTGGTATGGTCAATCGTGGTGTCGGGTTCCGGCTCCAGAATAATGGTTCCGCTGTAGGACTGGTTTACCGCCGTCGCAGGCGCAATCTGCACCGAGTACACACCGGCCGCCAGTTGTCCGCAATCCACCAGTTCGTGTACCGGGTTGCTCGAGGTCCCGGCGCACACCACGTTGTTCGCGCTGTCGTAAACATAAACGTCAAGATCCGATGTGCCGTTGGCCATCGTTGTCCAGTTCAGATTGATGTGCACCGCATAATTCGGATTCGAGCCGTAATAGGTGGCCGGCACCCCGACCGTCAGCGTGTAGATGTCGCAGACTGTGGAGTTGCAGGGCGGGCTGATAACGAGATTTGTATTCGAAATTACTCCCGTTACGGTGCCTGACCAGGTCAGGCTGCTGGTGGTCGAACCGCTGGCAGGAGCATTCAGCGTCCCGCTGAAGCTCGCCGAAAAAGCCGGGGCGCTGACCAATAGAGCCACGGCCGCGATCAGAATGGCAGATTTCTTCATTTTGCGTCCTCCAGAGAGTTGAAAAGGGGCGAACCCGGGAGCGATGCGCCTGAATCCCAGGTTCTGGTTAAGGGCAACGTGAGTAGCGCTACTCTTCACAAGCAGTGTAGTAAGACTACTACTCACAGAGAACAAAGCTTAGATGCAGGGGAAATCGCTGCTGCAATACAATTTTTTTGTTTTTACCCGGCAGACAGTACCGGGTAAGACCTGGGCCAAAGCAGGGCAGCCTTTGGCTTTTCCTTTCGCCTCATAGCCGCCACCCCCTGTTCAGGCACGCTGTGTGCCAAATGAGTTTTCGGTTGCTGGGCGAGATCTTGGCTCAGCCCGGGGCCGCGTCGGGTCACTCTGCGTTAATCCCAGCTAAGTTGTTGCTGTGCCGCAAAATTCGGCAGTTGACAACCTGTGGAATGAAGCAGAGAATCTTATCGTATAGCGAATAAAAAGCGAATTAAGGCAATCGCCTTATCCGCCTCGCACGGGCTCACCTGGGGAGCCTTTCGGAAGTTTTGCCTGCTAGTGCTTGGAAGGTTTTACCTATGCCAGCCTCCGCCTGCGTTTCCATTCCGGTTCCTGATCGCGCCGCGCTGGCTCATTACATCCGGCAGCGGGTGGAAACCGCACTCGGTGGGAGGGTTTCGGCAGGGTTTGTCCCGCACTCTGAGCCAGTCGAACGGGTTTCCACCGGCATTGCTGCGCTTGACCGTTTAACCGGCGGCATGGTCCGTGGTGGGTTAAACGAATTTTCCGGGCCTGCTTCTTCCGGCCGCACTTCCGTCATGCTGGCGGCCCTGGCGCGAGCCGCTTCCGATGGCGAAACCTGCTGCCTGGTGGACGTCATGGACAGCTTTGATCCCGGCTGTGCCGCTGCTGCCGGCGTGAAACTTGAAAACGTTTTGTGGGTGCGAGGGGGCCCGGGCCAAACTTCGCCTGCCAGTTGCAAGGCCCGCGAAAAAGTAAAGACCCCAAAAATCCGCAGCATCGGCTTTGCCGCTTTGGAACAGGCGCTGAAAGTTACAGACCTGGTGTTGCAGGGAGGCGGCTTTGGCATGGTGGTCATCGATTTATGCGATGTGGCGCCGCCCGTCTCACGCCGTATCCCCCTGACCTCGTGGTTCAGGTTTCGCCGCGCCGTGGAAAAGACCAGCACCGTGCTGCTGGTTATGAGCCAGGAACCCAACGCCGGCACTTGCGCTTCGCTCATCGTGAAACTCGAAGGCAAACGGCTCAGCCGCAGGGCTGGCGTTCCGGAATCCGTCATCTCGCATGCACGTTTGCTCGCAGGCATTCAGATCGCCGCCGAAAGCGCCCGCGAACGCCGCCAGCCGCAGCTCGCCCGCACCGAGTTCAATTGCGAAAATCAATGGAAAACCGGATAACAAAATGCCGAACTGCCAAAGCTCGCCAGGCAAGTGGCGCCGCAATCCCGGGAGCGGCGCCGGCATTAGCTCGCGAAGCGAGCGATATGAATGTAGCCCGGACAACGCGGGTAACGTGGGAGTTCGGGTGCAAGTCCTCGAAAAGCTCGCGAAGCGAGCGAAAGAGACTAGCCCACGGCGTAAGCCGTGGGAAGGTTGGCAGTCCAAATTCGAGCCCTCGAAGAGGGGCGAAAGAACAGACTCCGCAGGCACGGCGCCGGGCCAGCCTGTTAACCATGTAGTAAAAAAACGCCCCAAAATGCGAAATGGTGATTTCTCACTGCGTGCAGTGAGGATTTGATTACTAGTTAGTAAAAAAACTTCCAGATTTTTGCAAAAACCGGCCAATTCCGGCAACCGGGGCCCCCGGCACGCCCGGATTTGGCGTGCTGGGGTGGAATTCCGCAGTTCGGCAATTCGGCAATTCCCCATGTTCGCCTGCCTCTACATTCCGAATTTTCCGGCCGAAGCGCTGCTGCGCGCCGATGCTACCTTGCTGCGCGAGCGCCCGCTGGCGGTTATGGAAGGCGCGCCGCCGCTGGTGCACGTCATGGCCATCAACCCACCCGCCGGGAGCGCCGGAATTCACGTCGGCATGACTCGCCTGCAGGCCGCCGCCCTCGAAACCCTGCAGATGCGCATGCGATCGCATCGCGAAGAACAGGCCGCGCATAGTGCGCTGGTCGATTGCGCATGCGCTTTTTCCCCCAAAATTGAAGAAACTTCCAGTGACACGGTATTGATCGAAGTTGGCGGCCTGGAGCGGGTTTTCGGTGATCCCGCCCGCATTGCGCAAATGCTGGCGCAGCGCGCCGCTTCGCTGGAATTGCATTGCCGCGTGGCCGTCGCCGGCAATCCGGAAGCTGCCATGCATGCCGCGCGCGGCTTCCCCGGCATTACGGTCATCCCCGCCGGAGAAGAAGCACAACGCCTGGGTGAGTTGTCTTTGGGAATTCTGCTGCAGGAACCCACGGCATTATCCCGGCGGCCCTCCCCTGACAGTCGCGCAGCACAGGAACTGCTCGAGACCTTCGATCGCTGGGGAATCCGGACATTCCACGCGCTGGCTTCATTGCCTGAGGTTGCACTGGCCGAGCGGTTGGGCCGGCGCGGCATCGATCTCCAGCGCCTGGCGCGTGGGCAGAGCCTCAACGATATTTGTGCAACCGAAGCCCCGCTGGTTTTTGAGGAGTTCCTGGAATTGGAATACCCCATCGAGACACTCGAGCCGCTGGCGTTTGTGCTCAACCGCATGCTCGAGCAACTCTGTGCCCGGCTTGAGGCCAGGGCATTGGCGGCAATCGAGCTGCAGCTCAGGCTCGAACTGGAATTAAATCCGGCGGCGGGCTCCGCTGATCCGGTGTATGCGCTCCGCCTTCCCGTGCCCATGCGCGATGCGCGCATCTTTCTCCGCCTGCTGCAACTCGAATTGGGAGCAAACCCGCCCGGCGCTCCGGTCGCAAAGGTTCTTCTGCGCGCAGAGCCGGCGCTGCCGCAGCCCGCCCAGCACGGTTTATTTATGCCGCTGCAGCCGCAACCGGAACGGCTCGAGCTCATGCTGGCGCGCATCGCAGGCATTGTTGGGCGCGACCGCGTGGGCGCGGCTTTCCTGCTCGATTCGTATCATCCCCAGGCGTTTCGCCTGCAGAAGTTCGGTTCCACGCCAGGCCCGGATGAACCATCCAGCGCCCGAACCGCCAATGGCGATGGCAAATGTTTTGCCGCTCTGGCTCAGCGGATCTTCCGGCCGCCTCGGCCCGCAGAAGTGAAATTGCGCAATGGAGTTCCGCAATGGGTGCATTGCGTGGGCGAACAGCCGCACGGCCATGTCACCTGGGCTGCCGGCCCCTGGCGCTCCTCGGGTGAGTGGTGGAATCCCCACCCGGGCGCCTCCTCTGTGCCGGGTGCTGCCTGGCAGCGCGAAGAGTGGGATGTAGAGATTGCAGGCGGGCTCTATCGCCTCGTGCACTGCGATGGAAAGCACTGGGCCGTGGATGCAACCTATGACTGAAAGCATTGCCGAATTGCCGAATCTGAAATTGCCGAAGGTGATCTTTGGCTTTCCATTCCGCAGTTCGGCAATTCGGCAATTCGGCAATGTACATTGAGCTTCACTCACGTTCGGCATTCAGCTTTCTCGAGGGCGCCTCCGTGCCCGAGGCGCTGGCAGCCTGTTGCGCCGAACTGGAAATGCCGGCCATGGCGCTGCTGGATCGTGACGGTGTATATGGCGCCCCGCGTTTCCATCTGGCCGCGCAAAAAGCCGGCGTAAAGGCGCACATCGGCGCGGAAGTCACCATTCGCCACGGTCCTCAGAATTTTTTTCGCCTGCCGCTGCTGGTGGCCAATCGCACCGGCTATCAGAACCTGTGCCGGCTCCTGACCCGCGCGAAACTGCGTGCGCCCAAGTATCCGCTGGAATCGCAGCCCGAAACCTTCGCTGCGGCCACGCTCGAAGAAGTTGCGGAATTTGCCGGCGGGCTCATTTGCCTCACTGGCGGCGAGGAAGGGCCGCTGTACTCTGCGCTCGCCCAAGGCGGCGCAGAGAATGCAAAGCAATTCGTGAATCGCCTCGCCGGCATTCTGGGGCAGGAAAACGTCTATGTGGAATTACAGCGGCATTTCCTCCGCCAGGAGGAAGCGCGCAATCAGGCAGCTCGGGAAATTGCCGCCTCTTTAAAACTTCCTGTCGTGGCCACCAACGGCGTGGCGCATGCCACCGCGCTTGAGCGTGAACTGCTCGATGTCCTCACTGCCATTCGTTTTCACCGCACGCTCGATACCGCCGGGCGCCTGCTGGCGCCGAATGCCGAGCGCCACCTCAAGCCCGCCTGTGCCATGGAGCGTTTATTTGCCGATCTCCCCGAAGCCATTGCGCGAACCACGGAGATTTCTTCCCGGCTGGAATTCACGCTGGCTGATTTGGGTTACCGGTTTCCCCGCTATCCCGTGCCTGGGGGCGAAACCCAGATGTCGTTCCTGCGCAAGCTCACCGCGGAAGGCTCGCGCGCTCGCTATCTGCACGCATCCAGGCCGCGTGCGCTGTGGGAGAGAGTTTCGCGCCAGGTTGAGCGCGAACTGCGGCTCATTGAGCAACTGGACCTTGCCGGCTATTTCCTCATCGTGTGGGATATTGTCCGCTATTGCCGCGAGCATGGCATTCTGGTGCAGGGCCGCGGCTCGGCCGCCAACAGCGCCGTGTGCTATTCGCTCGGCATTACCGCCGTCGATCCGGTCGGAATGGACCTGCTGTTCGAACGCTTTCTCTCTGAAGAGCGCGGTGAATGGCCTGACATTGATCTCGACCTTCCTTCCGGCGACCGCCGCGAGCGCGTAATCCAGCACGTTTATGAGCGGTATGGAGCGCGCGGTGCCGCCATGACCGCCAACGTCATCACCTACCGCGGCCGCTTGGCTGCTCGCGAAATGGGAAAGGCGCTGGGTTTCGACCCCGAAACCACCGGCCGCCTCTCCGCCATGGTGGGCTCGTGGGAGTACAAGGATTCAAAAGACACCCTGGAAAATCAGTTCCGCAATGCCGGCTTCGATCTTCGCCACCACCGCATGCGCAGGTTTTTTGACCTGTGCCTGGCCGTGCAGGACCTTCCCCGGCATCTCGGTCAGCATTCCGGCGGCATGGTCATTTGCGAGGGCACGCTCGATTCGGTGGTGCCGCTCGAGCCGGCCTCCATGCCCGGTCGCGTGGTGGTGCAGTGGGATAAGGATGATTGTGCCGACCTGGGCATCATCAAAGTGGACCTGCTGGGCCTCGGAATGATGGCGGTGCTGCAGGATTCCCTTAAGCTGATCGAACAGGATTACGCCCGGCAGGTTGACCTGGCGCAACTGCCGCCCGATGATCCCGCGGTCTATGCCGCCCTGCAGAACGCCGATACCGTCGGCATGTTTCAGGTGGAGAGCCGGGCGCAAATGGCATCGCTGCCCCGCATCCGGCCGGCGCGTTTTTATGATCTCGTGGTGCAGGTGGCCATCATTCGCCCCGGGCCCATCGTGGGCAATATGGTCAATCCTTACATCAAGCGGCGGCAGGGACGTGAGCCCGTCACCTATCCTCATCCTTCGCTCGAGCCGGTGCTGGAGCGAACCCTGGGCGTGCCGCTGTTTCAGGAACAATTGCTGCGTATGGCCATGATCGCGGCCGGCTTCAGCGGCGGCGAAGCGGAGCAACTGCGCCGCGCTTTTGGCTTTAAACGCGCCGAGGCGCGCATGGCTGACGTGGAAACCAGGCTGCGCGCCGGCATGCAGCGCAACGGCATCAGCCCCGAAGCCCAGGAAGCGATTATTCATTCCATTACTTCGTTCGCCCTCTATGGCTTCCCCGAATCGCACTCCGCCAGCTTTGCCCTGCTGGCCTACGCCAGCGCATATCTGAAAACCCATTACCTCGCCGCCTTTACGGCGGCGCTGCTGAACAATCAGCCGATGGGTTTTTATCATCCCGCAACCATCGTGAAAGATGCCCAGCGCCACGGGCTCAAAGTCCTGCCGCTGGATGCAGCGGTCTCGGGCTGGCTCTGCAGCCTGGAAAGGTGGGGGCAAAAGGCGGAAGGCGAAGCGCAATTCGGCAATTCGGCAACTCGGCAATTCGGCAATCAGAATGGGCTGGCTCTGCGCCTCGGCCTCTGTTATGCCCGGGGGCTGCGTGAGGAAGCCGGCCGCGCTCTGGTGTGCGCGCGGGAGCACTCGCCGTTCTGCTCAATCGATGATCTGTCGCATCGTGTTCCTCAACTCCGGCGTAATGAACTCATCGCGCTCGCCGAACTCGGGGCGCTGAACACATTGCCGAATTGCGGAATTGCGGAATTGCCGAATGGAAAGGCTCATCGCAGGTCGGCCCTATGGCAGGTGGAGCGCGCCACGCGCCCGGCCGGGGCGCTTCTGGAGAAATTCGGCAATTCAATTCCGCAATTCGGCAATGGCGAAAATCCCGCCCCTCTCCAGCCTATGACTTCCGAGGAGCGCCTGCTCGCGGATTTTCGCGGCACTGGGTTGACCGTGGGCCCGCATCCCATGGCTTACCGCCGGCGTGAAATGCAGAGCATGGGTGTGCGCCCGGCAGCGGAATTGCACCGCCTGCCTCATGGCAGCCGAGTGAAGACAGCAGGCTCGGTGATCTGTCGCCAGAGGCCGGGAACCGCAAAAGGTTTTGTCTTCCTCAGTCTGGAAGATGAAACCGGCATTGCCAATGCCATCGTAATGCCTGGCCTGTTCGAGCAATATCGTTTTTGCCTGATGAATGAAAAGTTCCTGCTGGTCGAAGGCACGCTGCAGAACCAGGATGGAGTCGTATCCGTAAAAGCAGAACGGCTGGCGCCGCTCGCCATCACCGCAGCTCCAATCAGCTCGCATGACTTTCATTAGCACCCACGGCAGAGAAGCCGCCGGTCAGCAAAAAATCACTGTCATCCTGAGCCCGCCACGGCGGGCGAAGGACCCCCACACTGCTTACACCGCGACATCGCACGCAGATCCAACCGCCGCGCCCCGCCCTCTACACCCCGGTGTTCGATTCGCCGTCCAGTTCCAGGGCCCTTTATCGAAAGCACTTGCGAGTTGAGTTTCTGCAGAGGGAGTTATTTCAGAGTGGTCGTACCCCGTTTTGAGTTGTCACCCCGAACCGAGTGAGCGATCTGCATTTCGTCCTGGAATACCGCTCACTGTGAAAACGCTCTAAGGTGCGCCGGAATGCAAAATGAAACTCCCGAGTCACGAGCAATCCACAGGCAATGGGGGTATATTTGTACCAGCGGACGTGCCCGTCCCGTTCAGTTTTGTGCGGCACGCGCTTCGAGCCGAATACCACATCCAGGAGTTTCGCAGGAAATGGCAGTTCCCAGGAAAGCTCGTACCACGACCAAAAAGAACGGCAACACCTCGGCGGCGGGCAATGGCAAGGTAACCTCCATTGAATCCGCGCCGCACCCGGCGGAGGATTTTTCCGAGCAGGTGCGCCGGCGCGCCTACGAAATCTATTTGGAAAGCGGCCGCCCGGAAGGCTGCGCCCACGATCACTGGGTGCAGGCCGAAGCCGAAGTCCGCTCACGCAAAACCGCGTAACCTTCGCGGGCGAAGCCCCGCCTTCGGTCGAGGCGCAGTTCGGGTCAAATCCATTGAACCAAGAGGACGCCTTCAGGATTTTGCTGGTGGATGACGATCCCGTGCAGTTGCGGCTGCGCGAAGCCGTGCTGCGCGAGGCGGCGTTTGAAGTCACCATCGCCACCTCGGCCGAAATCGCGCTGTCGCTCCTCACCGCGGCGGCGGATCCGTTGCGGGTGCGCGCCATCCTCACCGATCATCTGCTTCCCGGCGCCACCGGCGCTGACTTTGCGCGCCAGGTTCGCGCTTCCCATCCCCGGATGCCCATTGTTGTTCTCACCGGAATGCCGGGCGCGGAAGAAGAGTACCGCGGCCTCGATGTCAAATTCCTCATGAAACCCGTGGCGCCCGGCGAGCTCGTCCACACTCTGCGCACCGCGGTCGCGGCAGCCGCTGCCTGACCGGCAGAAATTACTCGGGTCCGACCGCCCTCCTTCGGACAGGGAGCCGAAAGGCCTCTTTTCCGTTGTGATTCGTGTCACTGCGGGGCAGCGCCGCCTCCGCAAAAATGCCTATGTGGCGTGCCGGCGTTACCTTAGGTCACGTCCTAATCCTCCTGTGCGCTGCCGCACGCGGGCAGCCCACACTATAATGGGTCGGTAGTAGCATGCCTCAACTTGGAAGTTTTGCACTCCTGCTTGCGCTGGCGCTGAGCGGGTATTCGTTCCTCGCCGGGGCGCTGGCCTTGTGGAGGCCGGCCGCAGGCCCTGATCGCCTGCTGGAAACCTCCCGCCGCGCCGGTATTGCCGTCTGGCTCACCGTTACGGTCGCCGCCGTAGCCCTGCTGGTGGCTGCTTTCACCAACGATTTTTCCGTCGCCTACATCGCCCACCACAGCAACATCGCCCTCCCCGCGGCTTACAAATTTGCCGCCCTCTGGTCCGGCCAGGAGGGGTCGCTTCTGTTCTGGGCATGGCTGCTCGCCACCTACGGCCTGGTGCTGCGGCTGCGGCATAAAACCGATCGCCGCCTCTTTGCCTACGCCGGCATGATTCTGGCCGGCGTCCAATTCTTTTTCCAGCTCCTCCTGGTGTTTGCGGCTCCGCCTTTCGCCATGATGTCGGGAACGCCTCCGGCTGACGGCAATGGCCTCAACCCGCTGCTGCAGTATCCCGAGATGGTCATCCATCCCCCCATGCTGTACCTCGGCTATGTGGGCTTTGCGGTTCCGTTTGCCTTCGCGCTGGGCGCGCTGATCATGCGCTATCCGGGAGAAAAATGGATACACATCACGCGCCGCTGGACCATGGTCACCTGGCTGTTCCTCACCTGCGGCATTTTCCTCGGCATGCACTGGGCCTATGCGGTTCTCGGCTGGGGCGGCTATTGGGGTTGGGACCCGGTGGAAAACGCCTCCGTCATGCCATGGCTCACCGGCACGGCATTCCTGCATTCGGTCATGATGCAGGAGAAGCGCGGCATGCTGAAGGTTTGGAACATGTGGCTCATTTTTGCCACGTTCCTGCTGTCCATCTTTGGAACCACTTTGACGCGCGGAGGGCTGGTCAGCTCGGTTCACGCATTTGCGCAATCCAGCATCGGCCAATGGTTCCTGGGCTTTGGCGGGTGGACCGGCGATTCCTGGAAATCGGTTCCTTATTATGTTCCCGGCTTCCTCCCCATAGTCTTTGCATTTTGTCTGTACTTCTTCATTCGTAACCGGGACCACCTGAAGAGCGAGAACCGGCTGGAGTCGCTGGTATCGCGTGAATCCAGCTTCCTGTTTAACAACCTGCTGCTGCTGGCGGCCTGCTTCACCATTCTTTG
>JAFAIN010000250.1 GCA_019236695.1 Acidobacteriota bacterium | reverse complement strand
CTTCGGGCTTGAAGCGCATGCCTTTGCATTCCTCGCATACCAGTTCGACATCGGCGAGGAACTGCATTTCCACTACGACGGTACCGTCACCCTGGCAGGCTTCGCAGCGCCCCCCGGGAATATTGAACGAAAAATGCCCGGCCCCGTATCCCCGCTTCTCTGCCTCAGGCATCGAGGCGAATAGTTCCCGAATAGCGTCAAAGACTTTGATGTAGGTCACCGGGTTCGAGCGCGGCGTGCGGCCAATGGGAGACTGATCGACCAGCACGACATCGCTGATGTATTGCGAGCCCTCCATCCGGTCGTAGCACATCACGGGGTTCTGAACGGCTCCCGGCTCCTTTTTCTCCGCCGCCAGCGCAGCGTATAGCACATCGTGCATCAGGCTCGATTTGCCCGAACCCGAAACTCCCGTCACTGCGACCAGCAGATCGAGCGGGAACGACACATCAATTCCCTTCAGGTTATGTACCCTTGCGCCGCGAATCGCAATGCGGCGCGTTCCGGGCGAGCGCCGCACATTGGGCGGCTGGATTCGAAGATCGCCGCCGAGGTACCGGCCGGTGAGCGATTTCGCTGTGCGCCGAATATGCTCATACGAGCCGGCCGCGACCACCCGGCCGCCATTTTCGCCTGCTCCCGGACCAAGATCGAGAATATGGTCGGAAGCTTTCATGATCTCGGCATCATGCTCCACCACCAGGATGGTGTTGCCGAGGTCGCGCAGGTCGTGAAGGATGCGCACCAGCCGTTCGGTATCGCGGGAATGCAGCCCGATGGAGGGCTCGTCAAGTACGTAAAGCGTTCCGGCCAACCGCGAGCCCAGCGATGTGGCCAGTTGAATGCGCTGCGCCTCTCCGCCCGAAAGCGTGGAGGAAAGGCGATCGAGCGTCAGGTATTCCAGCCCAACCTGGTTGAGAAAGCGCATGCGATCGCGAATCTCGGCCAGCACTTTATCGGCAATCGCCATCTCCGAGGCTGTCAGCGCCAGCGATTCGAAGAAGCGGCCGGCTTCTTCTACCGTCATGGCGCACACTTCACAAATGTTGTGCGCCCTGCCGGCGCTGCTGATGCGCACCAGTTGCGCCTGGCGCCGCAGCCGCGCCCCGCGGCATTCGCCGCAAACCGAGTAGCCGCGGTAGCGGCTCAGGAACACCCTTACGTGCAGCTTGTATTTCTTGCGCTCCAGGTGAGAAAAAAAGCCGCGAATCCCGGGATACCGCTCGTCGCCCTCAAAAACCAGCTCCTGCTGCGCCTTTGTGAGCTCGTTCCAGGGCACATCCGCTGGGATGCCGTTCTGGCGGGCGAAGCGCTTCAACTCCGTCATCAGCGTGCGGTACTTAGGCCGGCTGAATGGTTCCACCGCGCCTTCAGCCAGGGATTTGGTCTTATCGGGAATGACGAGGTCAGGATCGAAATCAATGGTGTTGCCGAATCCCTGGCAGCGAGGGCAGGCGCCATAGGGATTGTTAAACGAGAACAGGCGCGGCTCCGGCTCTTCGTACTTCAAGTCGCAAGCCTTGCACTCGAAGCGCGAAGAAAACCGAAGCTGGAGCTCCTCTCCCTCAGGCTTCACAGCCTTGATGACGGCTTCCCCGGCTTCGTGATAGCAGATTTCGATGGCATCCACCAGTCGCGAGCGCTCTTCCGCCGAAACCGCGATGCGATCGACGAGCACGAATACGGGCCGGCTGAAATCAACATCAAGCAGCGATTCCGGTGTGGAGAACTCGAATACCTCGCCGCGCTGGAACAGCCGGTTGAATCCTCGCGCCCTCAAATCGAAGAGCTTTGATTTCAGCAGATCGCCCGATGCGCTGCTCTCCTTCCCTTTGGCCTTTTTGCGCCCGGGTTTCGCCGGCTCGGGCGCCGGGGCGGCGGGCGCGACCAGCGGAAACATGATGCGCATGCGCGCGCCTTCGCCTAATGCGAACACAGCCGTCACCACTTCATCCACCGAGTCACGCTTTACTTCGGCGCCGCAGCGCTCGCAATACGTGCGGCCGATTCGAGCGAAAAGAAGCCGCAGGTAGTCATAGATTTCCGTGGCGGTCGCTACAGTGGAGCGTGGATTGCGCGTGGAGTTCTTCTGCCGGATGGCAACCGCCGGGGCGATGCCGTCAATGAAATCCACGTCGGGCTTTTCGATTCGTTCGAGAAACTGGCGGGCATAGGCGGAGAGCGATTCCACGTAGCGCCGCTGGCCCTCGGCATAAATCGTGTCGAAGGCGAGGGATGACTTGCCCGAGCCGCTCACGCCCGTAACCACGGTCAGCGCATTGTGAGGGATCTCAAAGTCAATGTTCTTGAGGTTATGGACCCGGGCCCCTCGAACCACAATGTTTTCGGTGGACATCAGCCTGGAAATGCGCCTCGCCAACAGCGGAGGACCTACGGCAGCCCCCGGAAATGAATGGGAATCTCTTTATTATAGATGACCCGCAGGGAGTGGATTCTCAGCCACGGCGGCGGTATTACGCAGGCGGGATTACACCCCATCGAACAGGTCGTTCTCTTCCCGCGCAAGCTGAGGGTCGGCGCACGCCGCCAGATGCCAATGCTCAAACCCGCCGTGGCGGCGTACGGCCTCTTCGAAAATCGGAAACAGCGGGGCCTGCGTCTTGTGGTCCTGAAAAGCCAGAAGTTTCACGTCTAGCACCGCCGAGATATCGATGGAGAGAGTGACCGGCGCCTGCGCCACCGGCTGCCTTCCCTCGATGGTTATGAGCCCGGTGCTGTAATAAAGCTTTTGCGCGCGGTGCGGCTCGAGACCTGCTTCGAACTGGCCGGCATAGCGGTCACGCCGGCCGGCCCATTGGAAAGCCAGTGAAGCAAAGATTCCCGCCATGGCGTGGTCGGGATGGGCCGTAACACCGCCTTCCGGGCCAAACGTCAGAACTACCTGGGGCCGGAGGCGGCGGATACGCACCACCAGGTCGCCGGTGACCTGCTGGATATCCGCGCCTGCAAGCTGGCCGTCGCCATAATCCAGTATCTCGCTGTGCTGCACTCCCAGCCGGCGGCAGGATGCGGCAAACTCGTCGCGACGAATGGCCTTGAGTTCATCACCCGAGCGCGCGTGGCCCCGATGCCGCGCCGCCGCGCCGGCCGTCAGGCAGATTACGGCGGTCGAAACTCCGCGGCGGCCATAAAGCGCCAGCGTGCCGCCAAAGTTGCCAGCCTCGTCGTCAGGATGCGCCGTGATGCAGAGCAGCGACATGGATCAGATTAAACACGAAACGCGGGCGAGCTTCGCTCACGATTTCCGGCCCGGGGGCGCCGAACCCACGTCGATCCGTTCGGGATGCCCTCGGGCCACACGCCCATCGAGCAGCGCATCTGATCCACTGGAAGCTGCCACAGTAAGGTGCGCAGCGACCGGGGCCCCATTGATTCGGCGAACCGCATTCAACCTCATCATCCTTCTCCTGGCCACACGGCCGGCGGGAAGCGCAATCGCCGGCTCCGCGCCTAAGTCCGCTGACGAGCTTGCAGTGGCTTCGGTTGTGCCGCTCGGCATGGAAGCCCTGCTGGCAAAAAACCATAAGCAGCCGTTCGCAATCTACGCTTCGTTTGAAGGCGTACCGGCCCCTGAAAACGTCGCCGGCCTTCCCCGCACGAATTTTCGGCCGGTGCTGAGTTTTCGCGTGACGGCCAGCACCATGTCAGCCATCGCCGACCCGTCACCGCCCGTGGTGTTCGAATCGTCCATGGGAACGCCTGAGTTGATCCGCTCGCTGCGTTTTCGGCTCCGGTTCAATGTCGGGGGGCTGCAAACTCAGCGGCTCGGCCCTGATGCAGTGCGCATGATCGGAGTGCCTGCCGATGTTCCATACGGTGAACGCATCTACCGTGTCAGCTTCCGCCTGCCGCTTGAGCCTTCGAGCGTGCGCATGGTGCTCGAAGTGCTCACCGAGAATGGCGAATTGCTTTGCAAGTTTCCGCTGGCCCTGGATTGAGCTTGCCGCCGGATCGCATGGCAAGAAAAAAGCAGATCGCTCACTCCCAATGAACACCCCCTGCACCGACCACGACTACATCTGGTTACGCGAGAGTCATCCTGAGGGCCGCCGCGGCGGCCGAAGGATCTGAGCGCGTCTTGCCCCGGCCACAACCCCCGGCGTATCCCAGGCGTTGCGGCGGCCAGAGCGTCTCCCGGCATGCCGCGGGCGGAAGCTAAGTGACGCCGACCGCCCTCGGTCGGCCATGCGGCCTGAAAGGCCGCTCGCCGTTGCTTGCGAGCGAGCCCTGATTGAAGGTCAACCCAGGCGAGCTTCGCTCGCCCTGTCCGGCCGAGGGCGGCCGGACCCACGCGTTTCCTCGCCGAGCACAACTGTTCATCCCATGTGGCAACCTTCATCCGGGGGTTTGGTGCTCCCAATGACTCTCTTGTGGTGGGTGGGCGTATACGGCTCACCTCAGCACACCTGTTCGCGTGACCGGCGCAGCGTATCTACACGGCGGCCTTTGCCCGCCGCCAGTACAGGTAAAACGGAACGCCGATGGCGATAATGCCAATCCCGGAAAGCGACTCCACCGGCCGTGCCCACAGCGTATTTCCAGCCCAGGCAGCCGCGCACACAACATAGAGCGCGGGCAGCCAGGGATAGCCGGTGCAGCGGTATGGCCGTGCACGTTCCGGCGCTTTTCGCCTCAGTACGAAAACTGCTACCACCGTGAGCGCGTACCCGATGACCTCAACGAACATGATGTAGGTAAAAATCTGGTCGTAGCGGCCGCTGAGCGTTAATACGCTGCCCCACGCGCATTGTGCAACCAGCGCTGGAACCGGAGTATGCCAGCGCGGATGAATGTTTGCCAGGCGGCGGAAAAACAGGCGGTCTTCCGCCATGGCGTAGCTGACGCGCGCCGCGCTCAGAATGTTTGCCGAGAGCGCTCCAAAGCAGCTCACTGCAACCAGCCCCGCGATCCAATATCCGACTGCAGGAGAAAACAGGATGCCGGCAGCTTCGCTCGCCA
Organism: Acidobacteriota bacterium; assembly: GCA_019236695.1. GTDB lineage: Bacteria > Acidobacteriota > Terriglobia > Terriglobales > Acidobacteriaceae > JAFAIN01. The sequence goes on along the minus strand of JAFAIN010000250.1, from coordinate 5,335 downwards.
CCGTCTCCGGGCCGGCCGCCATCTTCGGCAGGGGCATGGCATACAGATAGGCGGCATTCATCGCCATGTACACCGCCGCGACCAGCAGAATGCCGGCAATGAGTGCCAGCGGAACATTGCGAGTGGCATTTTTCACTTCACCCGCAGCCTGCCCAACATAGATCCATCCGTCATACGCCCAGAGGACCGCAATCAGCGCAACTCCAAAAGACGAGAAAAGGGCCCAGCCGTGCGGTTGCGCCGCTGCCGGCGCGCTGACGTGAAGATTGCCGGAGGCGCCTTTGCCGATCAGGAAGCCTAGAACGACGAACACTGCCATGGCCGCATACTTCATCCATCCGGCAATGTTCTGCACGATGGCCGCGCGCTTCACCCCCAGAATGTTGACCAGCGTGAGCAGCCAGCCGGCTGCGAGCGCGACCAGGTGACTGCGCGTGAGCGCCCATCCGCCAACTCGCAGCACCACATGCTGCGCTCCCAACACCGGGAGCAACACGCCCGCATACTGCGCGCACGCCACCGAGAGCGCGGCGATGGTGCCCGAGCCGATAACGCCAAAGTACATCCATCCAAACAGAAAGGCAGCAATATCGCCATACGCTTCGCGCAGGTAGATGTACTGGCCGCCCGCCTCGGGATACATGGCGCCCAGTTCGGCAAAGGCAAAGCACGCCAGCAGCGAAATCGCGCCGCCCGCGGCCCACACGCCCAAAAACAGCGCCGGCGTAGGCAACTGGGCTGCAATATCGCGTGAGGTGAGGAAAATGGCCGACCCAATTACTCCGCTCACCAGGAGCATGGTGGCGTCAAGCAACGTCAGCTTGCGCAATAGCCTGGGCTGCTGTTCCGGGCTGCTTGAGGGGCCTTGCGCGGTTCCGCTCATGTGCCCTCGAATGTAGCATGGAGCCGCGGCGATGAATCGCGCAATCCGGGGAGGCTCAGTTTTCCTTGCTGCGCTTGCGGATCTCGATGTTGAGCCGCTTGATCTTCTGGTTAAGCGTCGAGAGCGGAATGCGGAAGCGCTCGGCGGCTTCCGTCTGGTTCCAGTTGCTGCGCTCCAGCATGTCGCTGATCACGCGGCGCTCGCAGCCTTCGAGGATCTCGAACAGCGAGGCGTCAGGCCGGTGCTCGAGCACCGCCGCACTGATGCCGCGATGAACAATGTAATCGGGAAGCAGTTCCGGCCCGATCACCGGAGCGGAACTGAGCACCACCGCACGCTCCATTACGTTCTCAAGCTCACGCACGTTCCCCGGCCAGGCGTAATCCATCAGCGGATGCAGGGCCTCGGGCGAGATATGGCGCTGCGGCTTGTCGTTTTCCTGGGAAAATTTGCGCAGGAAGAAATCAATGAGCAGCGGGATGTCCTGGCGCCGGTTGCGCAGCGGCGGCAGGTCAATGGTGATCACGTTCAGCCGGTAGAACAGGTCTTCGCGGAACTTGCCTTCCCGCACCAACTGCTTCAGGTCAACGTTGGTGGCCGCGATGACGCGAACATCCACCTGAATTTCATTGACCCCGCCCAGGTGCATGAACTTGCGATCTTGCAACACGCGCAGGATCTTTGCCTGCGTCTCCATGCTCATCGTGCCGATCTCATCAAGGAACAGCGTGCCGCGGTCGGCAACCTCGAACAGCCCTTTTTTGGAGGCGACGGCGCTGGTAAATGCGCCTTTCACATGGCCGAACAGAGTCGATTCCAGCAGATCAGCCGGCATGGAACCCGTATTGATGGGAACAAATGAACGGTCCTTGCGCGGCGAGCTCGTGTGAATCGCCTTGGCGATCAATTCTTTTCCGGTGCCGCTCTCGCCCTGAATCAGGACGGTGGAACGGCTGGGCGCCACCTGTGCCACCAGATCAAAGATGCGCAGCATCGGCTCGCTCTTGCCCACGATGTGCTCAAAGCTGTAGCGCTGCTTCATGGCGCGCTTGAGCTGGACGTTTTCTTCGCGCACGCGCCGCGTCGTAATGGCCGACTGTACGTCGGCCAGAAGCTTGTCATTGTCCCAGGGCTTCTGGATGAAGTTGACGGCGCCTCCCTGAATGGCACGCACCGCATTTTCAACCGTGCCGTACGCGGTGATCATGATGACGGCCATCTGCGGGTCGCGGCCCTGCAGTTCGCGCAGCACTTCGATTCCGTTCATGTCAGGCAGGGCATAGTCGAGCAGAACCAGGTCGTAGGGCTCTGCGGCCGCCTGCTCAAGGCCTTCCCCGCCATTGGGCGCGGAGGAGACTTCGTACCCCTCCAACTCCAGCAGGGTCTGCAGCGATTCGCGAATGGCGTGCTCATCATCAATAATCAGCACGCGGCCCGCAGCGGCCGATTCGTGCGGGCGTTCCGGCATGGCAACAGCTCTAGACATGGACGGCTTTCCTCACCATGGGAAACTCCAGAAAGAAGGTCGTACCCTGGCCTGCCTCGCTTTCCACCCAGATTTTTCCGGCGTGCTCCTGGATGATCCCGTACGTCACGGCCAGGCCTAGACCGGTGCCCCGGCGCTCGCCCTGCCGCGGCGCAGTCTTGGTGGTAAAAAACGGATCGTAGATGCGCGACAGGTGCTCCGGAGCAATGCCGGTTCCGGTGTCGCTGATCGCGACATTCGCGCCGCTGCCATTGCGGGTACGCACAGTGAGCGTGCCGCCCGATGGCATGGCATCCCGGGCATTCAGGACCAGGTTTAGGAACACCTGCTGCAGCTTGCCGGTATTGCCGTGGATGCGCGGCAGGTCTGAGGTCAAATCCTGCACGATCCGGATCCGGCTGGTGCTGAGCTGGTGCTCCACCAGCGCCAGCGTTTCGCGGATGATCTGGTTCAAATCGACATCGGCGAATTCGCCTCCCCCCGTGCGCGAGAAATTCAGCAGGTTGTTGACGATTTCCGAAGCCCGGAAGGTCTGCCGCGTAATCTTCTCCAGCAGCGATGACTTTCGGTCATCGCCCGTCAGTTGCTTGGCAAGCATCTGGGCATAGGAGGAGATGACGGCCAGGGGCGTGTTCACCTCGTGCGCCACCCCGGCGGCCAGCAGCCCGATGGAAGAGAGTTTCTCGGCCTGCGTGAGCTGCGATTCCAGCGCCATCCGCTCCGTAATGTCGTCCACGATGATCAGGCGGCCGATCACATGGAAGCGGCGCGACACCAGCGGCGCAATCGCAATGTTGGCAATGCGCGCGTCGGCCCCGGTTTCCAGGCGGAACTTATACAGATTGTGCACGCCGGCATGCTGCCGGATGCGATAGAACTCCTGCGAGAACGCGGCCGGAAAAACCTCGTTGATGGGCCGCCCAACGGCTTCGGAACGCGGCAGCGCGAACATGACCTCCATCTGCGAGTTCCAGAACTCGATGCGATCTTCCAGATCCACCGCCAGCACCCCGACGCTGATGGATTCCACAATGTTCTCGTTGAAATCCTTCAGCCGCTCGTATTCCATGACCTTTTGCTCGAGCGAGGCATACAGGCGCGCGTTTTGAATGGCGATCCCGATGTAGCCGGCCAGGGTCTGCAGCAGTTCCACATCCTCGCTGGAGAGGAAGTCGCCTTCCATGGTCTTGCCCAGCCCCAGCACGGCCACATTCCGGTTCTGCACCGTGCAAGGAATGTAGTAGTTGAGATCGAGGCGGCGGATTGCAATTTGCGCTTCCGGGGTTTCGCGCACTGCCTGGTGAGTATTGTCGAAGAACAGATGCCCGGCGGCTTCTTCCGGGCGCCGCAGGAGCAGGAAGTCAAGGTTCAGCCCGCTCAGGTTTGATACGCCGCTCGATTTTGCCACTACGAACCGGCCATCATCCTGCGCCATGAAGATGGCAACGCGATCGACCATGAGCGTGCGCGACAGGCGGTCCACCACAGCCGAAAGCAGCTTCTCCAGATCGGTTTCGGAGCTCAGGTCGCGCCCGAAATCGATCAGAGTGCGCCGGTAGTCGTAGCGCGTGCGGTAAAAGAAACGGTCGATCCAGCGCAGAATCCAGTTCTTCAGCGGCTCGAAGCACAGAGCAGTGACCATGATGGCCACAACCAGGCCGGCGCTGCCGGCGGAGGGCAGCCGCGTATGCACCACTTCCGCGGCCACCGCTACAACCAGGAAATACCCGAACGCCACGGCCGCCGCCGCAAGCGTGTAGGCCATCCCGCGCTTGAAGATGACGTCCACATCCATCAGGCGATAGCGGAAAATGGCATACCCGAACGTCAGCGGCAGGAAAATGAGCGACAGAACCGAGATCTTCATCCATTCGGCCGGCACCCATAGAGCCGCCCGCGGCAGGATGTATGGCAGGACGTAGAACAGGGTGAACGGCGCGACCGCCAGGATGGTTCCGCGCGTGACCCACTTCATTTGCTGGCGCAGGATGGGCGTGGCCGCGTGTCCGTAACTGTGCCACAAAACCGCGGCCGCAGCCACGAACAGCAGGCCCAGATAAGCGTATTCCGCGCGATCAAGTTGCCACAGCAGCAGCCCCGAGGGCTCCAGCCACAGCACCGCCGAAATATGCACCGCAAGCAGCGCCAGCCCCGGGACATAAACCGCCGCCGGAAGCCAGGGATGGCGTTTCACTACCCCCTTGCGCTCGGGGAACGTCAGGACAAAATGCAGGAATAGAGCCGGCTGCAGCAGCGTCGCCGAGACGTTTGACCAGTAGATGATCCAGTCAAACGTATTCAGCTTGCCCGTGTAGTGAAAAGCGTAAAGAATGAACGATGCCAGGCAGAATACGTAGAAGTGGAACGATTTCGGCGCTGCCCAGCGCCGCAGCAGCACGTACAGCCCAATGCCCAGGTAAATGAGCGCAATCAGCCGCAGCCCGGCATTGATCGAGCGATCAATGGGCGCCAGAATGACCGGCGCATCCAACGCGCGGCCGCTTCGCTCAACCGAATATCCGGCTCGTGACCATGGGCCGGCGCGGAACAGTTGCCGCGAAAGCTGCGCCGTGCTGTGGACCGGAACGTCATTCACCGAAACGAGCCGGTCGCCTTCCCGGATTCCCGCCTGAAAACCCGGTCCGTTCTGCTCCACCCGCTCAGCGCTTAAGGCCCCCGTGTGTTCTACCCACCAGATGCCATCCCACGGCACCACGTACAGGTGCTCCTTCTGAAGGTTGACCCAGCCAAACACCACGGCCGCCACCGTCAGGAACGCAAGCGCGGTGGCATAAAACCGGAAGCGCGTATCTTTGTTCATGCCGTTCGGTAAACTCGTCCCAGCCAGGCGGTCGTCAACCCCCCGGCGAGAGGTAGGCCTCTCCACAAGCGGTGAAAGCAACTTAGATGCCAGCGTGGATTCCGTGGGCACGAACGTAACCGATACACCGGGAGCTATTTACAGG
>JAFAIN010000076.1 GCA_019236695.1 Acidobacteriota bacterium | reverse complement strand
GGCCCAGCTCAGAGTGGGCCTGACCGTGGTTTTTGCCAGCATCGCGCTCGCGGCTTTGATTTTCCTGATGAGCGGAACCGTTGGCCTGTTCTCACCCAAGCTGGAGCTCTACGCCTATTTCGAAAATGCAGGAGGGCTTCGCATAGGTGCGCCGGTGCGCCTGGAAGGCGTGGACATCGGCAACGTAACCAACATTGCGCTGGTGCCGCGTTCGGCCCAGCCGGCACCCGACGTCACTACCCCCGCGAACCAGCTTCCTTCACCGGGCACACCCGGGCAAATGCCCATCGATAAGCCGGTAAAGGTGAAGATGACGATTGGTAACCGGTTCATCTTCGATTTGCACAAGGATTCCATCGCCGGCCTCGATACCGCCGGCGTTCTGGGCGAAACTTTCATTGATATCGACAGCACCCTGGCAACGGGTTCGCAGGCCGGAAACGGGGACATTCTGCGAACGCAAAAGACCAAGACGCTGGAAGGGGCAGTGAGCGCCACTCAATCCACCATTGAGAACGTGAATACGCTGGTGCTCCGCGCCGACCGTATTCTCACCGCGATTGAAAACGGCCAGGGCTCGCTCGGCCTGCTGATTAATGACAAGCAGCTCTATAGGCAATTGAATTCAACTCTGGCGGAGGTGCAGGGATTGGTGGCCGATATTTCGAATGGCAAGGGCAGCCTCGGCCAGTTAATCACCAGCAATGACATGTACGACAAGCTGAATGCCACGGTGGATAAGCTGAGCAAGATCGCCGACGACCTGGATTCAGGCAAGGGCACTGTCGGCAAGCTGATGCAGGATCCCAGCCTTTACAACCGCGCGAACGAAGCAGTGGGCAAGCTGAACACCACGCTCGACAGCGTAAATTCGGGCCACGGGGCCATCGGCAAGATGCTGCGCGATGAAGAATTTGCGCGCAAGCTCGATAACACCATGACACGCGTTTCCGACATGATGGAGCGCATTGAGAAAGGCCAGGGCAGCATTGGCAAGCTGATGAACGACCCCGCGCTTTATGACAATGCCAACCAGTCGATAGTGGAAATGCGCAATCTGCTGACCGCCATTCGCCAGAATCCCAAGAAATACCTCACCATTCATATGAAGCTTTTCTAGGTGGCGCCCTTCGGCCTGCGCCAACTCGCGCCGGCCTCAGCGCAGCCGGCCACCCGGCTGTAAAATAGGCGCGCTGCGACCGCGAAGCGGATAGCACAGCTTTGCGGCTGACCGCAACGACTTAGACACAGGCGATCTCCACGGGGCCACGGGTTTCAGCAACTGATCTCAGCCACATTTAAAAGGAGAGACCGATGAAGAAATTCCTCTTTCTGGCGGTGATTACGCTCTTCGCACTTCCACTGGCGCTTGCCGCACAGGATACCGGAGCGGGGCAGAGCGGCGGAAGCGGCGCAACGATGGGCGGAAAGAAGGCCGGCTCGAAGATGGCGACCGGCAACACGACAACCGGCTGCATCGAAAAGAGCGGCGATGGCTACGTTTTGAAGAACAAGAAATATCCCGAGGGCGTGAAAGTGACGGGCAGTGACGATCTTTCGGCGCATGTGGGCCATCGCGTAAGCCTTTCGGGAAACTGGACCACACCCGGGCAGGAGTTCGGCGAGACCAAAGTCACCATGGTTTCCACAAGCTGCAGTGCGGCGGGAGGGTCGATGGGCAAAGGCGGCAAGAAGGGCGCAAGCTCGGGAACGGATGCGAAGCCGCCTGGCATTTGATCGGCGTTGTTGCCCTTGCACGAGCGCAGCTATACTGGCTGCGCTTTCTTATTGCAACAATGCCGAACAGGCTCGCGACAGCCGCAGTCCTGCTGGTGGTAGCAATTTTTGCCGCCTGCGCCCACGACAAATCCAACTGGAGCGACGAACAACTGCACCTCACGCCCCAGCAGGCGCAGGGCCGCAAGCTTTACGACCGGTACTGCCTGTCGTGCCATTCCGCCTACTCCGAGAAAAAGCGCAACGGCCCGCCGCTGGTCGGGTTGTGCGGCAGGAAAGCGATGCCCAGCGGCGCTCCACCCACCGACGAGCGCCTGTCGGCGGTAATCATGCGCGGTCGCCGCACCATGCCGGGATTTTCGGAGTACCTGCAGCCGCCCGACCTCGATGCCCTGCTGGCGTATCTCCACACGCTCTGAAGAGATCCCCTTCGTTCTCAGCGATATGCGTCTGCGCCAACGATTCTTCGCGGCTACGCATCTGTACTAAGGCACGGTTCGCGAAACCGGCGCCCGCGCCTTCATAGCATCTCGATTGCGACCTTTACTTAAACGAGCCGCGCTCGACGAGCGGCTTCCTGATCCAGTTTTCGCCTCCTGGGAGGCCATTTGAAAATTGCCATTATTGCTCCTCCATTTATCTGCGTGCCGCCCAGGCAGTACGGAGGCACGGAACTCTTTATCGCCAACCTCGCAGAGGGGTTGAAAAGGAACAACGTTGAAGTGGTGGTCTATACGAACGGCGAATCCACGGTGAACGTGGACCGGCGCTGGTTCTATGAACGCGCACAATGGCCCATCCAGGGAGAGATATACGACAACCTGAAGGACATCAATCATACTGCCTGGTCGGTTGCCGACGCGGCGCGCGATTGCGACCTCATACACCTCAACAACCTGCCCGGGCTGGCGCATTCACGCTTCGTGCGGCAGCCATTCGTCTATACGGTTCACCATCCACAGCAAGCGGGGTTGAGCGAGTTCTATGAGTCGTTTCCCCAGGTGCAATACATCACCATAAGCCACTTTCAGCGCCGCCGCGAGCGCATGCCCCGCATTCGCACGATCCATCACGGCATTGACGGTTCGGCGTATCGCCTGCAACCGAAGAAGCAGGGTTACCTTGCATTTCTGGGCCGGATCGCGCCCATCAAGGGCACGCACATTGCCATCGCAGTGGCAAAACGCGTCGGCATTCCCTTGAAGATTGCGGGCGAGATTCAGCCCATCTACCGGCCCTACTACGATTCCGAAATCCGGCCGCAGGTGGACGGCCGTTTTATCGAATATGTGGGCGAAGTCGGCCTGGCCGGCAAGAACGAGCTGCTGGGCAATGCGCTGGCCTTGCTTTTTCCCATCGAATGGGATGAGCCATTTGGCCTGGTGCTGATTGAAGCCATGGCTTGCGGCACACCAATCCTGGCCTTTGGCGCCGGATCGGTGAGCGAAATCGTACAGCACGGCGTATCGGGCTACATTTGCAAAGATGCGGATGATATGGCCAGTAAGGCGACGTCACTGGCTTTGCCTGCGACCACGGTGCGCGCCTGGTTCGAGGCACACTTCACGCTGGACCGCATGGTCGAACAGTACATGGAAGCGTACGCCCAGGTGCTGGCCGGGGGAGATCGCAAAGCGATTGAGCCCGGGCAGGGCGAAACCGCCGCGCCGTTCGATTCCAACCGCGCAATTGCATGAGCACTCTTCGCCATCCGCTCCCCGCCGCCGACCTGATTGAAGTGCCTTCGCCGCATGTGGAGCCGCGCATCGCGTTCCAGTCACTTGAGCCGCGCAAGGTAAATAACCTCACTCTGATTGACGGCAAGACATTCCTTTCCACCACCGTGGCAGGCGACATCATGCCCGCGGGAGCTCCTGATGTCGGGTTTTTTCATGATGACACCCGGTTTCTCAGCCATCTCGAACTACGCGTGGGAGGGCATCGCGCAGTGGTGCTCTCCTCGAGCACCGAGAAAACATTTGCCTCCCAGATTGAGCTGACTACCGGCAGCATCACGCTCCGGGAATCATTTGATCTTCCCGAGAACACCATCCACATCCGGCGCGAGCAATTGCTGGCCAGCGACGTGTTGTTTGACCGGCTTACTTTCGAAAACTTCAACCTGCAGGCGGTTCGCTTCACCGTGGAGCTGTGTTACGACGCCGATTTTGTCGATGTTTTCCAGGTACGCGGCGTGGCCCGGGCGGTTCATGGCCAGTATTACCGGCCGGTTGTGGGCAAGCACTCAGTGGTGTTTCATTATCGCGGCCTGGACGGCGCGCTGCGGCGAACTGCCGTGGAACTCGAGCCTGCACCGCAACTCTTCCGCGAGCAAACGGCGCAGTGGGAGCTGGCGCTCGAGCCCTTGAAGAAGGTTCAGATCGAAGCCATGATCACGCCGTTTGTGGACAAGCAAAACCCGCGCGGAACCCACATCGATTTCCAAACGGGAATTTCAGGCCGGCGCAACACGTTTGCTGACTGGGAGCGCCATTCCACTTCGTTCAGCAGCAGCAATGAAGTGTTCGACGCCGCATTGCAAACTTGCACCAACGATTTCCACGCGCTGCAGATTCCCGAGGGGGATGACCACATCATCGCGGCCGGTATTCCCTGGTTTGCCACGATGTTCGGGCGCGATTCCATCATCGCCGCCTACCAGGTCCTTTCATTGAATCCGTCGCTCGCTGCCGAGACGCTGCGCGTGCTGGCCCGGTACCAGGGCCGGGTAGTGAACGACTGGCAGGATGAGGAACCCGGAAAAATTCTGCACGAATACCGCGCCGGCGAGATGACGCGCCATGGCGAAATGCCCTTCAGCCCATACTACGGCTCGGTGGATGCCACTCCGCTGTTCCTGGTGCTGCTCAGCGAAACCTTCAACTGGACCGCCGACGAAAATCTTGTCAAGCAGTTGCTTCCGGCTGCCTATGGCGCGCTGCAATGGATGGATGAGTATGGCGATCTCGATGGCGACGGGTTCATTGAGTACCGCCGGCGCTCCCCCAAGGGCCTGATCAACCAGGGCTGGAAAGACTCCTGGGATGCGAACATGCATCGCGACGGCACTGTAGCGCGCCCGCCCATTGCCCTGGTGGAGGTGCAGGGCTACGTCTACGACGCAAAGTACCGCCTGGCTTCCCTGCTGCGGGCGTTTGGTGATGTCGCAACGGCCGAGCGGTTGAAGCGCGAATCGGCCGAGATGGCAAAGCGAATCGAAAAGGCGTTCTGGATGCCGCATCGCGGGTTTTACGCCATGGCCCTGGATGGCGACAAGAAGCCGGTGGATGTGGTATCCACCAATCCCGGGCACCTGCTGTGGTCACGGGCAGTCAGCCGCGACCGGGCGCGCACCGTGGCCGCCCGGATGATGCGCGAAGACATGTTCAGCGGCTGGGGCTGGCGCACGATGTCGCAGCAGGAGCCCGTTTTCAACCCGCTCAGCTATCATCGCGGCTCGGTATGGCCGCACGACAACTCCCTGGTGGCGCACGGCATGGCTCTGAACGAACTCCGCCAGCCCGCGCTGCAGGTGCTCACCACGCTGTTCCAGGCGGCAATGAGCTTTCGCGACTATCGCCTGCCTGAGCTCTTCTGCGGCGTGCATCGCCGCCAGTTTGACGATCCGGTGCATTACCCGGTCTCCTGCTCACCGCAGGCATGGGCATCCGGAGCGCTCTTTCTTATCCTGAGCTCCGTGCTTGGAATCCGCCCCAGCGCCCCGCGCAAGGAGTTGAACATCGTGAATCCGCAGCTCCCTGAATGGCTCGATTATCTGAACATTCGCAATCTGCGCGTAGGTAATAGCCGCGTGGGGCTCGATTTCACCCGTCATGGCGCACGCACCTTCTGCAATGTAGTGGATGTGGAAGGCGAAAAGCTCGCGGTGAACGTCGCGTTCCGGAAATGACCGAGGCACGCCTGAATAGCTAGCAGCGCTTCTGCCGCTGGTCGTCGCGCAGTTCCGCCACAATCTCGGTGGCAGCGGCGCGCGCAGCCTCCGCCTGGCTCACATCAAAGGAGATTGCTCCCACCCGGGCGTGGCCGCCGCCGCCGTAGCGCTCGCAGATCCTGGCCAGGTTCACCATGTCGTGTTCGCGAACCCAGGGGTTCGAGCCCACCGAGACCTTCACGCGGAAACTGCTCTTGCTCAACCCGACACTGTAGATGCATCCCGGATGCAGGTAGTAAGGGATGAACTTGTTGTACCCCTCCATGGGCTGGTCCGTAATATCGAAAAACACTGTGCGGGCGCGGCACTCCGCGCGGCGGCGGAGCAATTCGAGCGAGGCGGTATGCCGCTCCAGCAGCGGCGGGACCAATTCCGCAATGAAGGGTTCGCGGATGATTTCGCTCAGGGGGCGCGAGGCCAGCAGTGGGATAAGCCGCCCGGCGAAGCCAGCATCCTGCGTAGCCTCGACCACCATGGTCAGCTTCATGGCCGGTTCCTGCATTTCGACTGCAGTCTTCGCATCGGGATACAGCGCGCCATCGATGATGTCGGCCCAGCGGATCAGTTCACCCAAAGGCGACCGGTCGAAACCATAAACGCGCTCCGCGGTGCTGGCGATGAATTCGGTGCACGAACGAAAGCCCGGGTCGTAAAACTTGCGCGGCTTCACCCCCCGCGCGCTGTTCGCCTGCTGCAATTGCAGTTCTCTCTGGAAATGGTCGGAATCGGCAGCCGTAAGGAATGCGCTCTCATGGTGATCGAACCACCAGGTAATGCGCGGCGAAGCCGAATACTTGAAATCGACGATGGCATTCTCGTCGCCATCGAACTTGCTTTCTTCAAACAGTGCTCCCGCGCGATGCACCAGGCCGCTGAACTGGTGCTCGGCATCGCCGCAAATGCGCTCGCGATGAAAACGGGAGAAAACGGCCGCCGACGAAAGCCCGTCGAAGCACTTGTCGTGGAAAAAGATTCGCAGCCGGATTGGCATCAGCCCTGCCCCAAAAAATTAAAAGTAATAAGAGATGCCATCCCGAGCCGCAGGATGTCAAGCGAATGCGCAGGCACGCGAGTCGGGGGTGGCCGCCGGCATGCGTCTGGGCAGGCATTAAGCCGACGGCATAGTTTCACGCTGCCGCGTACTTTGACGCGATGGCTTCCAATTGAGCCAGGTGGTTCAGGTCATGGCCTCCCATGGTTTCAATGATGGTGCGCAGAGTCATTTCGCCTCGCTCCGGATGGGTTACGGGCCTGGCGAGTTCTTCGGCCTTAAGGCGGCCAATCAGTTGCTGGTTCCAGGTGCGCACGGCCACAAATGCCGCGAGGGCCGAATCGAAGCCGCAGGCAGCATAGTGCCGGGCAAACCGGTCCTGGTCGAATGGCTGAATGGTGTGCCGGTCTTCCGCAAGCGCCTGGCGAATGCGAAAAGCGAACACGATTTCACAATCGGCCAGGTGGCACACGATCTCCCGGGCGCTCCATTTGCCGGGGGCGGGCGGCTGCTGCGCCCGATCGGGACCCAGTGTGCGCGCCAGCTCCCGCACGCGCCCTGGAGTGGCGGCAATTACTTCCACGGGATCTCTTTGCCCGAGATGCGAGGCGTAGGGGTTCATAGCCACTCAAAATAGCACAAGACTTTCACCCAGCGGCGCCAGTTTCGGAGTCCTGAGGGTAAAATCGCATTTGCCCTCCCCCAGATCCAATCCTCATCCCCATCGCTCTCTCCGCCGCATGGCCGGCTGGTTCATCGCCGCAGTGGCGGCCGTGGCTCTGGTCTTCGCCGTCGTGCTGAGTGCCATCTTCCTGCGCGCCGCGCGGGCGGCATTGCCGCAGGTGGACGGCGAGATTTCCGTTCCCGGGCTTGCCGCAGCGGTTGCGGCGATTCGTGATGTGCGCGGCGTGCCGCACATTCGCGCCGCGAGCGCCGCCGATCTGTTTTTTGCGCAAGGCTACATCACCGCCCAGGATCGCTTGTGGCAAATGGATATGTCGCGGCGGTACAGCGCAGGCGAACTCTCGGAAGTACTGGGCGGTGCATTCCTCGCCACCGATAAGGAGCAGCGAATCCTGCGCCTTCGGCTGGTGGCAGAGAAGGCTGCCACCCGGCTCGATGCGCTCGATCGGGCACACATCGAGTCCTATGCGCAAGGCGTGAACGCATACATCACGCAGCATCGCAACGCGCTGCCGCTCGAATTCAGGGTGCTGCGCTATTCCCCGCAGCCATGGACGCCTGCCGATTCGTTGCTGTGCGGCATTCTGATGTCGGAGATGCTTAACGGCGCCGAGTGGCAGGTGAAGCTGTCGCGCGAAGCTGTGCAGGGCCGGCTGCCGCCGGAATTGCTTGCCGATCTCTATCCAAGCACTTCATGGCGCGATCACGCGCCGGGCGAAGGCCAAACCAGCATCGAGGATCAGGTCGGCCTTTGGCATCAAGCCGGCGAAGGGGACTTGGATTGGCACGAGCGCCGAACTGCCGGCTCTGCCCAGGTTGAATCAAAGCGGCCGAGAGCGGGGTGGCCGCCTTCATACGGTGGGCTGCCTACGTCGCCGGGGCCGGATGAAGAGCCGGCCATCGGTTCCAACAACTGGGTGGTAGCGGGGGCACTCTCCTCGAGCGGGAAGCCGCTGCTCTCCAATGACATGCACCTGGTTCACCGGATCCCCAACACCTGGTACGAAGCTCAGCTCACAATTGCGGCCGCTCCCGGCGCCGAGCCGGAATTCGATGTTGCCGGTTTTACGCTGCCCGGCCTGCCCTGTGTAATCGTGGGCCACAACCGCCGAATTGCCTGGGGTTTTACCAACATCATGCCCGATGTGCAGGATGTGTACATCGAAACCCTGAACGATAAGGGCCAGTACCTCACGCCATCAGGCTGGGAACCACTCGAAACGCGGCGCGAAATTATCCACGTGAAAGGCAGGCCTGATGTTGCGCTGGAGACTGAGGCCACCCGGCACGGCCCGCTCATCACGCAGCTCGTAGCCGGAGAGAAGCGGGCTCTGGCGCTGCGCTGGACGCTATACGAGCAGCCGCCTTCGGTTCCCTTTTTCGACGTGGATGCGGCGCAGAACTGGGACGAGTTTCGCCGGGCGTTTTCGCAATTCACGGGTCCCGGGCAGAACGTGATATACGGCGACGTAGAAGGGCATATCGGCTACATAGCGACCGGGCGCGTGCCGATGCGCGCCATGGATACGGTGGCGCCGGTGAAGGGCGCAGACGGCGCTCACGAGTGGCGCGGCTACATTCCGTTCGAGGCGATGCCCCGCGTGTTTGACCCGCCATCCGGAATCATCGCCACGGCAAACAGCCGCATCAGCCCCATCGGCTACCCCTACACCGTCAGCACCTCGTGGGACGCCCCGCCCTATCGCACGCAACGCATCTACTACCTGCTGCGGCACTGGCCCCGGCGCGATTCGCCGGCTGGCCACAACCTGACCGTGCGCGACATGCTGGCGATTCAGACCGACATCTATTCGACGTATGACGCTTTTTTCGCGCAGCGATTCACTTATGCCGTGGATCATGAGCCCAAGGCCAGCCGCGCGGCCCGGGCCGCTGCAGACGTGCTTCGGCGGTGGGACGGGCGGGTGACGCCCGATTCCTCCGCGCCCGCCATTGTGGCGCTGGCGCGCAGGCAGCTTTGGCGCCTTCTACTGGAGCCCAAACTTGGCGCTTCGCCCGTTGCGCAAGGGGTTCGCTCGCGGCAGGATGGCTCCCCCAATGCTCTCGACCTCACGGGCTGGACGGCATACCGCTGGCCATATGCGGCGGTGGCGCTCGAAAACCTTGTAGAACGGCAGCCACCGCGATGGCTCCCGCCCCAATACCAGTCCTATTCGGAACTTCTTGCGGCCGCTCTGGATAGAGCAGTAGGGAGCACCGGCAACGTTACGGGCAGGAGCTGGAGCTGGGGCGAGCGTTCACCCCTGGTCCTTCAGCATCCCATTTTTGGCGCAGTCCCGTTCCTGAGGCGCTGGAGCGGCCCCGGCACGGTGCCGCAATCGGGTGACGCGTACACCATCAAAGCGGCCGGCCCCGATTTCGGTCCGTCGGAGCGCATGACCATTGACTTCTCCAATCTCGATGCCAGCACGATGAACATTGTTACGGGAGAATCGGGAAATCTCTTCAGCGCAAACTACATGGATCAATGGAATGCCTGGTACGGCGGCACTACCTTTGTGTTTCCTTTTTCTCGAGAAGCCGTGCAGGGCGCAAGAGCACATGAACTTGTGCTGCAACCGGGGCGATGACGCGGGGCAAAAGGCAGGGAGACGGATGGAAATGCGCAAACAAAAAAGAATCCCGAGGTGCCGTAGCCCCTTGCTCTCAGCCAGCAGCTCGCTTTAGTCCTTTGCCGACCTGCAGCTCACAGAACTTTCGCCCCGTAAGCATCCCCCTCTCGGGAGACTTTCTATGCTTGCATCGCTTCTTCAATCACCTTGCGATCACTGAAGGTGCAATGCACGCCTTCGTTCTGCGATCTGTCGCTCAGGCTCCGGGTTCGCCGCCAACCGGATTCTCCGGACTACGCCTCGGGATCCTATCTGGCCTTCTTCAGCTTCCACCGTCCAATCTCAACCAGCTTGCCTGCTAAAGACCCTCGCCTGCCCTCAGTGCATTCCGCCGGAAGCGTTTCCCACCCTCGCGGGCGTTCTGTTTCCATTCCCAGCCTGCTCTGTGACTCGGCTTGAGCCCCGGATTGGGCCGCCAACCGGATTCGATCAGGTGGTG
>JAFAIN010000293.1 GCA_019236695.1 Acidobacteriota bacterium | reverse complement strand
CGCAGCTTTCAGGGCACGGCCCAGGCGTTCCAGCAGTCGTTTGCCAATATGGGCATGCTGCTGGTCGCCGCCATTGTCGTCATCTACATTGTGCTGGGCATCCTGTATGAGAGCTTTATCCATCCGCTCACCATTCTTTCGGGTCTGCCCTCTGCCGGTGTAGGCGCGCTCGCCACCCTGCTTCTCTTCCATGAGGAGCTCAATCTCTACGCCATCGTAGGCGTCATCATGCTGGTCGGCATCGTCAAGAAAAACGCCATCATGATGATCGATTTCGCGCTTGAAAATGAGCGCACCAAAGGCGAATCGCCCGAGGTTTCCATCTATCAGGGCGCCATCGTGCGCTTCCGCCCCATCATGATGACCACCATGGCCGCGCTCATGGGCACGCTCCCCATCGCCATCGGTTTCGGGGCAGGCGCCGGTTCCCGCCGCGGTCTTGGCCTTGCCGTGGTGGGCGGGCTGCTCTTCTCCCAGCTCATCACTCTCTACATCACGCCCGTGTACTACGTATATCTCGATCGTGTTCAGGGCTGGTTCGGCGATTGGACCAACCGCCGCCGCGCCCGCCGCCAGCCTGACCGCGAAGCCCATCCGGTCCTGCTCGAAAGCTAGAGCCTCGATCAGGGCACCTCGCGAAGCGAGCGGCAGAGACTAGCCCCCCGGGCGTAGCCCGGGGAGCTCAGCGCGGGAGCGCTGGGTAACGGTACGAACCCATCCCAAGCGCCGTAGGCGCGACCCACATTTAGCCCAGCGCGGAAGCGCTGGGTTTCCTTCCGCCTCATTTCCTCGCCTGCGCCAGCGCTTTTCGGAAGAGCTCATCGAAGCCGATCCCGGTCGTGCCGCCGGCAACCGTCGTTACTGCCTTCTCGGCCAGCGCCCGCTGATAGCCAAGGTTCTCCAGCGCCGAAATCACGTCCTTCTCCACCGCCGGAATCGCGATGGCCGCGGGTGCTGCCGCAAAACTCGCCAGCTTGTCTCGTAGTTCCAGCACCATGCGCTCCGCCATCTTTCTGCCTATCCCTGGAATGCGCGTGAGTTGTGCGATGTCGTTGTTGCCGATCGCGGCAATCAGGCTATCAATCGCCATTCCGCTCAGCACCGTAATGGCCAGCTTGGGGCCGATGCCGCTGACCGTGATCAGCTTTTCAAATAACTGCTTTTCCCTGGCTTGCAGGAATCCGAACAGCGCGATGGCATCCTCGCGCACGTGCGTATGCACGTGCAGTGCAACCTCCCCACCTGTGACCGGCAGCTCGCTGAATGTTGGAACCGTAATCGTCAGGTCGTACCCAACGCCACCTGTTTCCACAATGGCCTGGTTTGGTTGCTTGGCCAGCAGCTTGCCGCGGATGTGTGCGATCACGACTTTTAATTATCACGAACTAACCGGAATGAACACCTCAACGCCGGGCCCGGCGGCTGCGTTTACCACCCTGCAAACTGCGTGGCGAGACCCGCCAGTTTTCCACAATCCTTATATTCCCGTCGTTTCCAGCCAAACTCCGCGAATTCCCCTCCGAGCGCTGTTATTTTTCTGGTAATTTGTTACACTCGCGCTTTTTCCACCGCTCTATCCTGCTCTCCCCATGGACCTTCCAGAATTGCCATATGACTTTCCCCAAAAACCATATTTCCCCTTGCGCCCGTCCCTCGTATGCGCGAATCTGGAGGTGTTAACCCACCATCTCAGGCAGGCGCCGTTGTTCTTCCAACACGCCAAACCTGAACGTACGCCGCCGCGATAAAGAGCGTTTGACACCGGCATGAAGCGGCAGCTCGCCCAATTCAGTTTGGCAATGTATCCTCCGGCCACGCGCGCCTGCCTGCTCCGCCTTCAGCGCTGGGAGGCTATTGACTATTTGGTAATAATTTGCCCCATGCCAGAAATTGAATTCTCCACTGTTAGCAGTGGAAAAAATTTACCTTCTGGTAATCATTTACGAAAAGCTGCCGCTTTGTGTCATCCCGGCCGAAGTGAGGGATTTGCATGGTGCGGGCACATCATCGGACGCGAGTCATGCCATCAGCCGCGCCGTCCTACACGGCCACTTCGGGCGCCGCTTTCGGCAACTCCGATGGGACTACTGCCTTGTCTGGCTTCACTGGCCGCGCCATGCCCAGCATGATCTGGAACAGCAGCAGCCAGCGTTTCACGTTTGTAGTCATGAGGAAATTTTCTTTCACGTGTTCGCGCCCGTTTTTTCCAAGTTGCTCCGCGATTTCAGGGTGCGTGAGCAGGTAGCGCAATTGGTAGGCGCAGCCTTCCACCGAATGCACCAGCACGCCCGTAAGCTTGTGGATAATCTGCACCGGAATACCGCCCACCGCTCCGCCAACCACCGGCTTGCCCTTCCACAGCCCTTCGGTGACGGTCAGGCCGAAGCCTTCTTTCAGCGATTTCTGCACAATGATCGTAGACGCACGCTGCAGGGCATTAATCTCCAGCGCCGACCACGGCGGCAGGTTCAAAATAATGATGTCCGGGTCGTCGCCTGCCTGCTCCATTACCTCGGCCAGAACCACCGCGCCCTCCGGATCATCGGTGGCGCCGCCGCCGGCCAGCACGAGCTGGCAATCCACGTACTTCTTCACCATCTGGTACGCCTGAATCACGCCTACCGGGTCCTTCAGGCGGTCAAAACGCGAAATCTGGGTGATCACCGGCCGGCTGCGGTCCACTCCGAAATCCTCACACACCTTTCCGATAAAGCTCTCCTCCAGGTCTTTGTTCTTCTCCGACAGCGGGTCAATGCACGGGTAGAACAGGTACTGCGGAATCTGCAACTGCCGGGAGAAGGCCGGCGAGGAAAAAATGGCCGCGTCAAACTGCTCGATCAAGGGCCGGAGAAAGCCCCAGACCTCCGGGTGAGGGTTGGAGAGATCAATGTGGCACCGCCAGATCCATTTTCCGCGGGTGCTCGATTTCGAGCGAATGAGGCCGGCGGGTTGAGGATCGTGGATCACGAACAGATCCTCGGCGAACTCCATGCGCTGGCGATTCTGTTCGTTGTACATCATGAAAATGTCGAGCACGTCACGCGTAACGTTGTAGTCACCGCCATGCAGGGCGTTGTGGAATCCCTTGGTGACCTCGAAAAAGTCATTGCCGCCGGTGATCACCTCCCACCGCGTGGGCACTTCCAGCTCGTTCATGAGTGGAATCAGGCGGTTCAGGATCTCGGCCACGCCGCCGCCCACCGCGGTGGAGTTCACCATCTTCACGGTCTTGTTGCGCAGCCGCTGTGCCAGGAACCGCAGTTCGTCAATTTCTGGCTGGCCGACAATGGGTGCGTAATCATCCAGTTTGGGCGGCGGCGGCGGGGCTGGGGGAGTTTCAGAAATCCTGGGCCGGGGGCGCTGCCGCCTCTCGGCCGGGGCCGCACCGCCGGAAGCGGGGCGTTCTCCCTCCGCCGGATATTTGCCGTTGCGCTCCGTGCCCGCCTGCTTCTCTTCGCGGTCTCTCTGTTCGCTCCGACTCATCGAGTGTGCTCCCGGTTTCTGAGTTGCGGCGCCCCAGTTGCCAATCACGCCGCCATTGCGGCAGGTTGCAGAATGCGCAGGATCGCGCGCCTCACGTCCTGAAGGGTGGAAGTGTAGATATCGATCTGGTTGATCTTGCCGGCCAGCGCGCCCAGGTCAAGTTCCTCTTCCAGCCACATGGAAAAATCGTTGGAGTTCAGCTTCAACCGGAGCCGCGCCTCCAGAAAGTGGTAGTGAACGCTGTGGATGCTCACTTTCTGAATGGCCTCAATGAATTCCTGCAGGTTGCGCGCTACCACCGGCAGCGGAATAACCACGGTGTCCGATGCGCAAAAATAGAATGGTTCAAGCGCCGCGCGATCTCCGGAGCGGGGATTTTTCTTCAGGTAGCCCTCCACAATGCCCACAATGCGGTCTCGCAGCGCCTTGATGGATGTGTACTCGCGCACGTCAATTGACGACAGCCGTTCCGCCAGCCCTACTTCGTTGCACGCCGCAAAAGCCCAGTGGGCAAAGTCGTTGGAAAAACCTTCGCGAATGAAATGGTGTTCCTGCAGGGTCTGGAATGTGTGCTGGAAAATCGAATCCTCCGGGCAGGTCTCCAGGCTTTCGAGAAGTTCGTTCAGGTTTGTGGCACGCTGCCGGCCAATGCGCAGCAAGTGAGCAGCCGAGTTGAAGTAAAAAGGCTGGCGCGCCCAACGCTGCTTCGCAGCAGGCTGCATGGTTGTGGCCATCAGGGTTTTTCCTCCAAACGGAGCACCGCGGGAAGAAGCCGGCAGGCTTGCAGTAGGGGTAGGATGCGACCGCCGCGGTTGAGCGTTGCAATCAGACTGCGGATTTCCAGCCTGCATCAGAGTTCCGGGATGTTCGTTCCTGTTCCGGTATTTCTGGCCTTCGTGCCACCCTGGTGCCCCTCGTGTGAACCGCTTGCGCTTCGCCAATGTCGCGGTTCAAAGCGTCGCCCCTTCGCGCTCCAGCGCGCCAGGACGCGCCGAATCCGGCAGTGACTCTGGATTTTTGTGGTCCGCAGTTCTGGGTTGCGTTAGAACGAAAACTGGGATGTTTTGATGTGCGCCCCCCGGCGGCGCGCCTTGTTATGCCGCACGACACGCTCCTGCTCGAACTCTTCGCGATTTTTGTGTGGGCGAAGGTGTTTGGTGAAGTCTTCGAGCAAATGTCGCTCCCCGCGGTGCTGGGTGAAATTCTCGCGGGCGTTGTTCTGGGCCCGTTCGCCACCGCGCTGGTTGTGCCCAACGACACGGTCTACTCCATTGCGGAAGTCGGAGCCGTCTTCCTGCTGTTCAGCGTGGGCCTCGAGACACGGCCGAAAGAATTGATCCGGGTGGGGCGCCAGTCGCTGGGCGTCGCCGTCCTCGGCATTGTGGTGCCGCTCCTTCTCGGTTTTGTGTACATGCGGCTTCGCGGCGAAGCGGCGCACGAGTCCGTGTTCGTGGCCGCCGCCATGGTCGCCACCAGCGTGGGCATAACCGCTCGTGTGCTGGCCGATCTGCACGTGCTCCATACGCGCGTGGCCCGCATCATTCTGGGAGCAGCCGTGTTTGACGACATTCTCGGAATGGTGCTGCTGGCGGTCGTCATCGGCCTGGTTTCGGCTGGCGGCGTGCAATGGCTGCAACTGGCGGTGTTGCTGGCTGAGGCGGCGGGCTTCGCCATTGCGATGATCTTCCTGGGACCGCGGCTGGTCCAGGAGATGCGCCCCGGCCTGAGCCGGCTCAGCTCGCAGAATGCTCCGCTGATCCTCTCCCTCGCCATCTGTCTCGGGCTCTCGGTCGCGGCTGAGCGCATTGGCCTGGCCGCCATTATCGGCGCGTTTTTCGCGGGGCTTGCATTCGCGGAGTATTCCCCCGAATGGAACCTTCAGCCCCGCGTCGGAGCCATCAACGAATTCCTGGCTCCATATTTCTTTTTCTCCATGGGCTCGCGGCTCGATATCCACGTATTCCGCGGCCACGTGCTGGTCGCCGCGGTCATCATTACGCTGCTGGCCGTGGTTTCGAAGGTGGTAGGGTGCGCGCTGCCGCTGTTGCGCGAAGGCATGGGAACCGCCTTGCGCGTGGGCTTCGGCATGATGCCCCGGGGCGAGGTGGCCCTGATTGTGGCCCTGGTGGGCGTACAGATGAAGATTGTTTCGCAGCCGGCCTATGCCATCGTCATCTTCATGACGGCCGCCACAACCCTGCTGGCCCCTCCGCTGCTGCGCCTCCTGTTCCGCGACCTGATGGTGACGGGCGAAGCCGGGATTCCGGGGGAAGAAATGCAGCGCATCGGATAATCGGTGCGCCCTTGCGCGCTACAGGATGTAGCGGCTCAGGTCCTGGTCCTTCACGATATCGGCGAGGGTCTGGCTGACATAGGTGGCATCGATCGTTACCTGCTTCTCTTTTCTTTCCGGAGCGTCGAAGCTGATTTCATCGAGCACACGTTCCATGATGGTATGCAGCCGCCGCGCCCCGATGTTCTCGGTGCCTTCGTTTACCCGAAACGCGAAGCGCGCCACCTCATCCAGCGCTTCGCGCGTGAACTCGAGCTTTATGCCTTCGGTTTCCAGCAGCGCCGTGTACTGCTTCACCAGTGATGACTTGGGCTCGGTGAGAATTTTGATGAAGTCTTCCATCGTGAGCGATTGCAGTTCTACCCGTATGGGGAAACGCCCCTGCAGTTCCGGGATCAGGTCGCTGGGCTTCGACACGTGGAACGCTCCCGCGGCGATGAAGAGGATGTGATCGGTGCGCACCATGCCGTAGCGGGTATTCACCGTGGTCCCTTCCACGATGGGCAGGATGTCGCGCTGCACTCCTTCGCGGGAAACGTCAGGCCCGTGGCCGCTTTCGCGGCCCGCAATCTTGTCAATCTCGTCCAGAAACACGATTCCGGAATTTTCCACCCGCCCCACCGCAATGCGGGTCACCTGGTCCATATCGATGAGGCGTTGCTCTTCTTCCTGGATGAGGTAATCGAACGCTTCGCTCACCTTCATCTTCCGCTTCTTCGTTCGCTGGCCGAAGATGTTGGGCAGCATGTCTTTCACGTTGATATCCATCTCCTCAATGCCCTGGTTGGAGATGATTTCGAATGCCGGGAAGTTCTTCTCCCGAACCTCGATCTCGACCATGCGCTCATCCAGCTTGCCTTCGCGGAGCTGCTGCCTGAGCTTCTCTCTGGTGCGGTTGTAGGAGTCTCCCGAATCGCCGATATAGCCGGCCGGCTGCGGTCCGGCCGCCGGCCATGCCGATCCTGCATTCTCGCCCGGCCGCGGCGGAGCAGGCGGAAGCAGCAGGTCAAGAATGCGCTCTTCGGCGTTCAACTCGGCTTTGCCCGATACATCCTCCAGTTTTTCGCCGCGCACCATGTCAATGGCAATTTCAATCAGGTCGCGAATCATCGATTCCACATCGCGGCCCACGTAGCCGACCTCGGTGAATTTGGAAGCCTCTACTTTCAGGAATGGGGAATTCGTCAGCTTGGCCAGCCGCCTCGCAATCTCCGTTTTGCCCACGCCCGTCGGGCCGATCATGATGATGTTCTTGGGCATGATTTCTTCGGCGAATTCCGGCGCCAGCTTCTGGCGCCGCATGCGGTTGCGCAGCGCGATGGCTACGGCGCGCTTGGCGGCATGCTGGCCAACCACATACTTGTCGAGCTCCTGGACAATTTCCCGCGGCGTCAGCTCATCGAGCGTCACCTGTTCTTCTTCTGCTGCTGGAGGGAGATAAAGAGCCATAGCAATCCGAATCAGCGGTCCTTCAACCGGTAGACGAATTTCAAGCCCGACCACGTATCGTCAATCGCGCACACCTTCACATCAACCATGCCGAGGCCCAGGCCAATTTCGCGAACCATGTTTTCATGCAGGTCGGTGGCAACACCGGAAGCCTTCTTGGGCCACCCCACCCATAACATTCCATTAGACGCAACCTGCGCCGCCAGGGGAGCAAATTCCTTCTCCAGTTGCGCTCGCGATTTCGCGAACAGCACCGCGACGTCAAGCGGGCCGGTGATGCGTGCTTCGCGCGCGCCTCCGGGCAGCTCGCCGAGCTCGCCCCGGAAACACGCGGGCGGGTTGCGGAACCTTACTACATGCCCGGGCTTGATTCCGATCTTTTTGACTAGTGGTGTTCCGGAATATCCGGCCATAATCACAGCTCACCTGCGGCGGTCACAGCTCCTCGTAAGTGATGTTCGCATTCGTGAAAATGCAGGTCTTCGCCGCAATTTTCATGGCTTCTTCGGCGATCTGGCGCGCCGAAAGCGAAGTATGGTCATAGAGTGCGCGCCCCGCGGCGAGGGCATACGGGCCACCGCTGCCGATGGCCGCCATTCCCTCGTCGGGCTCAATGACGTCGCCGGCGCCGGAGATCAGAAATGTCTGCGCCTTGTTACAAACCAGCAGCAGAGCTTCCAGATGCCGCAATGCCTTGTCCGTGCGCCAGTCTTTCGCCAGCTCGACGCAGGCCCGCCCGAGATTGCCGTGGTACTGCTCCAGCTTGGCTTCGAAGCGTGCAAACAGCGAAAAGGCATCGGCGGTTGAACCCGCAAATCCGGCCAGCACCTTCTCCTGGTATATGCGGCGAACTTTTTGCGCCCCGTGCTTGATTACCGCCTCGCCCATCGTGACCTGTCCGTCTCCCGCCATGACCACCTGGTCTCCGCGGCGGACACAAAGCACCGTGGTCGAACGGATGCGCCATTCTGGCTTGCGGTTCCTCATGGAAGCAATCAGTGATTATAGAGAACAATGCGGCGGCCCGGTAACTCCGTGGGGCTGAAAATCGCTGCATGGCCGCCCTATCCAGCAATTCAGGTGTGTAAGAATCGACTGCGCATGGAAGGCCGCCGCATTCGCATTCTGGTCTTGCTCTCGCTTTCCGAGCTGCTGGCTATGTCGCTTTGGTTTGTGGGCAGCGTCATCATTGCCGATCGCGGCAGCGCCGGGGCCGCGGCTTCCCAGCGCTGGCTTGCGGGTCGCTCCTGGCTCACCATTGCCGTGCAACTGGGGTTTGTTGCCGGCGCTCTTGCAAGTGCGCTGTTCAGCCTTTCCGATCACTTTCGTGCTCCCCGCGTATTTGCCTGGTCTGCAATTCTGGCCGCCATGGCGAATCTCGGAGTGGGCGCCGGCATTCGGCCGCTTGAGCACTTTGTCACCAGTGGCACAGGCCGGCTCACTGTGCTCCTGGTGGTTCTGTGCCGCGGCCTGACGGGTGTGTTCCTGGCCGGCGTGTATCCCACCGGAATGAAGATCATGGCCGGGTGGTTTCGCCAGGGGCGCGGCCTGGCGCTGGGCATTCTGATTGGCGCTCTGACCATCGGTTCCGCTTCGCCTCACCTGCTGTGGGTGGTCAGCGCCACCGTGCTGCCGTTGCCCCCTGGCGGGCTGGTGCTCACGGCCAGCGTTTCGGCGCTGCTTTCCGCGGTGATTGTGGCCATCGCCATCGCCGAGGGTCCATATGCGGTTCCCCAACCACCGTTTGACTGGCGTCAGATGGGCCAGGCATTCCGGAATCGCGAGCTCCGGCTGGCTAACCTTGGTTATCTGGGGCACATGTGGGAGCTGTACAGCATGTGGAGCTGGATTGCCGTGCTGTTGGCAGCATCGCAGCCCGGAGCGCCTCGCGCGCGGGTGGAACTGGCCGCCTTTGCGGCAATTGCCATTGGGTTCCTGGGGTGCGCAGCGGCGGGCTGGGCAAGCGACCGGATTTCGGAAGGCTCCCCGGGCCGCAGACGTCTGCAGCCTGGGGGAACGGTTGCCGGCCGGGCGCGCGTCACCGAGCTCGCCATGGCCGTCAGCGGGTCGTGCGCGGTCGCTGTGGCGGTTCTTTTCACCCATCCGCGGGCCCTCATGTGTGTGGTCCTGGTGTGGGGAATCTTTATCATCGCCGATTCGGCGCAATTCTCAGCGGCCATCAGCGAACTGGCTGACCCGCGCTACGTCGGCACTGCACTCACCACTCAAGTGGCATTCGGATTTCTGCTGACCGCTGTCTCCATTCGGGCAGTGGCGGCGGTGTCGGCGGCTTGGGGCTGGCGATGGGCGGCAGTGGCAATGGCGCCCGGTCCTGTGCTTGGCGCCTGGGCAATGCGCCGTCTGGAGAAATCCCAACTCCGATAGGCACTTCCGCACTGCTCAATTCGGCAATTCCGCAGTTCGGCAATTTCGCAATCCCCTTACTGTCCCAGCGCCATGACGAGCAGCTTTCGTTCCGTCATTTCCTCTATGGCGTAGCGAACGCCCTCGCGGCCCAGCCCTGAATCCTTCCAGCCGCCGTAAGGCATATTGTCAAGCCGCCACGTGGGCACATCGCCGGCGATGACGCCGCCGACCTGTAATTCCTCGTAAGCCTGTTCGATCAGTCGGGCGTCGCGGGTGAAGAGGCCGGCCTGCAGTCCGAATTGGGAGTCGTTCACCCGGCGGATCGCGTCCGCATAGTCGTCATAAGGCTCGCAAATCACCAGGGGCGCAAATACCTCCAGGCAGCTCACCCGCATCTCGCGCGTGGTGTTGACCATGACGGTCGGCGAAATCAAGCTGCCATTTCTTTCGCCCCCGGTGAGGATGCGGGCGCCGGCAGTGAGCGCTTCGTTGATCCACCAGGCCACGCGCTCCGCATCCGCCGGGCGGATGAGAGGGCCAACGTCGGTTTGTTCGTCCGCTGGGTCACCCGTGCTCAGCCGCTCCACTGCGGGTATCAGAAGGTTCATGAAGTCATGGAAAACCGAGCTATGAACGTAAATGCGCTGCACCGAGATGCAGCTCTGTCCCTGGTATGAAAACCCCCCGGCTACGCACCGGGCGGCGGAATGGGCGAGATCGGCATCGTGGTGAACGATGACTCCGGCGTTGCCGCCCAATTCCAGCAGCACGCGTTTCTTCCCCGCCTGCTCCTTCAGCTTCCAGCCCACTGCGGCGGAGCCCGTGAAGGTCAGCAGCTTCAGCCGGTCATCAGCAATCAGGGGAGCCGCAGTCTCGTTGCTCATGGGCAGGATGCTCAGAGCGCCCTCGGGCCAGCCCCCCCGATGGGTAATTTCGGCGAGCAGCAGCGCGCTCAAAGGCGTTTGCGGCGCCGGCTTCAACACCACCGTGCATCCGCAGGCAATCGCCGGGGCCAGTTTGTGCGCCACCAGATTCAGCGGGAAGTTAAAAGGCGTGATCGCGGCCACCGGCCCCACAGGGAAGCGCCGCACAATGCCCCAGCGCCCTTTTGACTGCGCCTGCTGGTCGAGTGGCAGCCATTCGCCGCTCATGCGCGTGCTCTCTTCCGCGCCCAGTTCGAATGTAAATACGGCCCGCTCCACTTCAGCGCGGGCAGCTTTGATGGGCTTGCCCGCTTCCTGGCAGACAATCTGCGCCAGTTCCTCCCGGCG
>JAFAIN010000259.1 GCA_019236695.1 Acidobacteriota bacterium | reverse complement strand
TTTTCGATGCCGAAGGCAAGTTCATCACGATGTTCGGCAAGCATGGCGACGGGCCAGGTTATTTTGCGCGGCCGAAAGGCATCGCCGTGGATTGTGACAAGCACATCTGGGTAGTCGATACCTACCAGGACCGGGTGCAGGTTTTCGATCGCCAGGGACGGCTGTTGATCTACATGGGCGGCCACGGCAACTGGCCAGGCCAGTTCAGCGCAGCCTACGGAATCGCGATCGACCGCAACAACCGCGTCATCACTTCGGAACAGTTTCCGGGCCGCTTGCAGATCTTCCAGTACGTGACGGACGCGGAAGCGGATGCAGAGAAAGCAAAGCGCGATGCCGAGCGCAAGCAGGCCACGCCGGGCGAAGCCGGCGCAGGCAGCGCTTTCAATTTTGCTCCGGCAGAAAAGGATTTGGCTGCCCCGGGGCAGCCGAATGGAGGGCGGCGCGAGCCAGGACCGTCCTCTGCAATAGAAGGGCCAGTCGTAACAGCTGTTATAGGCAAGGAGGCTTTATGAAGAAACTAATGCTCATCATCCTGGCAGTCATGCTGACGGCGGTTGTAGCAGGGGCGCAAACTGACGTTTTGGGCGCGCACCTTGTTTACGGCCGCGGATGCATCGCCTGCCATGCTCCTCATAACGGAGCGGCCGGCAACGGCAACTCCAATGCGGCTAGCCCATACAGCGGCAACGTGGCGCTGTGGGGCCAGGACCTCAGCCCGCTGTATGGCCAGACTCTGAAGTTTGGCGATGCCGGCCGGTACACCATCACGCTTCCGAATTACGGGAACGTGGCCATCAACAACATCAGTCCGGCTGCTCCCACCAGCGCGCATGACCCCACGTTTGTGGTTATCGCCTGCCTGAGCTGCCATGACGGCAACCTGGCAAAGCCGGCGATGATGCAGGGCACGACGGTTGAGGCTTTGCCGAATTCCTCGGTTTCCGGCGGGCACGCACCTACGTTCCTGGGAAACGATGGATCGACCCCCGGAAATTACAACAATGACCATCCGGTAGGCCCTACCGCGCTGGTGGGCTGCGGTGGGCAGTACAACTGGGATTGCACCATCAATGCGAACGGAAGCTACAGCTTTACCGGCGCGGCCTCGTCACAGTTCCTGGTGGACTACTTTGACGTGACCAAATATGGCGTGATCAAGAACCTGGCCAGCACGGGCACCAACCAGGGCGGCTGGGTTACGTGCACCACCTGCCATGACCAGCACAGCATGACGGTGTTCAACACCGGCACGCAGAACCGGCCGACCATGTTCTTCGTGCGCGGTTGGTACAACCCCAACAGTGGTAACTCGGCGGCGCAGTTCTGCCGGTCGTGCCATGGCGGCGAATCGAACGAGATGCATGGCCTGACGGTAGCAACGTACTGATTGCTGCTCGATTGTGGGGAGGGGCACTCCCTCCCCGCCATTTTCCACGAACGAATGATTGAGAGAAAGACAATGCAGAATCGAACGCCGGCTCGAAGGGACAAAACGAGAAGCGCATGGATGGCGGGTGGAGCAGTGTTGCTCGCGGCAGTTACGCTCGCGGCGCAGGCGGGCGCCCCGCACAGCGTAATGGCGAGCGCCGCGCCACCAGCGCCTACGGGCAGGCCGGTGGCGCGAGTGAATGGCGCGGTGCTGACGGATCGCGACCTGCTGCGCGAAATGTATGCCATCTTCCCGTACGCGCGCCAGCACAACGGAGGCTTTCCAAAGCCAATGGAGGCGGATATCCGCGCGGGCGCGCTGAAGATGATCGAATTCGAGGAACTGGTTTACCAGGAGGCGCAGCAGCGGAAGATGACCATCTCACCGGACCGGCTCAACAGAGCAGAGCGCGAATTCCGGCAGCAGTTTCATACTCCTGACCAGTACAGTACGTATCTCGCCGCCGAATGCAAGGGTTCGGTGCAGGTGTTGCGCAGCCGCATCCGGCGCTCGCTGCTGATCGATGACCTGCTGAATACAGAGGTTACGACCAGGGCGAAGGTCAGCGTTTCCGAGGCCGAGGCCTACTACCAGCACAACACGGAAAGATTCCGGCTGCCCGAGTTGTTCGCCGTGCAGACGATTTCGGTCTATGTGCCGAAGAACGCGACAGCGCAGCAGGCGAGGGAGGCGCGCCGCCGCGCTGACGATGTCCTGAAGCAGGCCCGGAGCACGCATTCCTACGAAGAATTTGGAGCGTTGGCAGAAAGAGCGTCAGACGACGATTACCGGGTGGTGATGGGTGACCACAGGCAGGTGGACCCTTCGAAGCTGCCCCTACAGGTCGTCGCGGCGCTTCGCAGGATGCAGCCCGGCCAGATCAGCGACCTGATCCAGGTCGAGGACGTTTACACGGTGGTCCGACTGAACCAGCATGACAGCCCTCGGCTGCAGACATTCGAGCAGGTGAAAGACAGCCTGCAGCAGATGCTGCAGCGGAAGAAGACAGAGGAGCTGCGGTCAGAGCTGAATGCGCGGCTGCGCCGGAACGCGAGAGTGGAAGAGTTGTGACGCCGCTGCAGGCACGGTACGTGGAAAGGGCGTGAAGGAGCGGATGTGACCAGGCAAATCGCCAAAACGGCGCTGCTGCTCGTAAGCCTGCTGCCCGGCTTTCGAGCGGTAGCGCAGGTACAGGCCGGCGAAGCAGCGCTTAGCCTGGCGGGCAGCATCTCGGCCGGATACTCCGGAAACACCGGCAATCAGACACCTTCGGGCCATGGCTTTGCCGCAGGCGGAAATGCAGATCTTTCCGGGTCGTACTACAACCCGAATTTTCTGTCCTTTCACGTGGCTCCGTATTTTAACGACACCCGGCAGAATGCAAACTTCCAGTCGATTGGCGATACCAGCGGAGTACAGGCCAGCGCCGGCATCTTCAGCGGCAGCCACACGCCGGGGTGGGTGAACTTCAGCCAGACATACAATTCGCTGGGCAGTTACGCAGTGCCGGGGGTAGCCAACTATGTGGCCCACGGCAATGCCCAGTCGTTCGGGTTCGGCTGGAGCGAAAACCTTGAGAGCCTGCCGGCTCTCTCGTTTTCGTATCAGCAGGGAAACAACGATTATTCGGTTTACGGATCCGACACGCAGAGCCATAACAATTTCCGCTCGTTCACGCTTAACGGCAATTACGCGTTCCATGGTTTCCGCTTCAACGGGAGCTACCACGATGGCGTGAGCGACACGAGGTTTCCGCTGGAAGTTGCGGGCATTGCGCAGGCTTCCAACACCAATAACGATTCCTACGCGGCCGGCATATCACATGATTTGCCCCTGCACGGCAGCGCTTCCGGGCACTTTACGCAGACGAACTATGATTTCGCTTCCGGCTCGCTCTCCAACAGCGGCACCATTAATGCGTTCGACAGCCACGCGGAAGTCAATCCGGCAACCCGGCTGACCCTATCGACCGACACCTTCTACACGGACAACCTGAACGGAACGCTGGAGCAGGTGCTGGTGAACGGCACCGGCGTAGCACCCGTTGCGATGCCTTTGATGAGCCAAAGCAGCACTTCGACAGCCGTCAATGCCAACGCGATGTATTCCGTGACCGACAATCTGCGGGTTATCGGGCGCGAAAGCCACCGAAGCCAGAGCTACGCGGGAACCGCTTACAGCTCGGATTCGTTTGGGGAGGTCACGACCTACTTTCACAATTTCGGGACCAGCCGGTTGAACCTCACGGAATCGGTGATGGACAACACGTTCAGCTACAACGGGCACAATTCCTTGGCGGTGGCCGGCGGAGGGTCGTACACCCGAAATATCGGCGCCTGGACGCTGATGGGGCAGGCAAACTACGCGGTGAATCAGGAGACGCTGCTCGTCACCTACACGTCGAATGTGTACAGCTTCGGCGGCAACGTGGGCCGGAGAATCGGAACAAAGGTCAACTGGAACAGCAGCGCATCGGTCTCGAGGAGTTCGCTGGGCCGGGAAGCGAATTCGGGATTTTCCAGCGAAAGCTTTGCCACATCCCTGTCGTTTGCCCGCGTGGGAGTCAGCGGAAGCTACTCCCGCTCGAACGGCAACGCCATCGTAAGCGGCACCGGCATTACGCCCAGCCCCATCCCGTTGCCGGTTACGCCGCTTCCGATTACGACATACGGCGGCGATTCCTACAGCGTTGCCGCCGGCGGATCACCGGTTCGCGGGCTAACGTTCACCGCCAGCTACGTGCGAAGCTTGAGCAATACGGAGAGCGCACAGATTACATCGGTAAATAAGACCAACCTTACCAACGTTTACCTGAATTACCGGCTGCGCAAGGTGTACATCAACGCCGGATATGTACGGCTGCTGCAGGGCTTCACGGGCACGGGCGTTACGCCCGGGCTGGTCAATACGTTTTACATCGGTGTTTCCAGATGGTTCAAGTTCTTCTAAACCGCGAGCGGAAGGCCGGGATTGGGGCGCGGCGCCGCAGAGGAAAGCCCGCGAACCCGGGCAACAACCCGTCATTGGGCAACGGCGCCACTCAGGATTGGCTCGCGGTAATCGAGGCGGTTGCAGCGGCGGTGCTGGTGGGGCTCGTGCTCGGAGTGCCGGCACACGCGGCGAGCAAGAGTTCCAAGCCGCAGGCAAGCACGGCTCCGGTCCTGTTGCTGGAGGGAAATCGAAAACTCACGTTTGAGCGCAGCCTCAGCGATGAACGCGAGGTGCGCGCCAAAAGGGGATTGTGGAAGCACTTGCTGGAAGTTGCGATCGGCGAGCCGCAGTCCCACTTTATGGTTCGGCCATACGGAGTGGTGACCGACTCCCGCGGCCGGGTTCTGATCACGGATCCCGGCGCGCGCGGCATTCACGTTTTCGACCCGAACCAGCAGAAGTACAGATTCATCGCGCGCTACGAAGGAAAGGAATTGCTGCGTTCGCCGCAATGCATTGCGGTTGACGGGCAGGACAACATCTACGTCACGGATTCGGAGCTGGGCAAAATCGAGGTGTTTGACGCGAACGGCAAATTTCAGCGCGCGATCGGCAGCCTGGGCCGGGGCGAAGGCTTTTTCAAGCGGCCCACCGGCATTGCAGTGGATTCCGGCGCACACCATATTTTCGTAAGCGACACGCTTCGCGACACCATCTTCGTGCTCGACATGAATGGCGAAGTGCTGCAGACAATCGGAAAGCGCGGCTCCGCCGAAGGCGAACTGCGCTACCCAACCGAACTGCGGCTGGCGGGCGACGACCTGCTGGTAGTTGACGCCATGAACTTCCGCGTTCAGGTTTTCAGCACGAGCGGGCAATTTCGGTATGCCATCGGCCGCCAGGGGGATGGCACGGGCGGCGTGTTCCGTGCCAAGGGAATCGGCATCGATTCGGAAGACCATATCTACATTGTGGATGCGCTGTCGTCACTCGTGCAGGTGTTCGATCGCAGCGGCCAGCTTCTGTACTACTTCGGCGGCAAGGGCACCGGGTTTGGCGATTTCCAGCTTCCGGCCGGCCTTTTCATTGACCGCAACGACAGGGTTTTTGTGGTGGATTCATTTAACCGCCGGGTACAGATCTTCCAATACTTCCATCCGGCGCAGCAGGGCGGAGGCCGAACCGGAGTGGGAGGCGCACAATGAAGCGGAGAATTGTATTTTTCGCGATGGCGATCCTGTGCGCCGGGGCTGCGGTCCGAGGGCAGGTTTCGGTCGATACGCTCGGAGTGCATGACCTCACACCGACGGGCAGCGCGCCGCTGACCGGCCAGCTTTCCGCATCGTGCCTTTATTGCCACGCCCCCCATTCCGGCGCGGGAGGGATGACGCCGCTGTGGAACCAGGCGCTTTCGAAACAGACCTATACGCCTTACTCGAGTTCCACCTATCAGCAGACTGGCAGCCCACAGCCCACCGTGGGCGGCCCGAGCAGCCTGTGCCTGAGCTGCCATGACGGAACCGTGGCCCCCGGCGTAACTGTTGCTTACGGCACCTTCGGCATGAACGGCTTCATGGCTGGCGCCGACCGGTTTGGAACAAACCTGCAGGGCTCGCATCCGTTCAGCATGGTGCTGCCGCTGAAGGACCAACCCGACCTGGCCGCTTCGATTGTTGCGCAAAGCTCTACGCTTGACGGCACCGGCGCGGTGCACATGGTAAACGGGAATGTGGAGTGCAGCAGTTGCCATCAAGCCCACGTCCAAAGGCTCGATCCAAACAATCCGATGTTCCTGGTCCGCGACAGCTCCCGCGGGCAGATGTGCCTGGCGTGCCACGACCCCAATCGTACGATGAATGGCCAGGTGAACCCGCTGGCGGGGTGGGCAACGAGCATCCACGCGACTTCCGCGAACGCGACGACACTGCAGGCGGGAGTGGGGCCGTATGGCACAATCACGCAGAATGCCTGCGCCGGCTGCCACGCCATGCACAACGCCGGCTCGCCGGCGCGGCTGCTGCGCGCCTCAAATGAGCAAGACTGCCTGGCGTGCCATATCGGCGGAACGAACATCTCCCCGCCCACCATGAACGTTTTTGCTGAATTCTCAAAGACCGCACACCACCCGTTCCCGACAGCAGGAAACCAGCATGACGCGACCGAGCCGGCGGTGCTGAACCAGAACCGCCACGCCACCTGCGTGGACTGCCACAATCCGCACGCCTCCCAGCCGGTGTCAGTGTTCTCGCCCGCGCCCGGTATTCGCCCGTCGCAGGCCGGCGTAACGGGAGTGAGCGCAACGGATGGAATATCGGCAGTGAACCCGGCAATCAACCAGTACGAAAATTGCCTGCGCTGCCACGGCACAAGCGCCGGCAAAACCACGAATTCGAGTTTCGGCTATTCGGCGGTCTGGCTGGTATCAGCGCCCGACGCGCTGAACGAAATCCCGCAATTCAGCATCACGGCGACCTCGAGCCATCCCGTGATGCACGACCGCAACAGCCCGCTGCCGCAGCCGAGCCTGCGCGCGAACATGCTCAATCTGGACCTGACGCCCGGGCGAGCCATGGGAACGAGAATCCTGTGCACCGATTGCCATAACAGTGACGATAACCGGGAGTTTGGCGGCTCCGGGACAAGCGGCCCGCACGGGTCATCGCATCCCCACATTCTGGAGCGCAAGTACGTGATGAGCCAGGCGCATGTGCCCGGCGGCACCATTACGAATTTGAATCCCAATCCTGACCTGGGGCTCGCCGGACCCTACGCGCTCTGCAACAAATGCCATGACCTCGGGAACATCATGACCAACGCCAGCTTCAGCGCGCATTCCGCGCACCTCAACGACGGCTTTTCGTGCTCCGCGTGCCACACCGGGCACGGCATGGGCGGCACGTCGGCAACGGTTTCGGGCGAGCGGCTGGTGAACTTTGACTTGAACGTGGTCGCGCCTAACGGCAACGCGCCCATCTCGTACAACCGCGCCACCAACACCTGCACGCTGCTGTGCCACAACGTAGCGCATGACAGCAGCACGGGCCACGTACGCAGCCCAGCCGGAATCCGGCGGTAAGGAGCAGAGGAGCTATGCCGAAATGGAACGCAAAACGGGGAGCGCTGCTGGGGAGCACGGTTCTGCTGCTGATTGCCACTTCGGCGTATTGGGTGGCGGCGCCCGGAACTGCAAGCAACCGCCCGACGGCACAGAATACGCAGGGATTTGCGATTCACGACCACTTGCGGCGGGTGGCCGGCGCCCAGGCGCAACCATTGATTGCACGCCTGCGAAGCCGGCCCGATGACCCTGCCCTGCTGGCGGAGATCGGCAAGACTTACTACAGCAACTACGATTTTGCCGATGCCATTCCGTATTACCGAAAGTCGCTCTCCATGAAGGATGACGCAAACGTCCGAACCAACCTCGGGGGCCTTTACTATTATTCGGGAGACACAAAATCCGCCCTTGCGGAGTTCGAGCAGGTATTGAAGCAGGATCCAGGCAATGACAGCGCGTTGTTCAATCTGGGACTGGTCCGGTGGCAAGGCGCGCGGGATGCCGCCGGCGCGATCGCCGCGTGGCGTGAGTTGTTGCGCACCCATCCCGACCACCCTCGCCGGGCAGAAGTGGAGCAGTGGATCCGGCGAGCCGAGAACCGCTGACCCCAAACATCCAAACTCATCCAGCAGGGGTTCGCGCGGCATTGTGCCAATGTGATGCGCACCACTGAATGCGGATTTTTCCTTATTCTCAGGATGAAAAGCACATGCCGGCCGAAACAGCTAAAGTTGCTTTGAACGACCCCTCGCACGATTTTTTTGTCAGCCATCGCAAGCCGTTCGACGCTTTTTTTGACCCGCAATCGATTGTCGTGGTCGGGGCGACGGATCGGCCCGGAAGCGTGGGCTGCACCGTATTCCGGAACCTGATTGAAAACCGGCGGCTGAAGGTTTATGCGGTAAACCCGGGGCGCCGCGAGGTCCTGGGATTGCCCTCCTACAGCAGTGTAGCGGCGCTGCCCGAGCGCGCAGAACTGGCGGTAGTTGTGACCCCGGCCACGACCGTGCCGCAACTGGTTCGCGAATGCGGCCAGGCTCGCATCCCTGCCGCAATCGTGATCTCCGCCGGCTTCCGCGAGCGTGGCGAAGCCGGGGTCGAACTGGAGGGCGAAATCGCCGCCGAGTTGAAGCGCAGCGGCATGCGCCTGATCGGGCCGAACTGCCTGGGCATAATGAATCCGATTTCCGGACTGAACGCCACCTTCGCCCAGGACATTGCCTTGAAGGGCAATGTAGCTTTCCTCAGCCAGAGCGGAGCTTTGTTGACGGCGATTCTCGACTGGAGCTTCCGCGAGCGAGTCGGATTCAGCAGCCTGGTTTCCACCGGTTCGATGCTTGACGTGGATTGGGGCGACCTGATCTATCACTTCGGCGATGACCCGAACACTCGCAGCATCCTGCTCTACATTGAATCCATCCAGAACCCGCGGTCCTTTCTTTCCGCCGCGCGCGAAGTAGCTTTGAACAAGCCCATCATCGTGATCAAGGGGGGCAGAACCGAGGCCGCGTCCAAAGCTGCCGCTTCCCATACCGGTGCGCTGACCGGAAGTGATGAGGTTCTGGACGCCGCTTTCCGGCGATGTGGCGTGCTGAGGGTCAAAAGAATCGCCGACCTATTTCACATGGCCGAGGCATTCGGGAAGCAACCGCGCCCAGCGGGGCCGCGCCTTACCATCGTGACGAATGCCGGCGGTCCCGGCGTGCTGGCTACGGACGCACTGATCAGCACAGGGGGAGAACTGGCGCCCCTTTCGCCGGAAAGCATAGAAAAGCTGAATGCTGTTCTGCCGCCCCACTGGAGCCATGGGAACCCTGTGGATATTCTCGGCGATGCCGAGCCGCAACGCTACGAGCGAGCGCTCGAGATTGCCGCAGCCGACCCAAACACTGACGGCCTTCTGGTCATCCTGGCGCCCCAGGGCATGACGGACCCGGCGACCGTAGCCGAAAGAGTGAAGCCGTATGCGCGCGTGACGGGAAAGCCGGTGCTGGCAACCTGGATGGGCGGGCGCGACGTAGCCCAGGGTGAGAGCATCCTGAATGCCGCCGGGATTCCAACTTTCAACTATCCCGATACGGCCGCCCAGGTATTCCAGTACATGTGGCGCTACACCTACAATCTGCGCGCTCTTTATGAGACGCCGTCGCTGGCCCAGCCGGAGCCGGGCTCGACGAACGATGCGGCTGGGAGCAGCCGCGGATTGCTGCAGAGTATCCGCGAAAGCGGAAGGACTCTGCTAACCGAAGCTGAATCCAAGCAGGTGCTTGCTGGTTACGGCATTCCAACCGGTGAAACCCGGGTCGCGCGAACAGAAGAGGAGTGCCTGCGTGCGGCCAGCGAAATCGGCTACCCGGTGGTGGTGAAACTGCACTCATACACCGTGACGCACAAGACCGATGCGGGTGGCGTGAAGCTGAATCTCTCTTCGGGCGCCGCGGTTCAGCAGGCATTCCGTGAAGTTCGCGGAAGCGTGACTCAGCTCTACGGGGCGGATGCATTCCAGGGCGTAACGGTACAGCCCATGATCGGGCGTGAAGGGTACGAGCTGATCGTGGGCAGCAGCATCGACGCGCAGTTCGGGCCCGTGATGCTGTTTGGCAGCGGCGGCCAGTTGGTTGAAGTGTTTCGCGATCGCGCTCTCGCCCTTCCTCCGCTTAACAGCACCCTGGCGCAGCGGCTTATGGAGCAAACCACGATCTACAAGGCGTTGCGCGGCGTCCGCGGGCGCAAGCCGATCGATGTTGAGGCGCTCGAAGCCTTGCTGGTGCGCTTCAGCCAGTTGATTGTGGAGCAACGCGCCATCCGCGAAGTTGATATCAACCCGCTGCTGGCGTCCTCCGATGGCCTGCTCGCCCTCGACGCGCGCATCGTGCTCTTCCCTGCCTCGGTTCCCCGCGATCAACTGCCCCGGCCGGCAATCCGGCCTTACCCGGCGCAATACGTCAGGGACTTCCGGATGAAGGATGGCCAGGAAGTGCTGATCCGGCCAATTCGTCCGGAAGATGAGCCGCTGATGGTGCAATTTCACCGCACGCTTTCGGAGCGCAGCGTCTACCTGCGGTATTTCCAGATCTCGAACCTCGATCGCCGAACCGCACATGACCGGCTCACAAGAATCTGCTTCACCGATTACGACCGCGACATTGTGCTGCTGGCCGTAGCCAGGAACTCGGCCGGCGAGCCGTTCGTTGTGGGGGTGGGCCGTCTCAGCAAGCTGCATGGCGCCAATGAGGCCGAGTTTGCCATGCTGGTTTCTGACCAGTACCAGAGACGCGGGCTGGGCACTGAACTGCTCAACCGGGTTACCGAAATTGCCCGGCAGGAGGGTTTGCGGCGCGTTTCAGCCCTGATTCTTCGCGAAAACCGTGAGATGCAGGCGGTAGGTGAACGCCTGGGCTACGTAATCAAAGGCACAGATGACCCGGCAGTGGTACTGGCGCTAAAGGACTTATGAGCCGCCTGAACCTCCCTTGCCCACCCCTGCAAGTTGACGCATGTCACCGCCCGGTGTGATTTAACTCACATACCGTCGGCCACCCTCCCGCTACTCTCAAGTGTGGCGCAGGGGAGCGCTCCTCCTGAATCTGGCTTGAGGCTCCCGGAAGCGACAATGCCAGAAGCGTTCCTGATTCTTCGCGTGGGAGCGAGGCTGCGCCGCACGAAAGGACTGAAATGAGCGCCGTGACAAATTATCCGCTGGGGATGGCCGGGGCCGAGGCGCCAAAGCAGTTTTCGCCTTCGGCGCGCTTTGACTTCAATGAGCGGCCGCTGGTCGTAATCTGGGAGGTGACCCAGGCATGCGATCTGCAATGCCAGCACTGCCGCGCCTGCGCACAGCCGCTGCGCGATCTGCGCGAGCTCACGAGCGCGGAAGGCCGGCGCCTGATTGATGAAGTTGCCGAGTTGCGGGCCCCCATTTTCGTGTTTACGGGCGGCGATCCGCTCAAGCGAAGCGATATCTACGAACTGGTGGAGTACGCCGCAAAGCGCGGCGTGCATCCCTCGCTCACGCCCAGCGCCACCCCTCTGCTCACGCGCGAAGCCGTCGCCCGGCTGAAGGCAGCGGGGCTGTCGCGGCTCGCTGTGAGCCTGGATGCTTCAACGGCAGCCATCCACGATGGATTCCGTGGCGTGCCCGGATCGTGGAAGCGCACGGTGGATGTAATTACCTGGGCCGAAGAAGTGGGCCTGCAGCTTCAAATCAACACAACCGTAACGCGGCGCAACATGCGCGATCTGCCCGCCATTGCCGAATTGCTGAACCAGCGCAAAATTGCTTTGTGGAGCGTGTTTTTCCTGGTGCCGACCGGGCGCGGGCAGCTCGCCGATGTGGTGACCGCAGAAGAAGCTGAGGAAGTGTTCTCAACTCTTTACTCGATTTCCAAAAACGTGCGCTTTCACGTCAAGACCACGGAAGGCCAACATTACCGCAGGTATGTGCTGCAGCAGCTTGCGGCGAGCCGCAGCCAGATGGGCGAACATGGGGAGCGCGAATGTAACGCCCCCACCTGGCGTCCGGATTCGCGCCCCGGCGTGAACGACGGCAAAGGATTTGTTTTTGTCTCGCATGTAGGCGATGTATATCCCAGCGGCTTCCTGCCGATGCCGGGCGGCAATGTTCGCCACCAGCCCCTGGCTGAGATTTACCGGAAGTCGGCGATTTTCCAGGCCCTGCGCGACCCTGATTGTCTGAAGGGCAAATGCGGGCTATGCGAGTACCGGAACATTTGCGGCGGCTCAAGGGCACGCGCCTATGCCATGACCCACGACGTATTCGCGCCCGACCCATGCTGTTCGTATGAGCCGCGCATGCTTCGGGAAAACGCATGAGCAGCATTGCATTGGGAAATCACGGCCGGGCCGGCAGCGCCGCAGCGGCCTGCACCTGGCGGCGCTCCGTTGTTTTGCCCCGCGAACATGGCGCCTGGGGCATGTTCGCGTTCCCCCTGCTGAGCGGGACGGCGGCGGGTTATTTCAGCGGCGGGCGAATGTGGGGGAGCCTGGCAGCCATTACGGTTGCCAGTTCGGCTGCATTCTTGTTGCGAACGCCGCTCGAGGCGTTGCTGCAGCTTTCCGTGGTTCGCGTTGCGAACCGGGCCGAGCGGCGCGTAGCGCGAGCCGCATGTGCCATGCTGTCAACCGCGGGTGTTGCGGCCTTGCTGCTGTTTTGCCGTACCTGCAGCCCGGTTTTGCTGCTGCCCGTGGTGGCAGCCGCGGCTGTCGCGGCCTCGCCCAGGTTCCTGAGGCGCCGCGGGAGCATCGGAGAGGCGGGCGCCGTGCTCGCGGCATTTTCGCTCTCCAGCACAGCTTTCCTGGCTTATTACGGCGTTACCGGCCACGCAGGCGTTGTGGCAGCCTCATTGTGGCTGTTCAATTTCCTGTTCTCGGCTGACCAGGTGATGTTTGTGCAGAGCCACCTGGCGCGAGTTCAGCCCGGAGGCGGCGCGGCACATGCAATTCGAAAATACCGCCTGCTCAGCACCGCCATTCTCCTGTTCCTTGCTCTGGCTGCGACACTGGGATTTATCTCACCGCTTGCCGCCCTCGCATACAGCCCGCTATGGGTTCGAGGGTGGTGTTCGCAATTCAGCGGCCAGACCCTGGGGCTCCGGCGCCTGGGCTATCGCGAACTGGGGTGGGTCGCACTGTCGTGCGCTTTGCTGGCGGCGGGATTCGCGAATGGCCAGCCTGGCCTTTTGGCCGCCAAAGCATGGTGATGCACATGACGGCGGCGAACTGAGGAAAGACTGAATGGCTGCACAGCAGCAAGGTTTTGCAGGGGAGGGCCGCGCTATCCAGCCATCCAGCCGCTAGGTATCCCTCCACACGCTTCAGTGGCGGTGGTCCACGCTGCGGTAACCCTCTGCGT
This sequence comes from Acidobacteriota bacterium, assembly GCA_019236695.1. Lineage (GTDB taxonomy): Bacteria > Acidobacteriota > Terriglobia > Terriglobales > Acidobacteriaceae > JAFAIN01. The sequence goes on along the minus strand of JAFAIN010000259.1, from coordinate 5,821 downwards.
ATCCTCGCCGGTACGCTTCCAGGTTCTCGCCGCGCCAGTTGTCGGTCTTAAGGTTCATTCGCTTGTTCTGCTCGCGATCGTGGCGGCCGTTCTCAAACCCGGCCCGGTAGGCCCGATCGGCCGGGCTGTTGCCCTGGTTGGCATCGCGATCACGATCGCGGTCACGATCATGGTCGCGATCACGGTCGCGATCATGATCACGGTCACGATCATGGTCGCGGTCATCGCCGCGCGCGCCCTCGGCCGTTCGGCCCTCACTACGGTATCCGGCCTGGTAGCCGCGCTGATAGGCCTCAAGGTTTACGCCGTGCCAGTTGCCGGTTTTTAAATTGAGCGGTTTTCCCTGTGACCGATCGTTTACACCATTCTGGTAACCGGCCTGGTATGCCTTCTGCTGGGCATCGCTCTGCGCAACCGCCCGTCCCGGCGCTATGCCCAGGGCTGCCGCGCTAACTGCCGCCGCCAGCGCCAATAATCGGAACTTCCTCATGCCAACCTCCAGGAGTTGTGGGCAAAAGAGCCCTCATTTCAGGAGCCCTGACTGCATAACTGAGTGCATTCTACTCCGGGCGAAAGCCGCTTGCCGCCAAGGTCCTCGGGCTGGCAGCGGCGCAACTAGGCTGCGGCGGTTACGCCCCGATAGGCCGGTACAACCACCTCCTGGGCGAATCCGGCAAAACGTGTGGCGCCCCGCCATTGGGCATCGCCCACGCGAGTCAGAGTGCCGGCAGAGATCGCCCCCTGCAGTTCAGCCAATTCGGCGGCCACCTGCTGCGAAAGTCCCAACTCTCTGAGCGCCGCGGTGAGGGCTGAAGGCGGAATCTGCACATGCCGCACTGGCTCGCCCAGGGCTTCGGAAAGTGTGGCCGCAACCTGGTCGAAGGTGATGTCTTCGGGCCCGAATACATCTACCACCCTCTGGCCCCGCGCCTCATGGAGGAGCCAGTGTGCAGCAGCGGCCGCGATATCGGCCGTGGCAACCTGCTCCAGCGCACGGTTACCCGGAACCGAAGAGTAGATGGCGCTGTCGGACCGGATTGTGGCGAGTGAGGCCAGCACGTTCTCCATAAAGTAATTAGCCCGAAGATGGGTTATGTTCTTCGCCGCGGCGTTCAGTTTGCCCTCCGCATCGTGCAGCCCCTTAATCGGGCCGGTGCCTTCGGGCAATTGCGCACCAATGCTCGACAGGTGAACCAGGCGCAACTCCGGGTGGCGGAGGAGCGCGCCGGCGGCGGCATCAGCAAAGCGGTTGTAGCGCCCGCGAACGTCGGCGACGCCATAATCCATCCCCGTGACCCAGAAGAGCGCATCGGCGCCTTCCACCGCGAGGTCGAGAGAATCGGCAGAGAGCTGGTCTCCGGCGACGATGCGTGCGCCGCGAAGGGCGAAGCGCTCCACTTTCTCCGGAGTCCGAGCCAGCAGAGTGAGCGCCACGCCTGGCGTATCGAGAAGGATTGCGGCCACTTTGCTTCCGATGTTGCCGGCAGGAGTCGTCAGGGTGATTCTCATTTGAGCCTCCCACCTCCAGATGACGAACCAGGGGCAGCCGATTCAGTTTTGATGGCACAGCGCGGATTGGAATACCCCTTTTTGCCGCGTCGCCGGTTCAGTTGCCGCCCGTGATACCTTGGCCTTGCGTGAGCACACCTGGGTTCAGCGCGGCAGAGTTGCGGTTCCTGAAAGGGCTCAAGACGCCGGCAGGCATCCAGCGTTTTCTTGACGAAATTCCGTACCACCTGGCGTCCACTTCCTGGTCGCCGCGAAGGGTGTTGCGAGAGCGCACTGCGCATTGCCTGGAGGGCGCGATTTTCGGCGCCGCGGCGCTCCGCGCGGTGGGTTTTCCGCCGCTGGTGCTCGATCTGGAAGCTCACAACGACACCGATCATGTGGTGGCCATCTACCGCGTTCGCGGGCATTGGGGCGCAATTGCCAAATCAAATTACACCGGCTGCCGCTGGCGCGATCCGGTGTTTCGCAATCTTCGCGAACTGGCGATGAGCTACTTTGACGTATATTTCAACCTGCGCGGCGAGCGCAGCCTGCGCAGCTACTCGCAGCCCGTGGACCTCAGCCGCTTCGACCGCCGCAACTGGATGACGGCGGAGAAAAGCGTTTGGTTCATCGCTGAGCACCTTTGCCACATTCCCCACCGTCCACTGCTGAAACCCTGGATGGCGAAGTCGCTGCAACGGCTCGATCAGCGGAGTTTCGATGCCGGCACGCTCGGCCTCAAAAAACATAGACGCGGGCACATATAATAAAGAGATATTCAGCGCCTGAAAATCGTATCGGATCGCGCGTATCCCTATGGATTTCCGTCTGGTCAGCAATTACAAGCCCCAAGGTGACCAGGGGCAGGCAATCGAGGCCCTCCGGCATGGTGTGTTCGACGGCGAGAAGCATCAGGTGCTGCTCGGAGTAACCGGCTCGGGCAAGACATACACCATGGCCAAGATTATCGAGCAGGTGAACCGCCCGGCGCTGGTGCTGGCCCACAACAAGACCCTGGCAGCGCAGCTTTTTCATGAATTCAAGAATTTCTTCCCGCAGAACGCCGTTGAATATTTTGTTTCGTACTACGATTTTTACCAGCCCGAAGCCTATATTCCGGCGGCCGACGTTTACATCGAAAAAGAAGCAACCATCAACGATGAACTCGACAAGCTGCGGCTTTCCGCCACCCGCAGCCTGTTCGAGCGCCGCGACTGCATCATTGTGGCTTCGGTGAGCTGCATTTACGGCCTGGGATCGCCCGAGGCCTACTACGGCATGCTGCTGTTCCTGGAGCGCGGCCAGAAAATCAGGCGCGACGACATCCTGCGCAAGCTCGTCGAGATTCTGTATGAGCGCAATGACCATGAATTTCGCCGAGGCACGTTCCGCGTGCGCGGCGACCAGATCGAAATTTTCCCCACCTATGAGGATTACGCATACCGGATCGAACTCTGGGGCGACCAGGTGGATTCGCTGTCCCAAATCGACCCGCTGTTCGGAACGGTGCGGCAGAAGTATGCGCGCCTGCCGATTTATCCCAAAACGCACTACGTGATGAAACCGGAAACCAGGTCTACGGCCGTGGAAAGCATTCTGGCTGAACTGGCGTGGTGGGAGGCGGAACTGGAGAAGCAGGGCCGCATGGTGGAATCGCAGCGCATCCACCAGCGGACCCGCTTTGACCTGGAAATGATCAAAACCATGGGCTATTGCCATGGCATCGAAAACTACTCGCGGCACTTCACCGGCCGCCTGCCCGGCGAGCCTCCGCCGACACTGCTTGACTACGTCCCGCGCGATTTCCTGATGTTTATCGACGAATCGCACCAGACCGTTCCTCAGCTCCGCGGCATGTGGCACGGGGATCGCTCGCGCAAGGAAGTCCTCATCGAATACGGCTTCCGGCTGCCTTCGGCGCTCGACAACCGGCCGCTGACCTTTGAGGAGTTCGAAAACCGCGTGAACCAGGTTGTATACGTTTCGGCTACGCCGGGCCCGTACGAACTGACGCGGGCCGCGGGCGTTGTGGTGGAACAGATCATCCGGCCCACCGGCCTGGTTGATCCGGAAGTCGAGGTTAGGCCGGTGAAAGGACAGATTGACGACCTTTTGCACGAAATTCGCGATCGCGTGAACCTCGGCGAGCGCGTACTGGTTACGACCCTGACCAAGCGCATGGCAGAAGATCTGGCGGAGTACTACAGCGAAGTCGGAGTGCGCTGCCGCTATATGCACTCGGAAATCGAGACACTCGAGCGGGTCAAAATCCTGCGCGACCTGCGCAAAGGCGAGTTTGACGTGCTGATCGGCATCAACCTGCTGCGCGAAGGACTTGATTTGCCGGAGGTCTCGCTGGTGGTAATTCTGGATGCCGATAAAGAAGGTTTTCTGCGCTCCTCGGGGTCGCTGATCCAGACCGTTGGCCGCTGCGCCCGCAACCTGCGGGGGCGCGCCATCCTGTATGCCGACCGCGTCACCGACTCGATGCAGAAGGCCATGGACGAAACCGACCGGCGCCGCGCCATCCAGCGGGCATACAACGAAGAGCACGGAATTACGCCCGAAAGCATTGTGCGCCCGGTTTCGATGGAGCTGGCGTCTATCGTTTCGGGCGACTACGTGGAAATTTCGACTGCCTCGGAAGAATTGCCCGAATTCAAGTCGCAGGACGAACTCGACATTTATATTGTGCAGCTCGAAACCCAGATGCGCGAAGCGGCAAAGCGCTTCGAATTCGAAGCGGCGGCGAAGCTGAGGGACAAGGTGAAGGAATTGAGGACGAAGGAGTTTCTGTTTGCTTAGGCGATTGCGGCCTTCGGCCGCCCTTCCGGCCGAGGGCGGCCGGAACCACGACATTTGATCGAGAGAGCTAAATTGAGCTCATGTTCGCCAGGAACTCGCCGTTGGTCCTGGTCTTGCCCAGCTTGTCGATGAGCAATTCCATGGCTTCAACCGGCGAGAGCGGGTTCAGGACGCGGCGCAGCACATACGTGCGAGCCAGGTCCTCCTTGGGAATGAGCAGTTCTTCCTTGCGGGTGCCGGAGCGCTGAATGTCGATGGCCGGAAACACCCGCTTGTCGCTCAGCTTGCGGTCGAGGATGACTTCCATGTTTCCCGTGCCTTTGAATTCTTCAAAGATCACGTCATCCATGCGCGAGCCGGTTTCCACCAGCGCGGTGGCGATGATGGTGAGCGAGCCGCCTTCTTCAATATTGCGGGCCGCCCCGAAAAAGCGCTTGGGCCGCTGCAGTGCGTTGGAATCGACGCCGCCGGAGAGCACCTTGCCGGATGGCGGCACAATGGTGTTGTAGGCGCGGGCCAGGCGCGTGATCGAATCAAGCAGGATGACCACGTCGCGCTTGTGCTCCACCAGTCGCTTGGCTTTTTCGATGACCATTTCGGCCACCTGCACGTGCCGGGCAGCCGGTTCGTCGAAGGTGGAGCTGATGACTTCGCCCTTCACCGAGCGCTGCATGTCGGTGACTTCTTCCGGGCGCTCGTCAATGAGCAGGACAATGAGCACCACTTCGGGATGATTTGTGGTTATGGAGTTTGCGATGTTCTGCAGGATCATGGTCTTGCCGGCGCGCGGCGGTGAAACGATAAGGCCGCGCTGCCCTTTTCCGATGGGAATCAGCAGGTCCATGATGCGCGCTGTTATGTTGTCGCGGACGGTTTCGAGCTTGATGCGCTCGTTGGGATAGAGGGGCGTCAGGTTGTCGAAGAGGATCTTGTTGCGCGCCTCTTCCGGCGATTCGAAATTGACGGCTTCGATCTTGACCAGCGCGAAATATTTCTCGCCTTCATGCGGCGGCCGCACCTGGCCGCTGATGGTATCGCCCGTCTTCAAGTCAAACTTCCGGATCTGGGAAGGCGACACATAGATGTCATCGGGCCCGGGCAGGTAGTTGTAATCGGGCGAGCGCAGGAATCCGTAGCCGTCAGGCAGGATTTCGAGCACGCCTTCGGCAAAAATGTGCCCCTCTTTTTCACTCTGCGCCTGCAGGATTTTGAAGATCAGGTCCTGCTTGCGCATGCCGCTGGCGCCGGGCAGTTCAAGAGTGCGAGCGATCTTGGTCAGCTCGGTTATGTTCTTTTCTTTCAGTTCAGCTATCGTCATGTTCACCTACGGGAGTTAATGGACGGGGAGATCAGCCACTCAGACTTGCCTGGGAGCGCAGCGCTTGTTTTTCCGGGCTCGAGTTTGCTGGGGATTTTGGATCAGCCGCTATGAAGTTCCGAATTTCGAGTTTCGCATATCCTGAATACCGGGGGGATTGCGAAACTCGAAAATCGGGCAGGCTTTCGTTTCGGCGGAAGTTCTATT
>JAFAIN010000247.1 GCA_019236695.1 Acidobacteriota bacterium | reverse complement strand
GCGCCCGCGTCAGCCGGAAGTATGTGGTTGGCGTAATCACCAGCGAGAGCACCATCGAGATCAGGATGCCGCCAATGACGGCAATGGCCAGCGGTTGCAGCATCTGCGAGCCGGCGCCGATGCCGAAGGCCAGCGGCAGCATGCCGGCCACGGTGGCCAGCGCCGTCATCACAATCGGGCGCAAGCGGCGGCGGCCGGCCTGAATCATTGCCTCCTCAGGGGTGAAGCCCCACGAGCGGAACTTCTCGTCAGCGTCAAGCAGCAGGATTCCATTCTTGGCAACAATCCCAATCGTCATAATGACGCCCATAAATGACGAGATATTGAAGGTGGTTCTGGTCACCAGCAGGGCAAAGAAGACTCCGGAGACGGAAAGAAGCGCCGAGGCAAGGATTGCGACGGGCGCAGCGAAGTTGCGGAACTCGAAGAGCAGCACCAGGAACACCAGCACCACGGCCAGAACCGTCACGGTTACGAGCTCGCGAAACGAGCTCTGCTGTTGCGCGTAAGCGCCCGCATACTCCACCCGAATATTCGAAGGAAGATGCAGGTCGGCAATGGCCTTTTGAATGTCCGTCACGGTGCCGCCAAGATCGCGCTTCTCCAATTCAGCGGTTACGGTTATGTCGCGCTGCAGGTTCTCCCGGCGAATTTCCATCTGTCCCGGTGACTCCGCGATGGTCGCGAGCGATCCCAGAGTGGCTGTATGTCCGCTGCTGCTGCTGATCAGCGTGTTTTGCATGTCGGCAAGCGAGCTGCGGTTTTGTTGAGGAAAGCGGACACGGATCGTGTATGTGCGGTCGTTGTTGATCACCGGAGTAGGCGCGGGCTCGCCCTCCAGAATAGCTGACGCATCCGTGGCGACCTCTTCGGGCGTAAACCCTGCGCGCGCGGTGGTTGTGGGGTTCACCGTAAACGTAATGGCTGGGCCGCTGATCGTGTTTTCAATGCCGTTCAGGACATCGGCAGGGCCTTCCACTTTCTTGATGGCGTCGGCCACTTTGGGCGCCCACTCAGCCAATTGCGTTTGATCTTCCGAAAACAACTCGATCTGGATGGGAGCTGGTTCATTGGTCTGAAGGTCGTTGATCATGTCGCTGAGAAGCTGCACCACTTCAATGCGCAGCGCGGGCTCTTCCTTCTGAACCTTCTTGCGTACCTCATCCATGACGTCGTCGGTAGGCCGCGACTTGTCTTCTTTTAGCTTGACGGTGAAATCGCCGCGATGGGCTTCCGTGACCGCCGAGAGACCCAATTCCAGGCCGGTGCGGCGGGTGATGCTTGCCACTTCCGGCTCGGTGAGAAGGATCTGATCCACATGGGTGAGCACGCGCGCAGTCTCCTGCAGCGAACTGCCCGCAGGCATCCAGTAATCCAGAATGAACCCGCCTTCATCCATCGGCGGAAGCAGATCCTGTCCCAGGCCTTTGTAGGTGAGGAACGCCACCGCGATAAGGATTACGGAACCGAGCCCGATCCAGAGCGGGCGTTCCAGGGAAAACCGCAAGGCGCGTTCGTACACGCGGACCACTCGGCCGAAAAACCCCTGCATGCCGGCCTCTTCTGCCGCCATCAGTCGCTCCACTTCAGAGCCGCCTTGCTGCGAACCTGCTGCCTCGGCCAGGGTTTCGGCGCCTGCCGGAGGCCGGCGCGGGCTGGGGCTGATGAAGAACTGGCTGAGGTTCGGTGTCCAGGTAAGCGCCAGCGCCAATGAAGTCAGCAAAGCTGCGCCCACCGTCACAGCCAGCGCGCGAAAGAACACGCCATAGACTCCCACCATGGAAACCAGAGGCAGAAGCACCACGATAGGCGTTACGGTTGAGCCGATCAGCGGGACCGTAATCTCAGCCAGCGCGGTATGAATGGCCTGCAGACGCGGCTGGCCCGCATCGCGATGCAGGACGATGTTCTCGACTACAACAATGGCATCGTCGATCACCAGGCCGACCGCTGCCGCCAGGCCGCCCAGCGTCATCAGGTTGAAGCTCTGGCCCAGCATGCGCAGGATAATGAGCGTGACAGCAATGGTGACCGGAATCACCAGCCCAGCGACGATCGAGGTGCCCCAATCGCGCAGGAACAGCACCATGATGGTGGAGGCGAGGATGAGGCCGATGAGGATCGCGTCGCGAACACTCTTGATTGAGGCATTGACGATGATGGATTGATCATAGAAGGGCTTGATCTCGATGCCCGGAGGCAGTGACTGCCTCAGCTTTTCCACCTCATCATGAGCTTCCTGGGCCACCGCGACGGTATTGCTGTAAGGCTGGCGATTGATGTTGAGCAGCACCGCGGGCTTGCCGTCGGCGCTCACCAGCGTGTACATCTGCTGAACTCCGGGCTGCACCGAAGCAACGTCAGCAATGCGAACTGGCACTGCGGCCTGCGTGGTCTTGATGACGATCTGGCCGATTTGTTCGGGGGTGCGCGCCTGGCCATTCACCAGTGCCAGGAAGAGCTCATGTCCTTCGGGCAGCAGCCCGGGCGAATCAATCAGGTTGGTTCGGCGCACCGCGTCAAGAATGTCGCTTACCGTAACCTGCGCCGCCAGCAGCTTCGCCGGGTCCGGGATGATGTGATACTCCGGCACTTGGCCGCCCTGCACCACCACGGTCGCCACGCCATCCAGGCGATTGAGGCGCGGCTTGATCGTGTATGTGGCCAGCTCCCAGAGCTGGGTTTGCGGCACGGTGTCGCTGGTGAGTGAATAGCCGATGATGGGAAACGACGCGAAGGTCAGGCGGTGCGAATCGATCCTGGCAGTCGCCGGCAATTCCGGCTGAATGGTTGCAACCGCCGCATCGACGTACTGCAGTGTCTGGAACATGTCCACGTTCCAGTCAAAAAACAGATCGATCTCCGCTTCGCCCCGGCTGGTTATCGAGCGCACCGATTGCAATCCCTGCACGCTGTTCACCGCGTTTTCCAGGGGCCGCGTGATGGTGACCAGCATCTGATCGATGGGCATTACGCCGTTATCGATTCCGATTACGACGCGGGGAAAGTCAGTGGTGGGGAAAACCGAAACCGGAAGCGTGAACGCCATGTAGGCGCCGGCCACCGCCAACACCAGGATGAGGAAGATGATGGGGCTCGCCAGCCGCGCAAACCAGAACTGCGCTTTCTGGTTGCGCTCATCTCCTTCGGAGGGATGAAAGATGCGGGGAAGGCGCATGAGCTATTTGTCCTGGTCCTTGTTCTTGTCTTCGCCGGACTCTTTCTGCTCAGCTCCCTGCGGCTTCACCTCCGTAAAGTCCGGAAGCCCATAGGCGCCGGTGGCGATGATGGTCTGGCCCTCCTTCAAGCCGCTGGTAATCTGCACTTGATCGCCCGACTGCACGCCGGGCTGCACTGGCTGCTGGCGCGCGCATTGCACGGTTTCGGGCTTGCCTTTATCTTTCGGCTCCTCGCTCCTGGCTTCTCCGCCGGCGGGCTTTTTCGGCTCCAGGCTCTTGCAGCCGTCCGGCGCCGTCACCTCCACGATGGTCATGACGGCGGCGCCGGAATCTGTCTTGAGAATGGCGCTGGCCGGCACCGTAAGCGCGTCGGGAATCTTGCGAGCCACAACGGACAGGCCCACGGTCGTGCCGGGGCGCAGTGAACCGGCTTTGTTGGCTGCTTCCGCCCAAATCTCAATTGTGGTGCTGTTAGGATCGGTGGCCGGGCTTACCAGCGTGATCTTCGCCGGCACTCGGGTTTGGCCGTCGGCGGCCTCGAGTTGAGCCGGATCGCCGGCTTTCACCAGCGCTGCCTGCTCCTGCGGGATATGAGCCTTGGCAATGACGCGCGAAGTATCCATGATGGTGAGCAGAGGCGTGCCGGCCGAGGCCAGTTCTCCGGGGAACAGCGGGCGCTCGGTTACGACTCCTGAAATCGGCGCGCGGATCTCCGAATAGCTGACGTTGGCGGCCGCGGTTTCAAGCTGCCCTGCGGCCGATTTTTTGGTCTGCGCGGCGCTTACGGATTCCAGCGCCTCGAGGTGCTGCTGGGCCAAAGTGTACTGATTCTGCGCCTGGGTGTAAGAAACGCGAGCCTGGTCAAGATCCTTCCGCGGCAGCGCTCCCTGGTTGAACAACTCTTCCCGGCTGGTGAACAACTTCTGCTCGGCGTCAAGCTCCTGCTTCGCCGCGGTAACGTCAAGTTGGGCCTTCTTGATGTCTTCCGGCAGCGAGGCTTTGGTAGTGCTCTCATAGTTTGCCTCGGCCTGCTGCAGGGCGCCGCGAAGATCGCGGTTCTCGAGGGTTGCGAGCAACTCGCCCTGCTTCACGCGGCTGCCGCGGTTCACAAAAAACTTCAGCACGGGAGCGCTTATTTTCGGCGTGACAGCCGATTGCTGCACCGGCCACAGCACTGCCTGCGCCGCAATGACGAGCTGAATTGGGCCGCGCTTGACTGTGGCCGTTTGCACGGCGACCACGGGCGTAACTTCCTCCTCCTTTTTCGAGCATCCCGCCAGGAGGACGCAAAAAGCCAGGAGGGCAGGTTTTACACTGGGAAGATTCATGTACCTACTCGGAGACATGCGGATCCACAAGGGCCATAAAGTATCAGAAGCTGCCGGTCAGAGTCTGCAGATTTGCCAGCGCGATGCGATAGCGCGATTCCGCTTCGTCGAAAGCATCGCGCGCCTCCGTCAGGGTATTCTGCGCGTCCACTACCTCGAGAACCGTGGCTTCGCCTCCCTGGTAACGCAATGTGGTCAGCCGCAGGCTGTCGCTGGCCAGCTCGAATGACTGCCGCAACAGGTCAAGTTCCGATCGGGCTCGCTCGGCCTCATGGTAGGCGGTCTGGATGTTAGCCAGCAGTTGACGCTGGGCCGCCGAGAGTTCGATCTTGGCCTGTTCCTGGCGCAAATTGGCCTGGCGAATCTTGCTCTGGGTTGCGCCCCAGTTCCAGATCGGGATATTGAGCGTTGCGGCCGCGGCATAACCCAGGTTGCGGGTGCGGTCGGGCCCGTTCACCGCAAACTGCGGCGCGTCAATGCCGTACCAGTAGTCGAGGGCGACCCGCGGCAGGTAGCCGGCGCGCGCCTCGCCCACCCCGGCTTGTGCCACGCTCGCCCGCGCAAGCGCTGCTGCAACGTCAGGGTTGTTGCGCAGCGCTGCGGCATGCACTTCGTCCATGGGCGGCAGCGGCGGAGAAAGCGACAGGTCATCCACCACCGAGAAATCCTGGTTGAAGTCATGGAAAACAAGCACCGCCAGGGCAAGGCGCGCTTTTTCCAGTGCAAGCTGCGCTTCCTGCAGCAGCCGGCTGCGGTCATTGAACTGAATCTGCGCTTTAATCACATCAGAGCGCGCTACCTCGCCGCCCTTTTGCAGTTGCTGGCTGATGGTGAGAAACCGCTGCGCCTCCTGCATGGCAGCCTGTTCGGTGCCGTATTTCCGCTGCGCCACGATCAGGCCGTAATAGGCTTCTGCCACCGTCACTACCAGGCCGCGCGAAGCAATCTGCAGCCGGGCCTGGGCCAGAGCTTCCGCTGCCCGCGCGCTTCGGTACTGGTAAACGCTGTCCAGCCCAATCTCCTCGTGGGCGTTCGCCTGGCTTACGTATTCGTGCACGGAGTTGTTGGATATATAGACCACTCCCAGCGGGTTCCGGCTGGGCTCGGTGTACAGCACCTGATTGTTATAGGTCACACCGGGCAGCATGGCAGCCCGGGCCTGCACCCGGTCTTCGCGGGCAATGGCCGCATCGGTGCGGGCGCTGTTGAACTCCGGCACCAGCGCCCGCGCGCGCGTGAGCGCGTCCTGAAAGGTAAGCGTCGGCGGGCCCTGGCTTTGTGCCTGGGAAGGAGAAGGCAAAAGGGCGCTCTGCGGCGCAGGGGCGGCAATCATCGAGCCGTTCTGGCCGGCGGCAAGAGCCGCACAACCCAGGATTGCGAGAATAGGCGAGCAGCGGGCGATTTTCATGCCCCGCAATGCTACAGGCGAGGAACCGAAAAGGCTATGGCGCAGAAGCCAGAGCGAGTGGCTTACGCCCGGGACCACGCCATCTTGCACTCGCAGCGCGATCTCCATCACTCCAGCACACGCTCAATCCGCTTATCCGGCGCAAGCCACATCATTGCCACTCCGATGAAACAGGCATACGACAGCGCCGGGTAGTAAAACGCCAGCGGGATGGAGGCGATGTAAGGGATAAGCGAGATTTTGCCTTTCAGGTCGTCGCCAAGCGCTCGCGCCAGGCGCGAGTCACTGGCGTGATGCGCCAGCAGACGGTGCGCAAGGATGTAGTAGGCAAGCCCGCACAGAAGCAGGTTGGCGCCATAGGTGGCAATGGGCCAGGGCGCCCATGCATGCTGGCCCATCCATGCGGTGGTGAAGGGCACCAGCGACAGCCAGAACAGCAGATGGGCGTTGGCCCACAGCACGTCACCGCTGATTCTGTCAGTTGCCTGCAACATATGGTGGTGGTTATTCCAGTAAATTGCCAGAAAGATGAAGCTCAGAGCATAGGTGCAGATCACCGGCAGCACCGGAAGCAGGTCGCGAATGTCCGGGCCTTTCGGTATCCGCAATTCCAGCACCATGATGGTGATCAGAATTGCCATTACACCGTCGCTGAATGCTTCCAACCGGCCTTTATGCATCAACGAGTCACTGGTACAGAACGGCTCGCGCGATTTTACCGTCCCGGTTCAGATAAACGCGATAGAGCAGCGCCGCGTTGGCGAAGGTCGCACGGCAGTCCAGCTCGCGCAGGTCGGCGTCGCGGCTTTCGCCGACAAATTCCAGCGACTTGAGGTCGCCAAACTTCTGCATGCGGGCCGCCGAGCGCTTAATGGCCTCAGTCGTCATGGTTTCAGCATAACCGGGCTCGAAGTCATTCTTATCGGGGCTGCCCTGAGCCGCCCGGCGCAATACTCCCTGTAGAAATTCCCTCAGCTTCGCATCCTGTTCAGGCAAAGCCCTGGCCGCCGCAACCGCTATGCCGGGAATGTACATCTCGGCTACATGATGGCCGATGACGCCGGGATCCGAATGACCGGCATCGAGGTTGGTGAGCACCACGACCGTGAGCTTGTCATCGGTGTAGCGCCCCAGGTAGGTCGTAAAGCCCTGCCAGGCTCCGCCGTGCTCGACCAGTCGATGGCCGTTGAGCCGCGAAATGGCCCAGGCGAAGCCATAATTCCCAGCGTTCTGGCGCCCATTGTTGAGGCGCATGATGGTCCACATGCTCTCGAGTGAAGACCGCTTCAGCAGGCGCTCGCCATAGAGCGCTTCGTCCCATCGGGCAAGGTCAGGCACATTGAAGTAGAGCGCTCCGTCGGCGGTCGAGTTGAACGTGGGGGAAACCCATTCCTGGTTCTTGAGCTGCCCATCGTGCAGTTCGTAACCTGCGGCGCGGTTCGGCACAATATCGATGTCGCTGATGATTCGAGTGCTTGCCATGCCGAGAGGCCGGAAGATGCGCTCCTGCAGAAAGTCGCCGTAAAACTTGCCGGTCAACTGATGGAGGATCACACCGAGCAGGACATAATTGGTGTTCCGATATGCCCAGCGCTCGCCCACCGGAAAATCAATGGGGAACTTCTCAATGATGTGCACCAGTTGATCCTCTGTGTAGTCGGCCCGCATATTGATCGGGCCGCCCGGCCGAGTCATCTCCTCGGACTCATACTCTCTTAGCCCGGAGGTGTGGCTGAGCAGGTTCCGGATCCTGATTGTCTTCCAGAATTCCGGCGCATCCGGAAAGTACCTGGTTATGGGATCGTCGAGCGAAATCCTGCCCTGTTCCACCAGCATCAGGATGGCGGTTGCGGTGAACTGCTTTCCGACCGAGCCGGATTGGAAAATGGTTTCGGGCTTCACGGGCACATTCAATTCCACGTTTGCCAGGCCATATCCCTTTGCATACTCAATCTTGCCGTCGCGGTAAATACCCAATGCCAGGCCGGGAATGTGTTGCCGGCTGAGTTCGCTTTCGATGTAGCGATCCACCGCGGCATGCTCAACCTGGGCGGTCAGAGCAAGTGACGACACGAGCAACATGGGGAGTAGAGCCGGTATCTTCATCCAGTTGTGCCTTTGGGCTCGCCTATTATCGCGCAAAGGCGAGTCTCAGCGGGCAAGGATCGCGACCCACTGCGGGCCGCGATGTTCTGACCACAGCACGCGCGCCTGCAAAATCCGGGCAGCTTGCTCGGGCGCGAGGTCTCGGTGATAACCGAACCAGCGCTGATGAGCGCGGCGCCAGAAAGCAATGCCATCGAGAACGCTGCCGCCCGGGGGCTCATATTTGGTGGAGAAGATGAGCGCCAGGCTCCAATCTGAGGTCAAGCGGGCGGCTTCGATCTGCTGGCGGGAAAAATCTTCAACTGCGATTACCTGCAGGGGTTTGCGCACGTAGCCGAGGAACGGCCGCTGCAGTTCATCGCTTGCCGGCCATGCCGTCAGCACCGGGCGCGCAATCTCGGCCATTTCCAGGCGCCGTGCAGCGGCCTGGTGCAACTGAATGAAATCGCGATAAGCCAGCGTGTCTTCCGGTGCGATGCGGTAAGGCGGAGGGTAGAGCAGCGCCAGCACGAAGGCCAAAGCAACAATCGCAACCATTGCAGGCCATAGCCGCACCCGCCGGCGCAGAGTCGAAACGCACAGGAGAATCCAAAGGGGAAACACCGGCAGCAGATAACGGGCCAGCAGCGCGCCGCCGACCAGCGAGAGCAGCGCAAGGTAGGCCGCTATGACCGCGGCCAGCGCCAGTTGGGCGGGTACTGAAATGCGTTGCCGCAGCGGATTATCGCGCGGCGCCCTGCTGCCATGTGTGCCCTCGGGAAGAGGCGGAAGGAACATGGCTGCCGCCGCTCCGAGCGTGAGCACGTACATGTTCAGATACCCCATCAGTTGCCACATCCGCTGCGCCAGCGCAAAAAACGCCCGCGGAATGCTGAGCGTCTGTGCCACGTTCGCCTGAAAGAATCCAGGGTTGCCGAGGACCACGCCGGTGTGCCACCAGTGGAAGGTGAACCAGCAGGCCAGCGGCGCTCCGGGTATAAGGAGCGGCAGCGATTCACGCCAGCCGGCTCTGGGAACAGCACACAAACGGCGCCGGGTGCGCAACTCGAGCGCGGGGCACACCATCTCCCAGGCAAATAAAGCCACCGGTGCAATGACGGCTGTCTCCTTCGACAGCGCCGCGAGCGAAAAAGCCATTACCATTGCCGGTGTTCGCCGCTCGAAGTAGAAGAGAAGCCCCCAAAACGTAAATGCCGCTGCGGCCATATCCAGGTGCGCCAAAGTGCTTTGCGCGAAAACCGGAGGAAAAACGGCAGTACAGATGGTCGAGGCAATTGCCACTTCGCGGTTGGCAAGGACGGCCGCCAGCCGGTAAACGCCGCCCAGCATGGCCGCTGCGATGGCCAGCATGGCCAGCCGTGTGACCACCGGCGCAAAGCCCGCGACCTTCCACCACAGCGCCAGCCACATCATGACGAGCGGCGGGTGAGCATTGCTCAAGGTGGTGTGAGGAATCAACGATCCTGACAACAGCAGATCGCGGGCGGCCGGAATGTAATAGCCGGCTTCATCCCAGAAGTACGGCAAATAGAGCAATGCCAGATGAGGAAGCAGGATGGCGGCAAAAATAAGCGCAAAAAGCGGGAAAGGGCCGGCGATGAAAAGCCGGGGCCGGCGCGCCGCCGCCGGAGTAGGCGAGGCCATCAATGAATCGGTCCGCTGGCGGCTCGAGGATCAAGCTTGATTTCGCCGAACATCGCTTCATAGTTGGTGACGTTCTGGCGAAGGATATTGAGCAGCGCCTTGGCCTGCTGCGGGCTCAGGTAAATTCCCTGAAAGTTCCGCACTTCAACCTGGGTTTCAGAGGGTTGTTGCAGCGTGCCGAAGACCAGAAAGAAATCCCACACGTTCACGCGCACCTGAACGCTGTTGGCATACGACTCGCGATAGTTTTCGCCCTGGCGAATGGTGATTTCAGGCTGCTGCGGCGCATTTGTCATGACCCAAGCATAAAGCAAAGAGGGTGCAACTTTTCTGCCGGCCAGGGTTCAATGATGTAACTGGCCCGGCGGTTGCCGGCCAATTTGTTGTTCCCCAGCCGAGGCTGATTCTCAACGGGCTTCGGCAGGCGCGCGAAATGGGCCGCGTGCCTTCAGCCAACCGGGTCACCGCGGTGGTGACCCGGTTGGTCCTCTCCTGGAAGTGGGCGTTGAGGTACGGCATAATTCTTGGGGAGCTTGCCAATGCCGAAAAACCGGCTGATTACTTTCGCAGTCCTGCTGATTTCCACCACCGCCGTGATTGCCGGAGAGAAGCAGAAAGCCAGGAACTCCCACAGCGGGATTCCGCAGATGGAACAGGGCAGGCGGGCTGTGCACGCGCTGAATCGCTTCACTTTCGGGCCGCGCCCGGGCGAGGCTGAGCGGGTGGAGGCGATGGGAGTTGACAGGTGGTTCGAGCAGCAGCTCCATCCCGAGAAAATTGATGATCACGCGCTGGATGCGCGGCTGGCCGGATTTCGCACGCTGAATATGGACGCCCGGGCATTGTTCCAGACGTTTCCGCCGCCGCAGGTAGCGCGCATGGTGGAGAATGGGCGAGCCAGCATGCCGCGCGACCCGGAGAAACGCGCAGTGTACGAGGCCATGATTGCCAAGTACGACGAGCGCAAGCAGAACAAGCAGGATACCCAGAACGGCGGCGCGGCAATCGGCCCGGCCAATAGCAGCGGCAACGGCAACGGCGCAGCCGACGCCGCCGCTGACGATGATGCCGCGAAAGCCCGGCGGCAGCAGCAACGCCGCGAGTTGCGGCAGGACGAGGCTGCGGCCATCGATCGCCTGAACAGCGAATCGCCCGACCGGCGATACCAGGATATCCTGCGTATGTCACCCGATGAGCGCGCGCGCCTGCTGCAGGCATTGAATCCCGATGAGCGCCAGGAATGGATGAGCGAGTTCAATCCGCGGCAGAAGGAAACCATGCAGGCGCTGCAGAACCCTCAGGCGGTAGTCGTCACCGAGCTGCAGCAGGCCAAGATTCTGCGCGCCGCGTATAGCGATCGCCAGTTGGAAGAAGTGATGACCGATTTCTGGTTCAATCACTTCAACGTCTTCATCAACAAGAACCTTGACCGCTACTACGTCACCGAGTATGAGTACGGCACAATTCGGCCGCACGCGCTGGGCAAATTTAAAGAGCTCCTGGTTGCCACCGCGAAGAGCCCGGCCATGCTCCTCTATCTCGACAATGCCGAGAGCGTTGGGCCGCACTCCGCCGCCGCAGAGGGGCGGCAGGGGCCGCGGTATGCAATGCGCCGCGGTCCTTTCGGCCCGCCGGTTATGGTGCAGCGACCCCAGCCACAGCAGAAAAACCAGAAGAAGGCGCCCGGCTTAAATGAAAACTACGGCCGCGAGCTGATGGAATTGCACACTTTGGGAGTTGACGGCGGCTATACGCAGAAGGACGTGACCGAAGTAGCCAAGGTTTTTACCGGCTGGACGGTGAAGGGCCCCCGAGATGGTGGCAGCTTCGACTTTGAAGAGCGCCGCCATGAGCCGGGCGACAAGTTCGTTCTCGGCCACAAAATCAAAGGCAGCGGCGAGAAGGAAGGGATGGAAGTGCTTGAGATGCTGGCGCGCCACCCTTCGACGGCGCACTTTATCTGCAAAAAGCTGGCCATTCGTTTCGTCGGAGACGATCCCCCGGAACCGCTGGTGCGGCGCATGGCTGACCGGTTCCTGAAGACGGATGGCGACATCCGTGAGGTTTTGCGCACCATGTTCCAGGCGCCCGAGTTTTGGGCTCCGGAGGCATACCGCGCCAAGATCAAAACTCCGTTCGAATTCGTAGTTTCGGCAATCCGCTCCACCGGCGCCGATGTGCAGAATGCGATGCCGCTGGTGCAGACCTTGAACCGGATGGGGATGCCGTTGTATCAGATGCAGCCGCCCACGGGTTACTCGGCAAAGAATGAAGCATGGGAGAGCAGTTCGGCGCTGCTGAACCGCATCAATTTTTCTCTGGCCCTTGGATCTGGACATTTTCCCGGAGCGAGCGTGGATGCCGATGCGCTATTCGGAAAGAACGCGCCGCCGGATGCGCCGGCGATGGTGGCGGCGTTGGAAGAGGCTCTTTTGGCCGGTGATGTCTCGGCAAAGACCCACGCCACCATCCTGAAGCAGGTTGAAGACCCGCAAAAGCCCGACCAGCGCCAGCCCGGAATGATCGCGGCCCTGATTGTTGGATCGCCCGAATTTCAAAAGCGGTAAGGAGCAAGCATGGCAATTACACGGCGGGTATTCATGAAGGGCGGCGCCATGGCAGTTGTGGGCACCGCGGCCGTTCCCGGATTCCTGACGCGCGCAGCCTGGGGCGCCGAGACCCTGGGAGGAAAGCGAAAGCTGGTCGTGCTGTTCCAGCGGGGCGCTGCCGACGGCCTGAACATCGTGGTTCCTCACGGCGAAGCGGCGTACTACTCGATGCGGCCGAGCATCTCAATTCCGCGGCCTTCGAATTCGGCGGTGAGTGCCATCGATCTTGACGGCTTCTTTGGCCTTCATCCGTCGCTCGACGCGTTCAAGCCACTGTGGGACCAGAAGCATCTTGCCATCGTTCATGCCGCCGGATCACCCGACACCACGCGCTCGCATTTCGACGCGCAGGACTACATGGAGTCAGGCACTCCCGGCTACAAGGGAACCGAAGACGGATGGCTGAATCGAGCCGTCGCCAGCCTGCGAGAGAGCGGCGCCGGCCCCTCGCCGTTCCGCGCCATTGCTCTGGGTCCCACTCTGCCGCGCATCCTGCTGGGGCGCGAGCCGGCCGTAGCCATCAGCAACATCAGCGATTTTGGCGTGGGCGGCCGCAATCCCAACGCACAGCCGCTGGCGAACACTTTTGAGGCGATGTACGACCAGACAGTGGATGCCGCGCTGCACGGCACCGGAACAGAAACCTTCGATGCGGTCAAAATGCTCAAGGCGGCAGATCCCGGCCGGTATACGCCCGCGCCTGGAGCCAACTACCCCCGCGGCCGCTTTGGCGACAGCCTGCGCCAGCTCGCTCAATTGATGAAGGCGGATCTTGGAGTCGAGGTGGCCTTCGCCGATATCGGCGGGTGGGATCACCACGTGAACGAAGGCAATACGCAGGGCCAGCTCGCCAATCTGCTGCGCGAGTTCTCGCAGTCCATTGCTGCATTCTGGCGCGATCTCGGCGACATGGCAGGCGATACCGTGCTGGTCAGCATGTCGGAGTTCGGCCGCACCGCGCGCGAAAACGGCAACCGGGGCACCGACCATGGGCATGCCAACGTGATGTTCGTGCTTGGCGGTCCCGTGAAGGGCGGCCGGGTGTATGGAAGGTGGCCGGGGCTGCAGGGTGAGCAACTGTTTGAAGGCCGGGATCTGGCGCTCACCACCGACTTCCGCCAGGTGCTGGGCGAGGCCGTGTACCGGCACATCGGCAACCGCGATCTGCCAAAGGTCTTCCCCACGTTCCAGAGCAGCCCGCAGAAATTCTTGAATTATCTGGGGTGATCGAGGGCTGAGTCGTAAAGCTTCTGCTGCGGCGCGCGCTAGCTTGCCGCGCTGGGCGGCATGCTGAACGGGCCTATGTGATAACGCTTCAGCTTCCGGTACAGCGTTGCGCGACTGATGCCCAGCATTTGCCGGGCACGCTGCTTATCGCCCTGCACCTGTTCGAACACGCGGGCAATCGTAACCCGCTCAACCTGCTCGAGCTGGGTTACGTCTGCCCGTTGCGGATAAGCTGAAGGCCGGGCTTGTTCTGCCGGGCGCGGCTGCAGGGTGGGCGGTAAATCTGCGATGTCAATCTGGCTGCTGTTTCGCAGGGCCAGCGCATGCTCGATGGAATTCTCAAGCTCCCTGACGTTTCCCGGCCAATCGTATTCCACCAGTGCCGCCATGGCGGAATCGCTGATCGAAAGCTTTTCTCCGTTGGCATGCCGGTCAAGGAACCAGTGCACCAGCAGCGGGATGTCGCTCTTCCGCTCGCGCAGCGTGGGAAGATGCACCGCGACTACGTTCAGCCGGAAATAGAGGTCCTTGCGAAACGTGCCCTGCTGATATGCGGCTTCGAGGTTGCGATTCGTAGCAGCGATCACGCGCACGCATACCGGGACGGGCTGGTTGCCGCCCACACGGCGGATTTCCTTCTCCTGCAATGCGCGCAGCAGCTTGGCCTGCATCTCGAGCGGCAGTTCCCCAACTTCATCCAGAAACAGGGTGCCGCGATGCGCCGCCTCGAAAAGCCCCTGCTTGGTTTTCACTGCGCCCGTAAAGGCGCCTCTCTCGTACCCAAATAATTCGCTTTCCACCAGTGTGGGAACCAGCGAGCCGCAGTCCACTGCGATGAAAGGCCGCGAGGCCAGCGCTCCCCCGAAATGAATGGCCCGCGCCACCAGTTCCTTGCCCGTGCCGCTTTCACCGCAAATTAGAACCGGGCTTGTGCCCTCTTTCAGGCGGGCAACCATGCGGAGCACATCCTGAATCCTGGAAGAATTTCCTACAATGCCGTTCAGTTCACTTTCTGCATCCATGCGCTCGCGGAGAAAGCGGTTTTCGTTCAGCAGGCGAACGCGCTCCGCCATGCGCTGCAGCATCAGAGTGAGTTCCTCCAGCCGGAAAGGCTTCGTAATGTAATCGTAGGCGCCGAGCTTCATGGCATGCACCGCGGTTTCAACGGATCCGAAGCCGGTCATGATGGTCACTTCGGTGGCGGGCTGCAGCCGTTTGATGGCCGCCAGAAAGTCGAGGCCGTCCATGTTCTCCATGCGGAGGTCGGCAAGCACCACATCGGGCGGCTCGCATTCCATGCGCCGCAAGGCATCTTCGCCGCTTGCTGCCTCGGCGCATTCAAACCCGAGATTGCGGGCCACGGTGATGCAAAGCCGGCGGATGCTCTGCTGATCGTCAACCACCAGGAATCGAATGGGGGCCTCGGTCATTCTAGAATCGCTCCTCGACCACGGTGAGCAGTTGCTGCACGCGGAAGGGTTTTTCGATGCAGGGGGCGCCGGTTGCGCCCAGCAGGCGCCGCGTTTCCTCATTGACGATGTCGCCGGTGATGAAAATGACCCGGCCGAGCAGGTCGGGCTGGTTCTGCGCCAGCCATGCGTGAACATCGGCCCCGGTGACGCCGCCGGGAGTGCGCATGTCGGAGATGACGCCGCGGAATGCGCCGCGTTTGAGCAGATCGAGGGCTTCAGCGCCGGAACGCGCCGCAACTACGGCGTATCCACTGCGCTCGAGTGCGGCGCGCACGAACGCCACCACGGCGGGTTCGTCATCGATTACGAGAATCGGCAGCGCATTCATTTTTCGGCTCCCAAAGCAAGCGGCAGGCGCACTGCAAAGGTGGCTCCCGGCCCGTCGCGGTTGTTGCGGCAGGTAATTTCGCCTCCGTGCTGCCGCACGATGCCATAACAGATGCTGAGCCCAAGGCCCGTGCCCTTGCCCGCCTCCTTGGTGGTGAAGAAAGGATCGAAAATGCGTTCCGGCTGGCTGACGCCCGGTCCGTTATCGCGGAATGTAAGCTCCACGTGGGTCGCCGTGGATGCGGTGGCGATTTCGATCCGCCCGGGCCGCGAGGATTCGGTGATGGCGTCATAGGCGTTGTTCAGGATGTTGAGAAATACCTGCTGCAACTGGTGGGAATCGCCCATCACCGGCGGCAGTGGTTCGGTGAAGTGCTCCACAACCTCAATCCGGCGGTTGTTCAAATCGTAGGCGCGCAATTGCACGGTGTTGCGCAGCAGCGCGTTCATGTGCACGGGCTCGCGTTGCGGTGGAACCTGCCGGGCGAAGCTCAACAGGTTCTGAACTATGGTCTTGGTGCGCTGCGCCTCCTGCATGATGACGCGGAGGTCCTTCTTGGCGTGCTCCGGCAGGGAAGCATCGTTGAGCAGCAGGTCGGAGAAACCCAGGATTGCCGTGAGCGGATTATTGACTTCATGGGCGACTCCGGAAACGAGCTGGCCCACTGCCGCCAGTTTCTCCGTTTGCGCCAGCTTGGCCTGAAGAGCCGCGGCTTCACTGACATCGGTAAGCACCACCATCAGGCTGGCGGCGGTCCCCAGGTCATCGGAAATCGGGCTGATGTCGGCGCAGAACGCGCGCGATTGCAGGCGCAGTTCCAGCCCGCCCGCGTGCTGGCCGCGAGCGGCGAGGGCCAGTACATCGCTCCAGGACTGCCGGTTTTCTGCTGGTATGAATTCAAGCAGGCTCCTGCCCGCCAGCTCTCCTTCCCCGCCAAATGCCTGCAACCCGCGCTGATTGGCGTAGCTGATGATTCCATCCGGAGTGGTGACGATGATGACGTGGCGCGTGTGCTGCAGGATTCGGGCGGTGAAGTCCCTTTCCTGCTGCAATTCAATTTGCGAGTCGCGCAAATGCGTAATATCGAGCACAAGACCGCGGTGCTGCGTTACTTCGCCGTGGCTGTTACGCACTACGTAAACATTTTGCAGCGTGTGCACCACGCTGCCGTCCTTGCGGCGCAGCGGCTCAACCCAGCCCGTGACCGCGCCGCGTTCCCCCAGCATGCGCTCGAAGCGTGCCCGGGAATCGGGATCGCAGAACATGCCCGCTGCGTCGGCCAGAAGAAGCTCTTCGCGGCTGGCGTAGCCCAGAATCGCAACCAGGGCATCATTCACTTCAATAAACCGCCCGCTCGGCGTGGTGAAGAAGATGCCTTCCTGCGTGTTCTGGAAAAGCTCGCGATAGCGCTGTTCCGCCTCATACGCATCGCTGATGTCCTCGAGGCAATGCGCTACGTACCCGCCTGCCTCCCCGTTCGCGCCCCTGACCGAGCTCAACCGGTACGTCCGGTCGGAAAACGTAATCTGCGGTCCGCTATCCCGGCCGGCGGCGGCAGGCGCCAGTTGGCACAGGCTGCATGATTCGGAAGCGCCTGCGCTGGAGCGTTCCCCGTGCGAAAGGAGGCTCGTTACCACCTGCACCGGAACTCCCGCAAGCTCGTGCGGCTTGCAGCCTACGGCCTCAGCCATGCGCGTGTTCAAGTGGAGAATGCGGCCTTCGTTGTCGTGCACGAAAATGAGGTCGTGGGCGGCATCGGCGATCGCTTCCCATTTGCGGGAACTCTCGGCAATGCGGCGTTCCAGTTGCGCGTTGCCGAACGCAAGCGATCCGAAACCGGCGAGCGCGCGCAGGGCCGGCAGTGCGTCGGGCTTGCCGGTTCCCGGCACGCCGGTTTTCTTGAGCCCGGGCTTGTCGGCCGTATTCGCGATGCAGAGGACTCCAAGAGGGTCAGCGCCTTGCGCTCCGAGTCGCGCGATCACCACATCTCGCCATCCAACCTCACCAGCCAGGACAGGACCGAGGAGCTGAGTGGCGGTGCCCTGGATTACGGTTTCGGGACGCATTGCCAGCGCACGTCCCAGGGCCGTTCCCAGTTGCCAGGCAGTCGCAGCCGGAATCTCAGCCGATGAATGCGTTGCAGTGACCTCGAACACTGGACCCGCGGGCACCGCGACCACGGCCGCGCTGGAACCCGCAATCTCGTTCGCCCGTGCTGCGAGTTCGGCCGGAAGCCCCGACGGCCCCTGGCGAACCAGGCCCTCGGCAAGAGCGGCCAGCAGCGTGCAGGCTCGCTGCTCTTCCTTACAGGCAAGGGCTGCCTGGTGCAGTTGTTCGGCTTGCGAGCCGGCTCGCGAATACAGGTCGCAATTGGCCACCGCGAGCGCGCCGAACTCGGCAATGGCGCTGAGCAGCGCGAGATCATGATTGGCAAACGCTCCGGCAACATTGCCCAGGATCACGATGGCTCCGCGCCGCTGGGCGGTGCGCAGTGGCGCGCAGATTGCCTCTTTGGCCCCCGGCTCCGTGGCTTCAATGGGGAGCCACACCGGGCCATCGCTGGAGCAGGCCTGTTCCACCAGAGAATGGAGCCAGTTGCCGGCCTGGGATGCGTACTCGGCTCTCAGCTCTTCCGCGGCGCCTTCCTCCTCAGCCGCCACTGCCTGGATTTCGGGCTTGCCGTTTGTCGCCAGCGCCACCGCGGCCGAGCTTGAATGGAATATCGCGCGCCCATGGTCAGCCAGAATTCTGCACAACGTCGTGATGTCGATGGTGGAGTGGAGAAGCTGGGCGCAGTGCACCAGCAGTTCGCTCCGCCTCTGCTCCTCGCGCCCGGATCGTTCCATGGCGCCTGCACCGAGCAGCAAGCCGGCCTGCGCGGCGATGATAGCGAGCTTTCTGGCATCCTCGCCGGAATAACGGCCGCAGTGTTCCCTGTCGGAAATCGCAAGCACCGCGATGTTTCCCGCAGCCACAACCGGCGCCGCCAGGAGTGAGCGGGCGCCCAAAGCAGCGGCAAACCGGCACTGAACCTGGGCTGCATCATCGATGGCGAGAGCGGTCCGGTGCTGTGCCGGCCGAGCCAGAGTGGGCGCCTCGGCAGGCGTAAAGCGAAGGCGCTTGATCTCGAGCCCGGCCGGAGAATCGAACTTCAGCAACTGGAAACTGCCGTTCGGAGTTGTTCTCCAGATCGAAGCGGAACTCGCGGCAAACAGCAGCCGGACTTCGCAACACAGGAACGCGAGCAGGGCAGCGGGCTCGTTTTCGTGCGTGGCCGCGCTTAACAGCCGCAGCAGCAGGCTGGAAAAGCGCTCCTCATACGAAGAGTCAAAAACCACTTCAAGCGCAGGGTGCTCAAGCGGCGGTAGCGACACGAACTCTCCCGGTCAGATTGCCCGTTCCTATTCGGGACACTAGGTGCCATCTCAAATTGAGTCAAGCGAATTGGCCCACTATGTGCCAAGTTATGAACGTGCTACGGAGTGTACGTCTCACAATGAAACCGAAGTGGCTGGAGCTGGCTGGCAGTCAGAACGCTCGTTTAAGTACCTCCTGGGTCCTGTGCGCTCCAGTTGCCTTTTGCCTTTTTCCTTTTGCCTTATCCGTCGCTATACTCGCCTGCCATGCCGAAAGGGATTGATCCCCAGGCCCTGTCGCGGAACCTGGAAGCGTTTTTGGGAGGCTCGCGCGACGCGCAGGTCCTTGAGGACGGGCACGCTGTATTTGACCTGCGGCAGGCCAGCTATTCGGTTTCCGGAGAATACGGCAAATGCCTGGTGCACTTCTGGTCAGAAGAGCGCAATAGTGTACGGCGGGTGCTGGAGTGCGAAACGCGAAACGGCACGCTGCGGATGACGGTGCGGCGGTTCGGCCAGGCAAAGCCGTCGCACCTTGAAATCGTCCGCGGGAAAGAGTGGCGCTTGCCCTCGGCGCGGCGGGCAGTGCGCTCCAGGTTTGAAGGCGTGCTGCAGCGCGTTCTGGCGCGGGAATTTCCATCCTCAACGGCTGACCGGTTGCGTTCTACCGCTGACCTGGAGCGCACCTTTAGCCCGGTGTACGCGCGCGGAATTCTGCGCACGGCCGGCTGCGCCTTCGCTGTCCTGGGAGTGAATGCGGCCGAACCGCAGAGCGCCATCGACGGCTCACTGAGTTTCGGGCTCCTGTGGCTTGAGCATTGCCGGCGCAGGCTTGCCCCGCGTACCCATGTTAAGGGCCTGAAGCTTTTTGTGCCGCGCGGAAGCTCTGAGGTGTTGCGCGGGCGAATGGCGCACACCAATCGCACCCTGGCTCAATTCGAACTGTGGGAAGTGGATGAGCAGGAGGGCTCATGCCAGAACGTGGATTGTGAGGATCGCGGAAACATCTTGACGAGGCTAGGGCATAAAGTGGATGAAGCCGCCGCGCGCGAGCGGCTTGCACCGGCCATTGAGCGGGTGATGCATGCTGCCGGAGCGCTGGCCGGCGATGTGGAAGTTGTGGTTCGTTCAGCCGCCGAAATCTCATTTCGTGTGCGCGGCCTCGAGTTTGCGCGTGCGCGGTACGGTGGAGGGGGCCGAGATCTTGCGTGGGGCGGGGACGGCGCAGAAATCTGTTTCGGCGCAGGGGCAGCGGCGTACCGGCTGGAAGATGCGAATGAGGGCCAAATGCGGGAACTGCTGGCGCGGATCGTGCGCGACCGGCGGCCGGGCGGCGACTACCGCAGCCTGTTCTGGCGCATGCACCCGGAAAGCTGGCTGGAATCGCTTGCGGCTAAGGAATTACAGGCGCTCGATTCGCGATTAGCGGCTCCGGTGTACTCGCAGGTGCCGGCGTTCTCGGCCGGCGACCGCGCCATGATCGACCTGCTGGCGGCAACGCGTAGCGGCCGCCTCGCGGTTATTGAGCTAAAGGCAGATGAGGATCTCCAACTGCCCATCCAGGGGCTCGATTACTGGGCCCGCGTCCGCTGGCACCACGATCGCAATGAGTTCGAGGGCTTCGGGTATTTCTCAAAGCTGTCTCCCGAGCCGCCAATGCTGTTTTTGGTTGCCCCGGCCTTGCGCCTTCACCCTGCCACCGATACGTTGCTGCGATATATTTCGCCGGATATCGAGTGGATGGTTATTGGAGTGGATGAGCGCTGGCGCGAGGGGATAAAAATCGTTTTCCGCAAGAGCCGGCCCGAATCACAAGCCGGCTGATCCGGGGTGATGTCGTATTTTGGCGGCTGCGATGCGCAGAATAATCTTGCGTGTTCCCAGTGTTTCCCTGTAGGCATTTCTGGGTGGCCGGGAGCTTCGAAGCTAGGGAAAATTTCTGCTTGCAACCAGCTTCTACTCTCGTTACTATGCGTGCACCCCCGAAGCAGGCCCTGAGCAGCCCCCGTATCCCATGAACATTGGCGAGACAATCCGCAACTTACGTTTGCAACGAGGCATGTCGCAGGGCGACATTGAAAAGCGCACCGGGCTGCTGCGCTGTTACCTTTCCCGGGTGGAGAATGGCCACACCATTCCTTCGCTCGACACGCTGGCGAAGATTGCGGATGCAATGGAGGTTCCGCTCGGCGGGTTCTTCACCGAGAAGAGCAATGGCAACAAGCCGGTTCCTTCGCTCTCCGAAGATGAAGTACGTTTCCTGTTTCAGATCCGCAAGTATTCTTCCAACCTCAATGAAAGCGATCGCAAGCTGGTGCTGGCCATGGTAAGAAAAATGGCTGCCGGTTCCGGCAAATAGCGCCTCCCATTATTGGTGTGTCAGCTCCAGCGCAGCGAGGGACCTGCATTCGCGGGGCGAGTGCAACAGGTTCCGAAGCTATTTCAAAACGCTCAGACGCGATTGCGCAAATTGCGCTGCTTCGCTCTTGGGGTCTTCCTTTGCGATCTGCTGGTAGAGCTTTTTGGCGTCGGCGGGTTGCTCTTTCTGCTCGTAATACTGCGCCAGGTACAACTCGGCAGTCGGCTTGGAAAGCACGTCCGAGGGATGAGTAATCAACTGCTGGTAGGCGTGGATGGCATCCTGCCCGCGCCCCCCCGCCTCATAAATCTGCGCCAGCGCATACCAGGAGAACGAAGACAGGTCCGCATCGCGATCGCCTGCCGTTTTCTTCAGCAACTTCTCCGCATCGGCGTTGTCGCCCATGTCCCGGTACGCGATCCCCGCATAATAACGGGCAATATGGCCTGACTCGGTAAAGCCATAGTGATCCGCGATCTCCATAAACCTGGGCAGCGCCGCTCTGGCCCGGTCGGAGGAGGTAGCAAAGCTCTGCTCGCCAGGGGCAGGCGGCGTTCCGGCAGTACTCAGCGGCGATTCGAACAGGCGCTGCGCCTCGCCCAGTTTGGCGCTGGCCGTCAGGTTGCGTTGGCCATTCACCCACCAGAAGGTAATGCCAAGCGCCACAATAACGGCAGCCACAATGCCGGCAATGGTCAGTTCTCTGCGGTGCTCCTGGGCCCACGACATCTGGGTCATTACGGCCGCAGCAAATCGGTCCTGCTTGAGTTGATGACGGGTTTGTGCTCTCACGAGAAGGCTTTCGGCGGAATTAACTCACAGTTTAACCGAGAAGAAAGGCAAAACGCCAGCCGCCAAAGGCGCCAATCGCGCGGATCGCGCTGTTTGCCCCGCCGGGGCGCCTGCCGCTCGAGCGCTGTTTATAATTTTCCGGTTCATTAAAGGAGAGTGGCACCATGATGGGCAATCCTGCTCGGCTCACGAAACTGCGGTTCGCAATGATCGTCGCAGCGCTGCCGGCCGTGCTTGTGCTGGCCTTGCGGGCCGGTACCCGGCTGGTCCCCGGGAACCCCGGAAAGGCGCCGGCTGAAGTCACAGGCTCACAGGCGAATTCCGCCGAGCGGCCCGCCGACGTCAGCAGCATCGACGCTATTATCGCGGCCGTGTATGACGTCATCTCCGGCCCGCCCGGCGACCGCGACTGGAACCGCTTCCGGTCATTATTCGTCCCCGAGGGGCGGCTGATCCCGGTGGTGAAGGGCGAGGGTGGAGCTTCGGCGCTGCGCATCCTGAAGGTGGAGGACTACGTAGCGCGGTCATCAGCATCGATGAAGCAAAACGGCTGGTTCGAGAGCGAGATTGCGCGCAAGCAGGAGGAGTTTGGCCATATTGCGCAGGTGTTTTCCACCTATGAAGGACGCCGGGCGAGGGGTGAGGCGCCCACGGTGCGCGGCATCAACAGCTTCCAACTCTTCTACGATGGCCGGCGCTGGTGGATTGTCGAGATCTTTTGGGATGGGGAAGGGCCGGGGCAGGCGATTCCGGGGAAATACCTGCCGGGCGCAAGGTAGCCACATTTGCGCACGCGCCAGATCCCCCAAAATGAGGCATGGATCGCCTAAACTTCCGGAGTTTGCCGAAAGTGATCCCGATAGGTTCTCGGACTGATTTTGACTTGCTCGCGGAAGTGGTGCCTTAGCAGGGCTCCGGATTGAAAACCGCACTTTTCTGCGATCTCCTCAATCGATAGAGCAGTGGTTTCCAGCAGGTCCTTTCCTCTGCGCAAGCGCAGTGACGTAATCCACCGATGCGGGCTCAGGCCTGTGGCTTCCACGAAACGGCGAGAGAGGGTTCTCCGACTGACCTTGGCCTGCAGGGCAAGCTGCTCGATTGTAATTTCCGTATGCAGGTTGCCCTGCGACCATTCCAACAGATGGGCGAGCCATGGGTCGGCCTGCTCTCCCACCGGTTTGTCGATGAACTGCGCCTGGCCACCCTCGCGATGCGGCGAAACCACCAAGTGCCGGGCAACGTCATTGGCCACGACTGTTCCAAAATCCTTACGGATGATGTGAAGACAAAGATCGATACCGGCAGCAGCGCCGGCGGAAGTAAAAACGTCCTCCTCGTCTATATACAGCACATCGGATACAACCTTGATCTGCGGATAGAGCTTGCTCAGCCTGTCGCAATATTTCCAATGAGTCGTAGCCCGCCTGCCATTCAAAATGCCGGTGGCCGCGAGGACAAATGCTCCGCCGCAAATCGATACCAGGCGGGCGCCCCGTTGATGAGCCATCCTCAAGGTGCGAACCAGCCGGGGTGGCGGCAGCACGCCGGGATTGCACCAGCCGGGGATGACGATGGTGCCGGCCTGCAGCAAGCCCGCCAGGCCGCTTCGGGGCACTACATAGCCGCCGCCCGAGGTTTGAACCGGGCCTTTGCCCAAACCACAAACTGCCAACGAGTACCAGCGGTCTGAATCTGATTGGGGTCGGCGCAGACCAAAAAGCCCTACCGCGATCCCAAAATCAAACGCGTTCAGCCCTTCGTACACCAGCACAGCCACGCTGTTCGGCACCATTGCCGCATTCCGGAGTTGAGTGGCGCTGCGGGCCGGGGCTAAAGCCCGATAGCTGTTCATGCTTTTCATCGCCGGCCTGAAGGCCAGTGCTCCCACTCTCTCGGGGCCGTCTCGCCCTCTCAGCGCATCTCTCCTGCGGCTTGGCACATTTTTTACGATAATCGTCTTTTGTGCCACTGGCAAGAAGCTTCATCCGCGGCCGACAATTGCCGGTGAGGACCTGGGATGAATCCGAGAGTATTGGCGCTGTGCGTAGCGTTGATTTTTTCCTTGCAGGTTCGGCCGTTGGCGCAAACGCCGCCCCAGGTCACGCTGGTTAAAGCTGCGCATCTGCTCGATCCAAAAACTGGCAATGTGCTTTCACCTGCCGCGGTTCTGATCGAGGGCAACACCATCAAGCAGGTTGGCGCGCCTTCACTAATCCGCCCTCCGCTTGGCGCAAAGATCATTGATCTGGGGAGCGCAACGCTGCTGCCGGGGATGATTGACAGCCACACGCATCTGCTGCTTGACGTGATTTTGCCGGCGGAAGCCGAACGGGCGCGCCACTACAACGGCACGATGACGATCGTAGAACTGCTGGCGATTGCCGAATCGCCCAGCAAACGCGTGCTGATGGGAGCGCAAAACGCTCGCGAAGACTTGGAGAGCGGCATCACGACGGTCCGTATCCTTGGCCATTCGGGCATTGATGGAGACACTGAACTGCGTGATGCCATCAATGCTGGGGAGCTGGTAGGCCCGCGGATCCTTGCGGCGGGGCGCAAACTGGTGACGCGAGGTGAAGGGTATGTTCGGAACCTCAACCCCGCGCTTGCCGATGCCATTCTGAATCAGGAATTCCTGTTCATTGAGGGGGCAGAGGGCGGGCGCGAGGCGGTAAGGCAGAATGTGTTCCACAACGTGGACGTCATCAAAGTTACCGCCGAAGAGAACCTTACGGTCGCTGAACTGGCCGCGGTGGTCGAAGAAGCGCACCGCAACCATCTGAAGGTCGCGGTTCACGCCGCTTTCAAAGTCCCCATCCAAACGGCGATTGACGCCGGCGCAGACTCAATCGAGCACGGCAACGAGTTAACCGACGAGCAGCTAAAGAAGATGCGCGACAAGGGAATTTTCCTGGACTTTACCCCGGCTTCCTACGGCGAATTCTTTGACAGGATGTTTGAGGAGACCCTTGCGCAGACTTTAGCGATGCGAGCGGAGCGTCTGCAGGCGAATGCAGCCACCCGAAAACGCTACGACGATCTGATTCACCGGCTTCAGAGCCCGGAAGTGAAGTTTGAAGGCGCGTTCGATGAGCAGGACCGGCAGCGGTACAGAGACCTGGTGCAGCGGGTCCTGAAATCGGGAGTCAAGTTTGCCGCCGGCACCGATATGTGCTGGTTCTATCCGGGAAAAACCTGTGGCCAGGCAACGATCATGGCCCTGCTCAATCTGCATTCTGCCGGACTGCCAGCACTGGACATGATCCGTGCCATCACCACCAATGCCGCAGAAATGCTGGGATGGCAGGACCGCATCGGAGCTATCGAGCCTGGCAAGTTTGCCGATCTTGTGGCCGTGCCGGGCGATCCCGTCGCCGACATCACGGAACTGGAGCGAGTGCAATTTGTGATGAAGGATGGGCAAGTCATTCGCAACGACCTTGCCCGGAATTGAGGTGTCATACCCGTGATTTGCCCGCCGGCCGCCGCTGGGGCGGGTCACGGCTGAAAGATCCGGAACTGGCTTTGCGAATCTGCAGCGGCCTTGTCATTCTGACGCCGCGCAGCGGCGGAAGAATCTGGGAGCACGCTTAACCGGCCGGCAACGGTTAGCCGTCCTCCCGCACCGCTGGCCTCACGTCTTGCCCGCACAATGACCCTCCGTACAGGAGCGAGAGCTCATAGCTCGATGCTTATAGCTCAAAGCCTCCATTTCACGGCTCGAGGAGCGGCAAACCCACTACTTCGTTCACGCGGCGCTTCATGGCTGCAGTTTCGGTGATTACGACTTCAAGCGTGGGGTTCACATGAGCTTCGAGCAGGTGGCCGCCTGCGGTTGAGCCATCGCGCTTTCCCACGCAGCAGTGCACATGCACTTTAATTTCGCCGTTCTCCAGTTGCGAGATATTGCCCAGCAGAGAGAGAACCTCCACCTGTTCGCTTATTTCGATGGGCTCGTACACCTTGGTTGCCAGGTTGTAAAACGCAACTCTGGCTGAACTGAACGCTCCGATTGCGGCGATCTGCGCTCCGCGAATCCCTTGGGCGCGAGCCGCTTCCAGAAGGCCGGACGCAGCCTCATCGCCAATATCGAAGACCACAAGGAACGTGCGGGGCGCCTGGTTAATCTGGCGAATCTTCATGGCAGCGGTTCAGTATATTCGCTTCACGTGGGTCCGGCCGCCCCCGGCCGGACAGCGGCCGCAGGCCGCTATCCTCGTTTTACCGGCGGTGCCACAGCCATGCCGCGACCCCAAGAGCCGCGGCCGCGCCCACCAGAACTCCCGCGCGCAGCTTGGAACGGCGCACTGCTTGCTGATGCGGCACAATGAATGCCCGCTCCGGCAGCATGCCGCTTGCCCCTGTGGGGCCGTGCTGAATCGCCGATTGCACAACCTCGGCCAGGTGCAAAGCGTGGCGATCGGTGGTCTGTTCAATCTGCTCGCGGCAACTGAAGCCATCGGCAATCACATACGTTCGCAGGCCGGCTTTGCGGACCGCGGGAAGCAGCGTGTGCTCCCCCACCGCGATGGAAACATCGTATTTGTCTTTCTCGAACCCAAAGGAGCCGGCCATGCCGCAGCAGCCCGAGGGCAGCACTGTGGCCTGCATTTTCATTTTCCCGATGAGTTCCTTCTCATCGTCCATCTTCATGATGGCTTTGTGGTGGCAGTGGCCATGCACAATCGCTTCCCGGTTGAGCGGCGGCGGCGTGTAATGGGTTTTCTTGTGCAGGAACTCGCTGAACAGAAATACCTGCCCGGCCAGCTTGTTTGCGTCGTCGCGTTCCGGAAACAGGCCTTTGATTTCATCCCGCAGCACGCTGGCACAGCTTGGCTCGAGCACCACGATCGGGGTCCCGGCGGCGAGCGGCTCGCGCACCGCGTTCAGGATACGCATCAGGTATTTCTTTGCCAGGTCGAGGAAACCATAGTCGTAGAGCGGCCTTCCGCAGCACAAGTGTTGCGGCAGCACCTGAACCTGGTAGCCCGCGTGTTCCAGCACTTCGACCGCGGCTCGCGCAGTTTGCGGGAGGAAGAAGTTGTTGAACGTATCGGCCCACAGGATCACGCTGTCGCCGGCCCGGGGATTGCGTGGTCGCCGGCCAAACCATGACTGGAAAGTCTGAGGAGCGAATTCAGGAATGCGGCGCTGGCGAGGCATGCCAACCGCCCACTTCATCAGTTCGCGCACGCCAGGAGTCGAGGCCGCGAGGTTTACCAGGCCCGGAACGCGTGACCCCATCCGGGCCCACTGGTCGATGAGCCCATACGCATACGCCGAGCGCGGACGGAGCCTGCCCTCCCAGTAATGCGAGAGGAACTCGGCCTTGTAGGTCGCCATGTCCACGTTTACCGGGCAATCGCCCTTGCATCCTTTGCACGACAGGCAGAGGTCGAGCGCATCCTTCACTTCATTGCTGCGCCAGCCCTCGGTTATGACTTCGCCCTGCAGCATTTCCCAGAGAAGATGGGCGCGGCCCCGGGTAGAGTGTTCCTCCTCCATGGTGACCATGTAGCTAGGGCACATAGTGTTGCTGTCGGGATCATCACTGCGATGCCGCCGGCATTCGCCAACCCCCACGCAGCGCAGCGTGGCGTGCCAGAATTCCCCGTGATCGTCAGGCCACTGAAAATGAGTCTGCGGTTTCCACACCCGCTCCGGATAGGTGGCGCCCAGGCGCAGGTTCTGGTCCACCCGATATGGATCCACCACCTTGCCCGGGTTCATTTTCCCATCCGGATCCCAGATGGATTTGAATTCGCGGAAAGCCTCGATCAGCTCAGGCCCGAACATCTTGTACAGAAATTCGGCTTTCGATTGCCCGTCGCCGTGCTCGCCCGAAATGGATCCGCCATACTGAGTGACCAGGTCGGTGGCGTCATCGAGGAAGGCGCGAAAATTCCGGATGCCGGGGTCGCTCATCAGGTCAAAAGTGATGCGCGTGTGGATGCACCCCATGCCAAAGTGGCCATACAGGGCGCCTTCATAGCCATGCTTCTGGTAAAGCTTGCACAGGTCGCGCAGATAATCACCCACGCGGTCAGGCGCAACTGCTGAGTCTTCCCACCCCTCCCAGGTCACCGGCTCGCCGGGAACAAATGCGGTGGCGCCTAGCCCCGATTCCCGCACCTTCCACACCGCCTTCTCGTCCTCCGCGTCGTCATAGAGTTTCGAGTTGGGCGGGTTTGGGCGGGAATTGAGATGCGAAATGAGCTCGCGTGCTTTGCTGTCGGCTTCCTCCCGGGTTTCACCGCCGAACTGCACCAGAAGCCACCCGTTTCCCTGCGGCAGCCGGTCGAGATATTTCTCGTGCAGGTGTTTTTTCCTGATGTTTTTCACCAGCAGGCCATCGATGGCCTCAAACCCCATCGGCTTGAACTCAAGGATGGCGGGCACCGCGTCTCCCGCGGTGTAGATGTCGGGATAACCGAGCACGACCAGGGTTTGAAATGGAGGGTTGTGCACCAGGTTCATGGTGGCTTCGAGAATCGTAACCAGCGTGCCTTCGGAGCCCACCAGGGCGCGTGCCAGGTTGAAGTACCCATCCTGGTTGGGAATGAGCTGATCGAGGTTGTAGCCGGAAACGCGGCGGGGGATTTTGGGATAGCGCTGCTCGATAAGCGTGGCATAGCGGTCGCGCAGAGCTTTGATTTGCCGCAGAATTTCGCCGGTGGGACCGCCTTTCGCGATCAGCCGAGCCAGTTCGCTGGTGTGCATCCAGCCGGCACGCATGCGGTGGCCGCTGTAGGTCAGGATTTCGAGTGAATCCGTGTTGTCCACCGTCTTGCCCGCCATCTGCGCGTGAACCCCGCACGAGTTGTTGCCCAGCATGCCGCCAAACGTGCAGTGCGTATGCGTTGCGGGGTCAGGGCCGAAGGTGAGCTGGCGCGCGCCCGCGGCGTTGCGGAGATCGTCGCAAACCGTGCCCGGCTGCACCGTGCCCAGGCGCCGGTCCCAATCAATGTGCAATACGCGGTTCAGGTGCTTGCTCCAATCAATGACGATGGCCGTGTTGCAGCACTGCCCGCAGAGGCTGGTGCCGCCGCCGCGCGACAGCACGGGAGCGCCGAACTCGCGGCATACCGCGATCGTCTCCACCACGTCGTCAATCGAGCGGGGAATCACAGCCCCGATGGGCACCTGGCGGTAGTTCGAGCCATCCACGGCATACACGCCCCTGCTTCCGGCATCAAAGCGGACCTCGGCCCCGGTGCGGCGCCGCAGTTCGGCTTCCAGCCCGCGGGTGTCTTCCGCGCTGAAATAGGGTGGCGAAACCGCGGTTTCACCATTCGGAAGTACGCGCAGGGTGTTCATGGATTGGCCACCTTGGTTTTCCGTGCACCTTTACACTTGTGTCATTCCGATCCCGCGAAGCGGGAGAGGAATCTGCATTTCGCCTTCGATCTCACGAAACGCTCAGGCGGCAAATCGTTCCGCCGCGTTGCGTTTCAGCTCAATTCCGAGCCCGGTCCGCGACAGGTCGGGGCGAAGTTCGCCATCACGTGCCACGGCCGCGCCCTCGAATAACATGTGTTCGATGCGTACGTGGTCGTGAAAATATTCGATGTCGCGCGCCCGGCGCAGCGCGCACATGGGGTGCACATGCAGGCTGGGCGCGGTGTGCGCCGAAAGTGGAATGTTGAACGCTTCGCACAACGCGCCCACCTGTAGGAAACCGGTTATGCCCGCGCAATGCGTGGCGTCGGCCTGCTGTACATCCACCGCGCCCGCCTCGACCATCCGGCGAAAGTACTCGAGCGTATAGCCATACTCGCCGGCGGCAATCGCCATTCCGGC
>JAFAIN010000172.1 GCA_019236695.1 Acidobacteriota bacterium | reverse complement strand
CGCCGGGGAGCTGGGCCAGGCTGGTGGCATCGCAGTAGATCACTGTGCCCGGCGAAACGCGGTGCAGGAATCCGTTTGCCGAAAACCCGCTGTATTCCGCCGAACACGGAAAGGCCGGCGTGCCCGCCGTAATGATCTCGCCCACCGCGATCCCGGCTCGCTTCAGCTCGCCGGCGATGGCCAGCAGTTCGTCATATCCGCGGTGTGCTGCTGCTCGCCTTTCCGGCAGGGCGAGTGAGCCGAGGTGGCCATCGTAATAATGGAGGCCGCGAAACCCGATGCCGCGGGACTGCAATGCCCGGGCGAATGCCAGGATGTCGCTGTGGCGCCGCTGCTCGAGTCCGGTGCGGTCCATACCCGGGTTGAGGTCAAGGAACACGCCGACTGGCGTGCCCTGCCACTGCGCCGCCTGCTCCGGGTTCTCGGCCAGCACCGAAATATGCACAGCGGGAAACTCATCAGCCAGTTGCCGCACACGCTGCGCCGCCGGCCCCACCAGCGGGTACGCCAGCACGGCATCGCGAACGCCGGCCTGCAGCGCTACGCTCAATTCCAGCGTGGTGGCGCACTTTACTGCCGTTACGCCGTGGTGCGCCATGGCGCGCATGGTCCAGGCCAGCTTCGCGGTTTTTACGTGCGGTCGCCATCGGTTGGCATCGCCCCCAAGCGCTGAGAGCGTGCACGCAATGTTGTGCTCCACTTCATCGGCATACACCATCAGCGCGGGAGTGGCCACGCCGGCCACCTGCCGCACACCGTAGCGGTCATGCCAGGCATATCGGTCAACATACGGCTTATCCATAAGCTTTTTCTGGCGTGGGTCCGGCCGCCCCCGGGCCGGGGCCCCCAGCAAGCCCGGTTTTTTGGGGTTGCTGGGGTGGTCGGCCGGACGGCCGGCCGAAGGCCGCTATTTTCGACTATTGCGCATCCACGTTTTCCAAAAACAACGTTGATATCCACGGCATCCACATCTTGTTACCGATTGCGGTTCGCCGTAGAGTGGATGCAAATGCCCTCTCGAGCAGTGGCGGCCCGGGAAACCTGCCCGTTGTGCGATGGTACAGGATGGAAAGCGGTATCTTCATCAAAAGCTCCGCTGTCCGGCGGGCCGCGCAACGTAACCCGCTGCGATTGCGCGCTGCGTGCGCTCTCCCAGAAACTGCTGCACGCTGCCGGAATTCCCAGGCGCTACGAGCACTGCGATATTGAGAATTTCGACATTCTGCCGGGCGCGCATCCTTCGCTTTCCGAAGCCCGCTTTGTCGCTCGCGGTTTTGTGGAGCGCTATGAACCCGGCCAGAGCAGCGGCCTGATGTTTGTGGGACCATGCGGAGTGGGGAAAACGCACCTTGCTACCGCCGTACTCCGCGCGCTGATCCTGGAACGCGGCATGCGCGGAATTTTTTGCGATTATCGCGAGCTCCTGAAAGAAATCCAGAATTCCTACAACAGCAGCGTGCAGACCACGGAACTCGAAGTCCTGCGGCCGGTGTTTGAAGCCGACGTGCTGGTGCTCGACGAACTCGGCGCCGTAAAGCCCACGGAGTGGGTGTGGGACGCTGTGAGCTTCATCCTGAATACGCGCTTCAACGACCGGAAGACCACCATCCTCACCACCAATTTTCCCGATGAGCCGGCAGCCGACTCCGAGCTTTCGGCGCGCACCTTCTCCAACGCGGAACTGGCGAAATCAGCAGGGCGTCGCGAAACCCTGGGCGACCGCATCACTGAGCGCATGCGCTCGCGCTTGCACGAAATGTGCCGCACCGTGAGCATGCAGGGCAGGGATTTCCGCCTGCACGTAACCTGCGCGAATTTCCGCTGACCGTGATGCCTGCCGAAGCCCAGCCGCAATACCTATATCTCACCACCACAGGCCGCAGGAGCCGGCTGCCGCGGGAAATTGAGATCTGGTTTACCGAGCACGATGGCCGCTACTACATCATCGCCGAGCATGGCTTCGCGGCAAACTGGGTGCAGAACATCGTGGCTACCCCGCAGGTGCAGGTTCGGGTAGCGGCCAGGAGCTTTGCGGCCACGGCTCGCGTGCTCGAAGCCGGCGCGGATGCTGAAAAGGCGAAGGTGAATTCCACGGGAAAATATGGCTGGGGCGACGGGTTGGTAGTCGAAATCACACCAGTGAGCGAGTGACCCTCGCTTGTGAAAATCCTCGGAGAAGGTCTATGCGCTATCTATCGTTCTCGCGCACAGTTACGGTTGCGCTCACTTTTTTGGTTCTCGTCGCCACGTCGGCAGCGCAGCAACGCCGCTTCTCTGTACAAGACTCAATTGAAATATCAACTTTTCTGGATTCCGCTCAGCAGTTCGGACCGCTCGCATCGCAGGCCAGTTTTTCGCCTGACAAGTCGCATTTTGTGGCCGTGACAGTGAGGGGCAATCCGACCACGGGGGAACGAGAGGCAACGGTTTGGCTTTTCGACAGCAAAGGAGTGCGTGAATATCTGAAAACGCGCACGCCGGCTGATTTTGCAAGCGCCACACCGTTGACGCGATGGCGAAGCAAATCGAATGTTGAACCAATCAGTTTCCCGCGCTGGAGCAGCGACTCACGCAGTCTGTTGTTTCTCGCCGCAGACGATGATGGCGCGAAACGTCTTTTTCGCGTAGGTATCGAGGGCGGAAATGCGGTGGCGTTGAGCCGCTCGGAACAAGACGTGAGCCGCTTCGATGAATGTAATGGGGCAGTCGTCTATCTTGCGCATAAACCGATTCGTGCCGTCGATTTGTACCAGGCAGGTGGTTCCACATTGCCAGACGTGTTAGATGGAACTGGCAAAAATATTCTGGAATTGCTGTTTCCCCACTCCATGGAAGCGGCTTTTAACACCAGCGAGGATGAATTGTGGAAGATCGAGGATGGGAAACCAGCCGCAGTTATGGATGCAGAACGCAAAATGCCGGTCCGGGTGAAAGACTCGACTCTCAGTCTGGCGCCGAACGGCGGCAGGGTCATTGTGACTCTGTTCGTCAAACACATCCCAAAATCCTGGGAACGCTATCAACCCTTGGACGATTATCCCGGATTCCGAATTGTTGCAGATACACCGGCTACAGAAGGGAGTACGGGAGTTTTTCGGCCAAAGGAGTACGCCTCGGTCAACCTGGCGAATGGGCAAACTGCAGTTTTGCTGGATGCACCGATTGAGTTGTACACCGCATTTTACGAGCTCGTGCCGCAGTGGAGCTCGGATGGGTCAAGCGTAGCTTTACCAGGAGCGTATCCGGCTTTGAATGCCGTGCTTGGAATCGGCCCTGTCTTTCCTTGCACTGTTATGGTGGTGGATTTTCATGGCAATAGTGATTCATGCCTGGAATCTGCTGTTCCCCCCGGCGCTCAGACAAAACGTGGCGATTGGAAACAGGCAGTGTCGCTTCAATGGCGGAATGGGAACCGCGAACTGCAGGTCCTATACGCGACTCAAAACGCGCCGGCCAAAAAGACAGAAACTGTGTACACGCGAAGCGGTGATGCTTGGGCCTCGAAGAGCTTTAATGTGTCTACCGCGCCCGACGAACTGGCGGTAGAGGTGCATCAAGCAATCGACGAATCTCCTGTATTAGTGGCAAATGTCGGGAACGGGCCTTCCCGGCGCCTCCTGGACCCAAACCCGCAGCTGAGAAACATTGCTCTTGGAACAGTGACTCTCTATGAGTGGCGGGATCCCGACGGGGATGTATGGACGGGCGCTTTGGTAAAGCCGCCAGAATATTCGGCCGACAAGCGGTACCCGCTCATCATTCAAACGCATGGCCTCGATCGCGCCAGGTTCCTCGTGGATGGCCCTTCCGCAACAGCTTTTGCGGGTCGCGCATTTGCGGCGCGCGACATCGTTGTACTCCAGGTGGACGAGAGTCACAAGAACATGGCCACACCCAAAGAAACGGAAACAGGCGTAAGGGCTTATCGTGCCGCAATACAGCAACTGGAACGTGAAGGGCTGGTCGATCCGGCGAAGGTAGGAATTATCGGCTGGAGCCATTTTGGTTCGCAGCTGATGCAAGGCTTAGTTGATCAACCGCACGCCTATGCAGCGGCAAGTATCGCCGAGGCAGATTACAACAGTTATGGCCAGTATCTGATAAACATCGATTACCTGGGCGCTGCACGCGAACAACAATTGCGCGCGCAATTCGGAGTAAAGCCGTTTGGCAGCGGACTCAAGACGTGGCTCGAAAATTCGCCCGGTTTCCATAGCGACCAGATTTGCGCACCAGTTCTGTTTCAGTTCAACAGTCCTCCAGCACTCGTATATGGCTGGGATTTTTATGCGACGTTACGCGCGCAAGATAAGCCAGTCGATCTTCTCTACATTCGTAACGGTGAACATATGCTCGTCAAATCGCTGGAACGGCTCGCTGAGCAGGGTATGAATGTGGATTGGTTCGATTTTTGGCTAAACGGCCATATAGATCCCGATCTCGCCAAGGCCCAACAATATAAGCGCTGGGACGCGATGAAGACGCTGCGGCGCTGTAGTGAGGATTAGCACGGAGGCACCCCGCCGTGGACGTTCAGGAAAGCCATTACATCACTCCCGGGCGGCCGCCGACCAGATCGCCTTCCACAAGTCAGCTCGGCCGAGGCCGCTTCTGGCTGAGTAGGCAAAGGCGGGTTCCGCTCCGTGAGCTTCAGTGAGGCGGCGCAGGCTGTTGCGCAACTCATTTCCCGAGAGCCGGTCGGCCTTGGTAGCAACCACCACGTACGGCCGCCCGGCGTGGCGCAGCCAGTCGATCATCTGGGTGTCGGTGGGCTGCGGCGGAACGTTGGCATCCACCAGCGAAATGCATAACGCAAGCGGGCCTCTCCCGGCCAGGTACGGCTCGATGAATTTTGGCCACTCCGCCGTCTCTTCGCGCGATAGCTTTGCATAGCCGTATCCCGGTAGATCGGCAAAAATCAGTTCGGTTGCGGGCTTGCCCGGCCGCCGGATCTCGAAGAAGTTGATCATGCGGGTGCGGCCGGGCGTCGAACTGGTGCGCGCGATCTTCTCACCCACCAGCGAATTCAGCACGCTTGATTTGCCCACATTCGAGCGGCCCAGGAAGGCAATTTCGGGGACGCCTGCAGGCGGGAACTGCCGGCCATCGGCTGCCCCGGTCAAGAACCTGGCAATCACGCGCACCCGGAGATTCTACATTCGGGCGGCTATTCATTTGCCCTGACGAGATCAGCCCCAGGGTCATTTATACTGCGGAGTTTGCCTATGAAGATCCTGGTCTGCATGAAGCAGGTGCCGCAGAAGGATGCGCCGCTGAAGCTCAACGAGAACGGCTCATGGATTCGCGAGGATGTCTCGTATGAGGTCAATGAGCCGGATGCGTACGCTCTCGAAGAGGCGTTGCGCCAGAAGGAAAAGCACGGCGGCGAGGTTGTGGCCATCACCGCCGGCCCCGCGCGGGCGTCGCAGGTGTTGCGCGAAGCCCTGGCCAAGGGCGCCGATCGCGCCATTCATCTCGAAGACCCGGCGTTTGTCACGCTTGACGCTCTGAACACGGCGCGCGCCGTTGCCGCCGCGGTGAAGGGCGAATCGTTTGACCTGGTGTTCACCGGGCTGCAATCGGATGACTACGGCTTCGCCCAGACCGGAGTGATCCTGGCCGAGTTGCTTGGCTGGCCGCACGCCACCATCATCATGCACATCGAGAAAAACGACGCCGGCATTCGCGTGAAGCGCGAACTCGAAGCCGGCTTTTTCCAGTTTGTGCAGATGCCCTTGCCGGCCGTGCTGACGATCCAATCCGGCATCAACAAGCTGCGTTACGCCACGCTTATTGGCATCAAACAGGCCAAGAACAAGCCGCTGCGCAAGGTCACCATGGCCGAGGTGCAGGCTGCGCTCGGGCCCAATCTGCAGGTGCTGGAAAAGCTCTACATTCCGCAGAAGACGAAAAAGACTGAGAAGCTCGAAGGGCCGGCTTCAGAAGTGGCAAAGAAGATTGTGGAGAAGCTGCGCAACCAGGCCAGGGTTCTTTAACTGGAGATGCGATGAACCAGCAAGAAAGCATTCGCGAAACCGAGCATGAAGTTGCGGAGGAGCAGGAAGCCAGCCGCTTCCTGGTGATCGGCTGGCAGGTGCTGTTTTTTGACCTCGTGCTGTGGATCTTCGTTCCCGATGAGTTTCGCGTTGGCCAGTATTTTGTCACCGTAGCCGCTATTGCCGGCTTCGTAATCGGCGTGGCGCTGGTCTTGATCGGCATGCACGGAAGGAAGAAGGTTGAAGAGGCGGTGATTCACGGCCACTCCACATCGCCCACCGGGCATTGAGGAACAATTTGGCGAATACCATTCTGGTTGTGGCGGAACAGCACGAAGGAAAGCTGAACCGCGTGTCATTCGAAACCGTCAAGGCGGCGCAGGACATTTCCGCTGCCAAAGGCTGGCCTGTGCATGCAGCGGTGGCAGGCGGCGGTATTGAGCAGGTGGCCGGAGAAATTGCGGCCATGGATGTGGAGCGTCTTCATGCCATCGATTCTCCGGCGCTCGCGGCTTACACGCCTGATGGATTT
Source organism: Acidobacteriota bacterium (assembly GCA_019236695.1). Classification (GTDB taxonomy): domain Bacteria; phylum Acidobacteriota; class Terriglobia; order Terriglobales; family Acidobacteriaceae; genus JAFAIN01. The sequence goes on along the minus strand of JAFAIN010000172.1, from coordinate 5,195 downwards.
GCATTTGCTCTGAACAGGTTCATAGCCGATACCAGCCCGCAGCTCGTCCTGATGCCGCACACCTACCAGGTGCGCGACTTCGCTCCCAAACTGGCCACGGCTCTGGGGCGGCCGCTGATCAGCGATTGCATCGGCTTCAAGACGGAAGGCGACCGGCTGTTGTTCACCCGCTCCATGTTTCAGGGCAAGTTTGCGGCTGACGTCAGCTTTGCCTGCGGCGCGCCATGGTTTGCAACCTTCCAGAACGGCGCGTTTCGCGGCGATCAGGCGCGGCGCGCTGCCTCCCCTCGCGCGGTTGAGCTCTTCAGCATCGACCTTCCCGAGAGCGTGATCCGCAACCGTCCGGAGGCGCCGTTCAAGGAAGCCCGGCAGGCAGTCGATCTAACTCAGGCCGATGTCATTGTGGCCGTGGGCCGCGGCATCAAGGAGCAGAAGAACATCGATCTCGCCCGCGACCTGGCTGCCGCTCTTGGGGGCGAGATTGCCGCTTCGCGACCGATTTGCGATTCCGGATGGCTGCCCATGGATCGCCAGATTGGCAGCTCAGGCCAGACGGTTGCGCCCAAGCTGTATTTCGCCCTCGGCATCAGCGGCGCCATTCAGCATGTGGTGGGGATGAAAGGCTCGCGCACGGTGATTGCCATCAACAAGGATTCGGAAGCGCCCATCTTCGAAGTGGCCGACCTCGCTGTGGTCGGCAATCTGTTTGATATCGTGCCCCCGCTGATCGAAGAGATCAAAAAGGCCAGGGCGTGATCGTCTTTCGCAAACCTGTTTCGGGTATTGACCGGCCCCGGATGGAAGCCGACGTAGTCATCGTGGGCGGCGGGCCGGCGGGGCTTGCCTGCGCGCTGCGCCTCTCGCAACTCATCGACGGCCACAATAACTCGAATCCCAGCGCGCCGCTCTCCAAAGAAAACATCTACGTGCTCGAGAAAGCGCGCGAAATCGGCCAGCATTGCCTCTCGGGCGCGCTCCTTGACCCGCGCTCCATGCGCGAGTTGCTGCCCGGCTTCGAAAAAGAAGCACCGCTTGACGCCGAGGTCACGGCCGAAGCCGTTTATTTCCTCACTGAGAAGTCCCGGTTCAAGCTGCCTATCGTGCCGCCGCCCCTGCGCGACCATGGCAACTACGTCATCTCGCTCAACCGGTTTGCCAAGTGGCTGGGCGCCAAAGTGGAAGAAGCGGGCATCACCGTGTTCACCGGGTTTGCCGGCGCCGAGTTGCTCTTCGAGGATGACTCGGTAGTGGGCGTCCGCACGGATGACAAGGGAGTGGACAAGGCGGGCCAGCCAAAGGGCAATTTCGAGCCCGGCTACGATCTTCACGCCAAAATCACCATCCTGGCTGAAGGGCCTCGCGGATCGCTCACCAAACAACTCATTTCCCGGTTTCAGCTTGATCGCGACCGCAACCCGCAGACTTACGGCGTCGGCATAAAGGAGTTATGGGAGTTGCCCCCGGGCAGGATTGCGCCGGGTCAGGTGATCTACACCATGGGCTGGCCGCTGACCTCGAAAGAATACGGCGGCGCCTGGATCTACGGCTCGCGCGACAATGTCATCTCGCTGGGCTTTGTCACCGGCCTCGATTATCCCGACCCGCGCCTCGATCCCCAGCATGTGCTGCAGAATTTTAAGCAGCATCCGTTTATGCGGCGCCTGCTCGAAGGCGGCCGCATGATCCGCTACGGCGCAAAATCCCTTCCCTACGGCGGGTGGTGGTCCATTCCGCCGGTCAGCGGCAACGGCTGGATGATCATCGGCGATTCGGCCGGGTTCCTGAATTCACAACGGCTTAAGGGCATTCATTTGGCCATCAAGAGCGGCATGCTGGCGGCGGAAACGGCCTTCGAAGCCTTGCGCGCCGGCGATTTCTCCGCCGCAAAGCTTGGCCTTTACGCGCGGGATGTTGACGCAAGCTGGATCCGGCAGGAGCTATGGCCGGTGCGCAATTTTCACCAGGGCTTCGAGCACGGGTTCTGGAGCGGCATCCTGCACGCCGGCCTGCAGCAGCTTACCGGCGGGCGCGGGCTGCACGCGCGCTATGCCTCGCATTCCGGCCACCGGCGCCTGCTCCGGCTTGCCGCCCTCGATGGGTGCGCCGATCCCCGAAACGATGGCTGGGCCAAAGGCGACGGCAAGTTGACCTTCGACAAACTTACCGACCTCTACCATTCCGGCACCAGGCACGAAGAAGATCAGCCTGCTCACCTTGTGATTCACGATACCGCTATCTGCAGCAACCGCTGCACCCAGGAATATGGCAACCCCTGCCAGTATTTCTGCCCGGCCAGCGTGTATGAGATGGTCGACTCCCCCGGCGCGCCCGGGGTGAAGCAGATTCACCTGAACCCCTCAAATTGTGTCCACTGTAAAACCTGCGACATCATGGATCCCTACGAGATCATCACCTGGGTACCCCCTGAAGGCGGCGGCGGGCCCAACTACGACGGGATGTAACGGGCCATGGATTGGAGAGGCGCTGCCAAAGGCGAACTCGCCGCCGATTCCATCGACATACCCTTGCGCGAGCGGCTCGCCCGCATCCGGGCAACCGTCGATGCCCTTATCCCGGCTGACCGCATGGCTCCGGTGGAGCGAGCCATCGCCGAGCTCTCAGAGTCGGGCCTGGCCGGGCGTATCCTGCCCTTTAGTTCGGTCGCGCCGGCCTTCAGTTTGCCCGATCAGTCGGGCCGGGTCGCCAGTTCGGCTGATTTTCTTAGTCGCGGCCCTCTGATCCTGGTGTTCTACCGTGGCCGGTGGTGCCCTTACGATGTCACCACGCTTGAAGCCTGGAATCAGTGGCTGCCCCGGATTCAGGCGCTCGGCGCCACGCTGGCCGCAATTTCACCTCAGAAACTGCAGCACACGTCCTTTACCGCCGATCAGCACAAGCTTCAATACCCGGTCCTCAGCGATGCCGGAAATGCCGTTGCACGGCAGTTCGGCCTGATTTATCGGCTCCCTGAATACCTGCAGCAGCACTACCGCCGAGTATTCGTAAACCTAAATAACTCCAATGGTGACAACACTTGGGAGCTGCCTCTGCCGGCGACATACGTGCTCGACAGGAATGGGACGGTTCTCCATGCCCGAGCCGACCCTGATTTTCGCCTGCGGGCCGAGCCGGCCGAGGTTCTTGCCAGCCTCGAACAGAAAAGAAAATGACGTGGGTCCGGCCGCCCTCGGCCGGACACCGGCCCGGCAGGGCCGGGTCGCCACATGGGCCGATTCCGCCTGTGTCGTTTCCCTGTGTCCTTTCAAAGACCGCTCCATTAGCGCGCCCTTGACTGCCACGCAGTCCAACCCCAGGCGGCCCCGCAACCATCGAAACCTTAGCCATCTCGCTAATAGTAAGAGTCTAAATTATTGAAAACACAGAGATAACCCTTCCGGCATTTGCAATTCCGCGTCTCATGTTGAGATAATTAGGGGAATTGCTTTAACCAGCGGAGGCCTCTAGCGGGAATCCAAATTTGAGGTGTACTGAATGCGAAAAGTACTGGCGCAGGCGTTGGCAACGTTTCTAACGGTGGCAACGCTGGCCGCGGCACCGATTAAGCATCCAACGGCCGAGAAAAGCTCGGCAAAACACAAGGCCTACCAGGTCGGCAAAGCAAGCTGGTATGGCAAGGCGTTCGACGGGAGGGCGACCGCCAGCGGGGAACGCTACGAAATGTTCCGGTTCACGGCAGCGCATCGTACTCTGCCGCTTGGGACTGTGGTCCGGGTGACCAGCCTTCGTACCGGAAAGTGGGTGGTGGTCAAGATTAATGACCGCGGACCCGTCGTCGAGGGGCGAATCATCGACCTCTCCTATGGCGCCGCCCAGATGCTCGGGTTGAGGGCGCACGGCGTCGAAACCGTCCGGCTGGATCTGCTTCCTCCGCAGGAACCGGTTGTAGCCGAGAATTTCAACCGCGGCTTTCTCACCGGGCCCGAAAACTAGCGACGCATACACACACAAGAAGGCACTTCCTCCCGGGCTGTGGGCTTTTGCAGTCTGCAGCCCGCGGGGGAGGGTGAAACTGCCCCGCAAAAGTTGAAGGCCTGCTTTCAGGTTCCGCGGTTCGAGTTGACCCTCGACTGCGGAGTCATGTAGTGTGCGGTTCGGACAAATCCTATGGCACACTCCAGTTCTTCTCCTCTTGCGCGAAACGTCTCCGACCGCGATCCAGCCGGGCGGCTGATTGTCGCTCTCGATTTCCCGGATGGCGCTGAAGCCCGGCGCGTGGCTGCCGCCGTAGGCCAGGAGGCCGGCTGGCTGAAAATCGGCAAGCAGTTGTTTACGGCCGAAGGCCCGGCGGTGGTTCGCGAACTCGCGCAGGCCGGCCATGAGATCTTCTTTGACCTGAAATACCACGACATACCCGCCACCGTCGCGGGGGCGGTAAGGGCAGCGGCTGCTTTGGGGGTGGGCATGATCACGGTCCACGCCAGCGGTGGTCCCGCCATGCTGCAGGCCGCAGTGGATGCGGCCCAGCGCGCCGAAGTTCCCCCCATGATTGCCGCCGTTACGGTCCTGACCAGCCACACCGACGCCGAACTGCAGCAGACGGGGGTTGCGGGCCGAGTGCTCGATCAGGCTCTGCGGCTGGCGTCGCTGGCCCGGGCAGCGGGCTGCGGCGCCATCGTATGTTCGGCGCATGAAGCCGCGGAGATTCGGCGCGAACTGGGCGCCGGCTTCGCCATTGTCACCCCGGGAATCAGGCCGGCTGGTTCGGTGGCTGACGATCAGGCCCGCGTTGTGACTCCGGCAGAGGCGATTCGCATGGGGGCAACGTATCTCGTGGTCGGCCGCCCGATTACGGGCGCAGCCAATCCTGCCGCCGCAGCGCGCGCCATAGTGGGCGAAATTTCAACCGCAACACTGGCCGCTTAGCGCTCCGCGGGCGCGCCACTAAGTGCAGGCTAAATGACGTGGGGCCGACCGCCCCCGGTCGGCCATGCGGCCTGAAAGGCCGCTCGCCGTTCCTGGAGCGATTCGCGATTGAGGTCCAACGCAGGTGCTCGCCCTGTCCGCCCGAGGGCGGCCGGACCCACGTCGCTTACTGCGTCGGAGTTTTTTTCGCTACCTTGCGCTCCGCGGCTTCGGCTTCTCTGGTCATGCCTTTGGCGCGGTAAGCGGCAGCGAGGGCCGCCTCAGTGTCAGATTCCTCACCGCTCACTTCAATCTGCTGCTTCAAGGCAGCA
>JAFAIN010000145.1 GCA_019236695.1 Acidobacteriota bacterium | reverse complement strand
TGGACCATTGTGAACAATGGAGCCTGGGATTATGCGGCCGATACGCGCGGTTACACCGTGGGCGCTCTGCTTGAGTTGCATGCCCGTTCCTGGTCGGCGCGCTTTGTAGAAGCGCTGATGCCGAAAATCGCCAACGGCGTTGACCTGGAATGGAACCTCGCCCGCGCGCGCGGCAATAACCTTGAGTTTGAATTTCGGCCGCGGCTGGCACAAAGACATAAAACTGCCCTGCGCCTGCTCGCCTATCGCAACGTTGCCGATATGGGCAACTATCGGCAGGCCATCACGGAATTTCTGGCACACCAGACCGCGGTTCCCGACATCATTGGCACGCGCCGGCAGGGTCGCACAAAAAACGGAATCGGCCTGAACCTCGAGCAGGAGCTCAGCCATACGACTCGCGCTTTTCTCCGCATCGGCGCGGGCGATGGCCGCAACGAATCATTCGCCTACACGGAAGTAGATCAAACGGTTTCATTCGGCGCCGACCAGGCCGGCAACCGCTGGCGCCGGCCGCATGACAAATTCGGCGCGGCATTTGTCATGAACGGCATTGTAGCGGCGCACCAGCAATACCTGGCGCTCGGCGGCCAGGGTTTCCTGCTGGGCGATGGCGGATTGAACTACGGCCGGGAAAAAATTGTCGAGGGTTACTACACGGCGCACATCTGGCGCGGGGTTTTCGCCGCGGCGGATCTGCAGCACATCAACAATCCCGGTTACAACAGGGATAGAGGGCCGGCCTGGGTTCCGGCCGCCCGCCTGCACGTGGATTTCTGAGAGGGCCCTGGAACTGGACGGCGAATCGAGCATTCAAGGGTGTAGGGGTGGGCGCGGCGGTTGGATCTGCGTGCGATGTCGCGGTGTAAGCACTGCGGGGGTCCCGTTCGCTTCGCTCAGGGCAGGCTCTTCGCCCGCCGTGGCGGGCTCAGGATGACAGTGATTTTTTTGCTGAGTGATTGGAAACAGCATGGGCCAGGCAGTTTCTGCTCGTACACCGGCGGCTTCTCTGCCGTGGGTGCTCGGGATGACAATTCAAAACCGGGTACGACAACTTCCAAATAGCTCTATGGAAACTTATTCCTGATCATCACCGTGCGGTCCAGTTCATCCACTGCCTGCAGAATCTTGAGCTCGAGATCGCGCTCGGGATGAGCCCCCTGAATGTATTGGTGCACCGCAGCGTCAGAAGCGGCCGACTGCTGGCCGCCTATAAAGGCATTGAGCCAGTTCACCAGAAAGAAGATCTTGCGTTCACGTTTCACCCGCGGCAGGGCCTCGAGAGCGGGACGTAAGTATGGCGCAGTAAGCTCGGCCTGGTTCCAGTAATTGAATGGGCCGAGGCTCTGCTCCACCCAGTCCTCGGGGCGCGCGGCGTTATGCAGGTAGTCGTCGAAGTATTTTTGCTTTGTGGAAACATCGGGACTGGCAGCTTCAGCCACAAAGGCGTACTTCAGGCCGTCGCCGGTCCGGTCGTGCTCCTTTTCGGCGCTGAAAATTCGTGGCGCTTCAGAATCATTCAGGGCAACCAGCGCGCTGACGAGGTTCCAGCGGTCAAGCTGCCGCAGTTCAACTCCCGGCACCTTCAGTTCACCGGAGAGGAGCTGCTTCAGGTACTGCCGCCCCTGCGCGCTCTCGGCGCAGCCGCGCAGCGCACGGAACCAGATGATGCGTAGCCCGGGCTGGTCGGCATGCTGCATGCGATCGGCTGCCGCCGATTCCACAGCCGGCACGAGTTCCATGCGTCTGGCGGGGCTTACGTAGCGGTGCAGCGCGGTGATCATGTGCTGGGTTATGGTCTGGGTGAGCGATTCATCCTGCTCCTGCGGCGCCAATTCTTCGGCCAGCCGGAGGAACTCTGCCGGATCGAGATCTGCGACACGAACTGCCTCCCACAACGAGCCCCAGAGCAATGGCCGCATGTGCTGCGTCTTCTCCAGCCCGCCATGGACGACATAGTCGCGGCTGGCAGGGTCCAGCAGAAAACGCCCGTAGGCGTAGTCGATGTCGTTGGCAAAAACAAATTCCGGGCAGGGGGCGCCGCGCGCGCTGGATACTTCGGTTTCCGCCGTCGAGAACTGCACCCGGTAGCGGCCATTGTCGCTTTCGTAGTGCAGCGCCACGAGCGTAGTGACGGGCCAGATGCCGCCCTCGTTGAGAACATCGTGCTGGGTGAGCTTGAGCTGCGTTACGATTCCCTGGGCGCACGACCAGTGCGCCTCCACTTGAGGCATGCCGCGGTGGCGAATCCACATTTCGGCCCAGGTGCCAAGCGACTGCCCGGAAGTGCGCTCCAGCGCATGCACCAGGTCACTCCACTCGGCATTTGCATAAGCGTGCTCTTTCAGGTAGAGCCGCAGGCCGTCGCGAAAGTGCTCGTCATCCACTACATACGCGAGCTGCTTCAGGACCGCCGGAGCTTTGGAATACACGATTGCTCCGTATGCTGACTTCGCGTCCTTGAGGTTGGGTATGTCCTGATAAATGGGTGTTGTGCCCCTGGTGGCGTCAATGCCATAGGCGCCGGGCTTGATGGCCTCGTAGAAGCGCTTCCACACCTCCCACTCACGGTCGGGATCAAGCCCGGCCAGGGTGCGATACGCCATGTATTGAGCGAACCCTTCTTTCAGCCACAGGTCGTCAAACCAGCGCATGGTCACAAGATCGCCAAACCACTGGTGCGTCAGTTCGTGCAGCACCAATACGTCGCGGCCGAACAGATCGGTGCGGGTGGGGGCAGTTCGGAACAGCACAGATTCCTCGCGCAGGAAAGTTGCGCCCGCGTGTTCCATGCCGCCGTAGGCAAAACCGGGGATCAGCACCATGTCGTACTTGGGGAAGGGAAACGGCTGGGCAAAATACCGCTGCAGGAAGTCGATGCCCTGTTTCGCCATCTGCTGCACCTGGGGCGCCTCGCTGCGAGCCCGCTCGAGCTTTGATTGCCTTACATAAACGGTTGGCAGGCCCGGTGAAGCCAGGGATTTGAAATGCCCGGCAGCAAATGCAAACAGGTAGGTGCTGATTGGGTTGGTCTCGGCGAACGTCCACAGCGCCGTGTCGCCGGTGGGTGAAGATGACCCGGCCGTATTCGCCACCACCGTCCAGTCACGGGGCGCGGCAATCTGAAGCCGAAACTTTGCTTTCAAGTCCGGCTGGTCGAAGCAGGGAAAAGCCATGCTGGCGTCCATAGGAACGAACAGCGTGTAGATATATTCCGTGCCGTCGTCGCGATCCTCATAGCGGGTGAGCGGGTATCCGGCTGTCGCAATGCGCGAAGTGAATGTGAGCTTGACTGCGTTATGGCCGGCCCGCAGCGAACGACGGGGCAGGCGCAGATGGCCGTTCTCAAGCGCGGCGGTAACGGCCTGGCTGTTCACCTCCGCGCTCTCGATCCTGCCTTCGCGGTAGTCAAGCAAAACATCGTGCGGCACGGCCAGGTCGAATTCCAGGGTCTCGGTTCCCGGCGTGCTTTCGGCTTTGGGTTGCAGGCGGAATGAGAGTTCATAGCGAACGTGGGAGATCACGGCCGCGCGCTGGCGCGCGAGCTGCCGCGGAATGCCCTCGGGAGCCGGTTGAGCAGTTGCCGAAGCAATGACAAGCGCCAGGAATAGAAAGAGTCGCATGAAGAGATCCTTTCCGGGAATTGTCCTGCCTCGCGAGGCGAGGGATCTGCATTTTGCCGGGTCATGAATGCGCAGGCGCAGTTGCCAAATCCCTCAACGGAAGATGAAGTTCAGAACGGCGGTTGCGGCCAGCACGATCACGGCGAGTGCCGCCGGACGGGCATACCACGCAACGCCGCCGTCGCTCGGCCTGGGGGTCAGCGAATACACCAGGCCGGTGAGTTCGCCCTCAGGACGCGGGCTGGTAACCAGTGAAACCAGGATCGTAATCACGAAACAGGTCACCCAGGCGTAAATTGCCGTCCAGAAGTTTTGTGCCATCTCGCTGGGATAGGTGTGCATGACCAGCAGCCAGCCGCCCTTGATGCCAATTGCAGCGCCCGCCGGCAATGTGAGCCCGTGGTGCAACGCTGCCGCGCCAATGCCGGAGAGCAGGCCGAAAAACGCGCCATGCCCGGTGGTGCGCTTCCAGAACATTCCCAACAGGAAAGTGGCAAACAGCGGCGCATTCACAAAGGCGAACACCAACTGCAGCATGTCCATGATGTTGTTGAAGCGGGTGGCGGCAAAGGCGGCAACTACCGAAAGCGCAATGCCAAAGACCGTAGCCGCACGCCCCATCCAAAGGTAGTGTTCGTCGCTGGCGTCGCGCCGGATATATGACTGGTAAATGTCGTAGGTCCAGACCGTGTTGAAAGCGGTTACATTGCCGGCCATGCCCGACATGAAGCTGGCCAGCAGCGCCGTGAGCCCGAGGCCAAGCATTCCGGTGGGCAGGTAATGCAGCAGCATGTTGGGAATTGCGAGGTCATAATCGAGAACCACATTGCCGTTCTGGTCGCGGAGAGGTGCTCCCTCGGCGTTGACCTTTGCCGGTATCAGACCCCTGCCCTGGGGGCCCTCAACCTCGCCCATTGCTTGCGGCACTCCGGAATGCGAAGCCGAAAAGGCAACAGGGAGCATGGAAGGATGGTAGGGCCGGCGGGCGCTCTGGCCAGGAAGCGCAATCGCAATGATCCCGGGCAGGATTACGAGGAAGGGGAACAGCATCTTGGGGAACGCCGCGATCAGTGGCGTGCGCCGGGCCGCGCTCATGGAATCGGCAGCCATGGCCCGCTGTACTACCAGGAAATCAGTGCACCAGTAGCCGAATGAGAGGACGAAGCCCAGGCCCATGGCTAGGCCAAACCATTCCACACCCATGGCATTCGTGCTTGCACTTCCGAAGCCCTGCCAGGAATGTGTGTACTCGGGCGCCAGCGTTGCCCGGATGCCGCTCCACCCTCCCACATTGCGCAGCCCCAGCCACACCAGCGGAAGAAAG
>JAFAIN010000129.1 GCA_019236695.1 Acidobacteriota bacterium | reverse complement strand
GATCGCTATGTGCTCAAGATTGCGAATTCGGCAGAGTCACTCGAATTCCTGCGCCTGCAGAATGAACTGATCGAATTCCTGGCGGGCCGCGGACTTGATTTGCAGTTTCCCCGCATCATTCCGTCGCGGTCGGGCGAGCACATCTCGTCAATACCTGACCCGGCAGGCCAACACCACTTCACCCGCCTGTTTACCTGGATTGAAGGCGTCTGTTTGGGCGAAATACATCCCCATACGCCGCGCATGCTGGCGTCGCTGGGGCGCGCGCTCGGGCAAATGGATGCCGCGCTGGCCGGTTTCGCGCACCCCGCCGCCCACCGCGAGTTTCACTGGGATCTTCGCGCCGCGGCAGGCGCTCGCTCCTGTATTCCGGCATTGCCCGCCGCCCGCTGCGCTTTGGTCGAGCCGTGGTTCGAGCGCTGGCAAAGAATCGAATGGGAGCGCCTGCGCAGCAGCGTGATTCATAACGACGGCAATGACTACAACGTGCTGGTGAACGCCGCCGGCCAGGTGGTCACCATTCTGGATTACGGCGATGTGGTCTATGGCGCTACGGTGTGCAATCTCGCGGTCGCGCTCGCCTACGTCATGCTGGGCAAGGCAGACCCGATTGCCGCGGCAGCGCAGGTGGTTTCCGCGTATCACGAGATCTTTCCCTTGAACGAGGCGGAAGTCGAAGCCCTTTACCTCCTCGCCGGAATGCGGCTTTGCATGAGCGTTTGCTACGCGGCGCACCAGACAAAGGCGGCGCCGGGGAATTCCTATCTCAACATTTCGAATGCCCCCGCATGGGCCCTGTTGGAACGCCTGGCCAATGTTCCCCTTGAGTGGCCGCTTCAGATGTTTCGCTTTGCCTGCGGCATTCCGCTGCGGTCACCGAGCCGGGTAACTTCAGATCTGCAGGACCTCGCTGAGCGCCGCAAGCGCAACCTGGGGAGCGCCCTCAGCCTGAGCTACCGCAGGCCCGTGCATATGGTGGCGGCCTCGCGCCAGTATATGTATGACGGCGGCGGGCGCCGTTACCTCGATTGCGTTAACAACGTAAACCATGTGGGGCACTGCCATCCGGCGGTGGTGCGAGCGGCCGCCGAACAAATGGCAATCCTGAACACAAACACCCGCTACCTTCACGAAACAGTCCTGGAGTATTCGGCGCGCCTGGCCGCCACCCTTCCACCGGAGTTGCACGTCGTCTATCTGGTGAACAGCGGCAGCGAGGCCAATGAACTGGCCTTGCGCATGGCACGCGCCCATACCGGCAGGAGTGAAGTCATCGTCATCGAAGGCGCTTACCACGGAAACACCAGTTCGCTCGTCGATCTCAGCCCTTACAAGTTCGATGGACCCGGGGGGCGCGGCTGCCCGGCATGGGTGCACAAGGTTCCCCTGCCTGACTGCTATCGCGGCTTGTATCGCGGGCCCCACACCGGCGAGGCGTACGCGCCCCACGTTGCGCAGGCGGTTGCGGCCGGGAAAATTGCCGCCTTCTTCGCCGAATCGGCCCCGGGCTGCGGCGGCCAGATCATTCTGCCCGCGGGATACCTCAATCAGGCTTTTGCGGCGGTGCGCGCCGCCGGCGGAGTTTGCATTGCCGATGAAGTGCAAACCGGCCTGGGCCGGGCCGGCCGCCACTTCTGGATGTTTGAAGCAGCCGGCGCAATACCTGACATTGTTACCCTCGGCAAGCCGATCGGCAACGGTCATCCGCTGGGTGCCGTCATCACCACCACCGCCATAGCCCAGTCATTCGCCAATGGCATGGAGTACTTCAACACCTTCGGCGGGAATCCCGTATCGTGCGCGGCCGGCCTCGCCGTCCTCGATGCAATTCGCGATGAAGGTCTTCAGCAGAATGCGCTCGAAACCGGTGATTACCTGCTGAACATCCTTCGCGAACTGCAGGGCAGGCATGCGATGGTAGGTGATGTGCGCGGCGCCGGACTGTTCCTGGGGGTTGAGCTTGTCCACGACCGCGAGTCCCGGGAGCCCGCAACCCGCGAGGCTGCCGAGATAGTAGAGAGGATGAAAGACCGCGGCGTGCTGCTCAGCGCCGACGGACCCGCGCACAATGTGCTCAAAATCAAGCCGCCCCTGGTTTTTTCCCAGGCCAACGCGGCATTCCTGGCCGAGCAGCTTGATGCAGGGCTGAACCAGATGAGCGAAGCCCATTAACTTCAGCACCTGCCCCAAAAAAACTCCACAATCCCTGCAAGAAGCCCCGGCTCGCCCGTTCCAGCAATGTACCGCAAGAATGAGCCGGGAGGGCTTATGCACAGATTCATTGCCGCAGTTCTCGTTCTGAGTGTGATGGCGGGCGCGCAAGCAGGCGCGCCCGCGAATGACGATGTCCGGCTGCCGATCCGAAAAGTCGTGCTGTACAAGAACGGCGTCGGCTACTTCGAGCACCAGGGAGCGGTGCGGGGCACGCGGGATATCACCATTGATTTCACCACGGCGCAACTGAACGACGTCCTGAAATCACTCACCGTGCTGGACCTCGGCCATGGCCACGTTTCAGGCATCAGCTACAACTCTACCGCCCCACTCGAGCAGCGGCTGCGGGCGCTTCGCCTGCCCATTGGGCAGCAGCCCTCGCGTGAGGGCTTTTTGAACGCCATTCGCGGCGCGCGCGTTGAAGTGAAATCGGGCGCAGCCGCAGTCAGCGGGCGTCTGCTCGGCGTCGAGAGCCGGGAGCGCAAGCTGAAGGATGACGAAACCGGGAATGTCACCATCGTTTCAGTCATCACGGATGAGGGGGAAATGCGCAGCTTTGAGCTCGGGCCCGCTACCAGCCTGCACCTGCTTGACCGGTCGCTGCGCGATGACGTAAGCCGCTACCTCGAATTGCTGGGCACCAGCCGCAAAGACGATGAGCGCCAGATGACCATTGCGGCTGCCGGAACAGGCGAGCGCCAGTTGCTGGTCAGCTATATCAGCGAAGTGCCGGTTTGGAAGAGCACCTACCGGCTGGTGCTGCCCGAGCGCGCGGGAGAGAAAACTCTGTTGCAGGGCTGGGCAGTGGTGGACAACACCATCGGCGAGGATTGGGAAAACGTGCAACTCTCGCTGGTTGCAGGCGCGCCGCAATCGTTCGTACAGCAGATCTCGCAGCCCTACTACACGCGCCGCCCTGCCGTCCCCCTGCCCTCTTCCGCCATGCTCGAGCCGCAGACGCACGAGGCAACAATGACAAACATCGACGAAAAACTCCTTCCGGCTGACTCGGCTGCACCGCCGCCCACAGTGCCCGCAGCCGGCGCGCTACAGACAATGAACGCTGACGTCACAACGTTCGCCACCGTACAGCCCGGTGTCGCCCGCAGCCCCGGTGCAGCAAAGTACTACAAATGGCAGGAGAGAACCAATGACATGGACGGCACCTTGAAGAAGTTCGAAGACTCCTTCCGGGCCTCGGCTGCCGCGCAGGACGTGGGCGACCTGTTCGAATACAAGCTCACAGCGCCGATTACGATTCGCAAGAACCAATCGGCGCTGGTGCCGATTCTCCAATCCAGCATCGATGCCGAACCGGTAACGCTGTGGAACAGCGGCGCCGGCCATGCCTTGCGCGCGGTGTGGATTACGAACTCCAGCGGCCTCACTCTCGACAGCGGCAGCTTCAACGTAATCGATTCAGGCAGCTTCGCCGGAGAAGGCCTGGTCGATGCGGTCAAGCCGGGCGAGAAGCGCCTGATTTCTTATGCCCTGGACCTCGGGCTGCGTGTGGAATCGAAGAACCATTCCGACCACGAAAACACAACCCGGGTGCGGCTGGCGAAAGGCATCCTCACCGAAACCCTCGAAGCTCGCGAGCGCCAGGTTTACACGGTCAGGAATGAGGACTCCTCGGCGCGCACCGTGATCATCGAGCACCCCGCGCGTGCCGGATGGAAGCTCGCGGCGTGCGGGCTGCTGGACGCCAAAGGCGCCATGCTGAACGAAATCAAGCCGGAAGAGACCACGGCGAACCTTTACCGGTTTCGCGTAACCGTCCAGCCGCACCAGTCGGCGCTCCTGGCGGTGAACGAAAGCCAGCCACAGTCGAGGACCTACCGCCTGGCCAGCCTTGGCTCCGATGACATCCGGCTCCTGGTTCAGCAGAAGTCGCTCGATCCTCAACTCGAGCAGGCGCTGCGCAGCCTTCTGGTGCAGAAGAATGAAGTAGCGGCCCTGGACCAGCAGATTAAACAGCAGGAGGAACAGGTAAGCTCGATCGGCAGGGACCAGCAGCGCCTGCGCGAGAACCTGAAGGCGTTGAAGGGCAGCCCGGAAGAAAAGCAACTGGTGCTGCGCTACACCCGCGAATTGAACGAACAGGAGGACCGGGTGGAGGCATTGCGCCGAAACGTAACCTCGCTGGAACAGCAGAGGATGGAAGCGCAGCGCAAACTCGACCGCAGCCTGGAAACGCTGGCTTTCGAGAGCGCGCCGGCGGGCGTTTCAGGCGCAGAGTGAGGCAAACGCCTTCACCGCCTGGAGCGGGAATGCATTCGCATTGCGGTGGGGCGCGCGCCGGAATAGCCCTTGGGATAGAGGACTACCCGGCGCTGGCCCGCTTCACCCGCGCTTTCGGTGAGCAGGTCAGGCTGGTCGCGGAGCGCCAGGTGCAGAATGCGGCGTTCGCGCGAAGTCATGGGGCTGAACTCGTAAGGCATGCCGCTCTTGCGCACGCGGTCGGCCGCAACGTTGGCCGCCGCGCGCAGTTCCTCGATGCGCATGGCGCGGTAGCGCATGGCGTCAAAGCTGACTTTCTCGTGCTCGTCAGGCATCAGGCGCAGCATCTGCTGCGTAACGTGCTCGAATGAGCGCAGCAGTTCGGCGTTGCGCTCCAGCAGCAATGGCGCGTCCGGCCCGGCAAGCTCCACCAGAATCTGCGGCCGCTCCCAGTCGCGTTCTTCGGGCATCGGAGGATCCACCGTAATGCGGTATTTCAACCGGAAGCCGCCGTGCTTCAGCAGAATATTCAGCAGGCCCTGGATGCTCTGGGCGGCGGCGATCTTGTCGGCAATCGGCATCGGAAGAATTATACGCAGTTGGGTTTTCCGGCCCCGGCGAACTACTTTTTTCGCTTCGCCATCGAGACTCGCATCTCGCGGCCAAAGGCGCTGTTGTTCAGCCACACCTGGAAAATAATTCCGACCACGCTGCTCCAAACCCAATACAGCGCGAGGCCTGAGGCCACGCGATAGCTGAAGTAGCCGAACATGAGCGGCATCATCACCAGCATAAGCTTCTGCTGCACCGGGTCGCCGCCGGGTTGCGGCGAAATCAACTGCAGCAGGACCATGGTCACGACCGTCAGAATGGGCAGCGCATAGTAAGGATCGGGGGATGAGAGGTCGTGAATCCACAGCCACCCCGCCTGGCGAAGCTCGATGGCGATGCCCAGCATGGTGTAGAACGCAATCCACACCGGCATCTGCAGGAACATCGGCAGGCAGCCGCTCACCGGATTCACCCCTTCGCGTTTGTAGAGTTCGGCAATCTCCTTGTTCATGTCGGTCCGGCGCGGATCGGTTGGCTTGTACTTTTTATATTTCGCCTGGATCGCGTCCATTTGCGGCTTCACCTTCTGCATCTTCATCATCGACTTGAGGCCGGTGAAGCGCAGCGGCAGCATGACGGCATTAATCAGCACCGTCATCAGAACGATGGCCCAGCCCCAGTTGGGGAGCACATGATCGTGCAGCCACTCCAGAGCCACGAATAGGCCTTTCGCCAGCCACCCGAGAATTTTTCCGAAATCTACCAGCGGCTCGAGGTCCGAACCCAACTGCTCGCCCACACCCGCAGTGACGTGAACCCGGTCAAGCACCTCGAGCGCCTTGGGCCCTACGAAATAACGCCCGGTGGTGCGCCCCAGGCGATTGCCGGCCGCGGCGCCGATCACGTTCACATTCACCGTTTGCGCGAGATCAGGCTTTTCCAGGTTCTTGGGGATTGCAATCTGGTTGCGCAGCGTAACCATGGCCGCATCCTGCGGCTGGTCAGGCAGAAATACAGCAGCAAAATACTGGTCGCTGGCGCCCGCCAGCGGCATGTTCCCGGTGATCGTGGCGCCGCCTTTGATGCCGCCCGCGGCAGTCCGGTTCACAGCCAGGTTGCCCACCCAGTTCCGTTCACCCGTGCTCCACAGATCGACGGCTGAACTGTAGGAGGACTCCACCGTCTGATCGCCGAACCCGGAAGGCCAGGCCACGAGCGCCTCCACCGGGGTCCCATTCTGCGACACCGAAACGTCCACTCCCACTACATAGCCCAGAGCTCCTTCTCCCTTTTTGCCGGAGCGCTCCAGGTCAAAGGTGAAGGCCTTGTGCACCACCAGGCCACCCTCCGCATAGTCGAACGAAATGGTTCGCTCCGCCTGGTTGCCCGCGGATGCCGTATCCGTGGCCTTCATCTCGTATAGCGCGGAACTCAGGCGCGCCCGCAAAGCCTCATCGTACGTCCACAGGCAAAATGGGTATCCATATTTCGGCGCGGCAATGGCGTTCACCAGCTCCAGCGGCTGCCGCCGGTCATTTTGATATTTCTTGAGCACCCACGATTTCACCTGCGCGCCCCGGTTCGTAAACGTCACCCGGAACTGCTCGCTCTCCACAACCGCCTCGGCTTCAGAAGCGGCGGCCCGGGAAGGCACAGCCGCCGGCTGCGGAACAGCAGCCGCCCCCAACGGCGCAGAAGAAGCCGCAGAAGGCGCCCCTGAAGATGCGGCAGAAGATAACGGAGAAGCGGTCGGGGCTCCGGCGGGAGCAGCTTGCGAGGAGGGCGCCGGCTCCGGTGCCGCGGGGTTGCGGTGCGGCCCATTGCGCGAAGCCCAGTATTCCGCGCCCACGAGGAACAGCATGGCAAGCGCGAATGCCAGTATGGTTCGCCTGGCCGCGCCCGGATCTTCTGGTGGTGAAAACTGGGTCAAGGCTTTCGTCTTTCTCTAAATTTTCTCGCCGTTCGCTTTCTCTCAGCCATTCAAAACCGTCACTTCACTTCACCGGGTCATAGCCTCCCGGCGACACAGGGTTGCACCGCACCAGCCTCCACATGGCCATCGCGCTGCCCCGCACCAGGCCGTGCCGCTCGATGGCCTCGGATGCGTAGTTGGAGCACGTGGGCCAGTATTTGCAAGCCGGCGGAAGCCACGGCGAAACCGCCATCCGGTAAAGTTTCAACATGAACTGCAATGCCTGAGTCATGGTTTCGCCTTCATGCGTTGCGCCCCCGGCGCGCGGGCGCTCCCCTTTCGGGCCTGAACCGATTCCAGAGCTTGCTTCACCTCCTGAAGCAGTTCGGGAAACGGCAAAGTGGCCACACTGCGCCTGGGATGCAGGACCACGTCAGCCGCCACCTCGCCCGCAAGCGCCGGCAACGAGAGCCTCAGCGCCTCACGCATCCGCCGCTTGATTCGGTTGCGTTGCACGGCGCCGCCCAGGCTCTGCGGAACCGTCAATCCTATCTTCAGCCCGCAACCCTGGGAAATCGCTCCCGCGGTTGCGGCTGTAAACATATAAAAGACTGCCATATCGGGCAGCAAGTATCGCCGGCCCTGCCGGTAAACGCGTTCGAAGTCACCGTGCCGCAGCCGCCTCCGAGCCCTGGGAAATCGCGAGCGCGAGCTCGCCGGGGTGGCATTACCTGGATTTGAGTGAGGCTCTTGCACGGCACGCGCGGAACGGCAGGCGGAAATTGGCTACTCGCGGAAGCCCGGCTTCACGGAGACGCGCTTGCGGCCTTTGGCCCGCCGGCGGGCCAGCACTGCCCGCCCGCTCTTGGTCTGCATGCGCTTGCGAAAGCCATGCGTTTTTGACCGGCGCCGCCGGTTGGGTTGAAACGTCCGCTTCGGCATGAAAAAACTGCTGCTCCTTGCTGAGTTTTGTTGGTTGGAAGCAAAGCCCAAGTATAGCAGGAGCGCGCCGGGCCGGCGGCCATTGAGCGCGCCGGCTCACGGAAACTTCGTCGTTCGCTTTTTGCCTTTTGCCTTTTCTCTTTTTGCCTTGCTCTTCGTTGCACCATCGCTGTTGCAGGCCGCGCCATTCACCGCAGGAAAATTTTCTTGCGCATCAATGTGTTGTGGATTTCGCGCAAACTAAGGGGTGGCGCGAGTGGCGTTTTGTGTTAGCATCGCGAGCGTCGAAAATCTTTCAACCCCAGGGCTCATTCACTTACATCAACGCGCCGAAGCGCAACAGCAACATCAACGCTGCACAGACAGCGGGCACCTCCTCGAACGATATGTCCATTTCAACTGCTGCATCCGCGCCCAATCCGTGGACCCGAGTTCTCGATGCTCTGGAAAAAAAGGTCAACCGGCACTCCTACGAAACCTGGCTCAAGCCCACTCGATACAGCCACGCCGACGGCAAGAGGATCATCGTTCAGGTGCCCACGCCGGAATTCCGGCACATTGGCGAGAAGTACGCTGACCTGATTTCCGAGGCAATGGAAAACCTCAGGCTCGATTTCGATGATGTGGAATTCGTGACGCCGGAAGAGAACCCCAACACAGCCCGCCCGGCGCCGCCCACCAGCGTGCGCCACAACGGCGGCTTCGGCGTTGGCGCAACCCAGCATGCCGCGGTGGGCGGGGTCCAGTCCCGGTTTGACTGGGATTCGGCGGCGCAACTGAACCCCCGCTATACCTTTGAGAGTTTCGTAAAAGGCAGCGGCAACGAGTTCGCCCATGGCGGCGCGAAGGCGGTGGCCGACGCTCCCGCCCGAGCCTACAACCCGCTGTTTCTATATGGCGGAGTCGGAATGGGCAAGACTCACCTGATGCAGGCCATCGGCCACGAGGTGAAGCGGCGCGACCCGCAGCTCCAGGTGTGCTACATCTCCAGCGAGCGGTTCACCAACGAGATGATCAATTCGCTGCGCTACGACAAGATGATCAGCTTTCGCGACAAGTTCCGCACCGTGGATTTGCTGCTCATTGATGACATTCAGTTCCTGCAGCAGAAGGAGCGGACTCAGGAGGAGTTTTTTCATACCTTCAATGCGCTCTACGAATCGCAGCGCCAGATCGTGATCGCCAGCGACCGCTCGCCCAAGGAACTGCCCGAATTTGAAGACCGCGTCCGCAGCCGCTTCGAATGGGGCCTGATTGCCGATATCCAGCCGCCCGACCTGGAAACCAAGGTCGCCATCCTCCAGAAGAAGGGCGAATCCGAGCGGGTTACGCTGCCGAATGACGTTGCTTACTTCATCGCCTCCAATATCCGCTCCAACATTCGCGAACTGGAAGGCGCGCTGATCCGCCTGGTGGCATACGCATCGCTGACCGGCGCTCCCATCAACCTGATGACGGCGCAGCAGGTGCTGAAGAACATCATCGACCAGCAATCGCGCAAGGTCTCGATTGAATCCATCCAGAAAACCGTGGCCGAGCAGTTCGGCCTCCGAGTCCTGGAAATCAAGGCCAAGAACAACTCGCGCGCCATTGTGTTCCCCCGCCAGATCGCGATGTACCTGGCCAAGCACCTCACCGAGCACTCGCTGCCCGAAATCGGCCGGCATTTCGGGGGCAAGCATCACACCACCGTCCTGCATTCGGTGGAAAAAATCGATGAGCAGCGCAAGAACGATAAAGACCTGAATCGCATGCTCAACAAATTCACCGAGAACCTGACCGGATAGGCCCGGGGCTTGTTGATCGGCGTGATCTCCGACACCCATGGGTTGCTTCGCCCGGAAGCGCTGGCCGCGCTGCAGGCAGCGGAACACATTATTCACGCCGGTGATGTAGGCTCGCCCGACATTCTGGAACGCCTGCGCGCGATTGCCCCGGTCAGCGCCGTTCGCGGCAACGTGGACCGCGGGCCGTGGGCGATGGCTCTGCCGGAAAACGAAGTTTGCGAGTTCGGCGGCATCGCCATTTACGTGCTGCACGATCTCGCCGAGCTCGGCCTGAACCCGGCTTCTGCAGGGTTCAAGGTCGTGATCAGCGGCCACACGCACCAACCCCGTGTTGAGATCATGCGTGGGGTACTGTACCTGAATCCCGGCAGCTCCGGTCCAAAACGATTCCGATTACCGATCACGGTCGCACATCTCACCATCGAGGCGGCGCAGCCTCGCGCCGAAATCATCGAGATTGCCTGAGGGGAGCGCCACCGAGCGGTGCCATCTCCGCGGCCCTGGAATCAGAGCATGGTCTTGAAAATCGAGAAACTGGTTTACGGAGGCGACGGCCTGGGGCGATTGCCGGCGGAAGACGGCACGCGCCAGAAAGCCGTGTTTCTCCCTTTCGTTCTGGAACAGGAGGAGGTCGAGGCCGAACTTTGCGATGATCGCGGCCAGTTTGCCCGCGCCCGCTTGCTCCGCGTGCTCACCCCGGCGCCTGCGCGAGTGGAACCCCACTGTCCATATTTCCGCGATTGCGGCGGCTGCCATTACCAGCACATCGCCTATGAGCATCAGCTCGCGGCCAAGGCTGCAATTTTTCGCGAAACCCTCAGGAGGCTCGGCAGGGTTGAGTGGTCCGGCCCCATCGAAACGCACGCGGCGGCGGAATGGCATTACCGCAACCGCACACGCATGCGCGTAATGCGGCAGCCGGTATTCTCATTGGCTTATTCGCGCTTCGGCTCTCCTGAACTCCTGGCGGTGGAACAGTGCCCAATCAGTTCACCGCTGATTAACCGCTCCCTGGCGGCCATAAATCGGCTTGGAAGGGCGGGAGAGTTTCCGCGCGATATTTCGGAAGTTGAGTTCTTCGCGGATGCCGATGATGCGCAGCTTATCCTCGAGCTCCACTGCAAAGCCCTGCCCCCGCGAAAAACTCTTCAACAATTCTACGAATCGCTTCGCGCGCTTATTCCCCAGGCAGCGGCGCTCGCCGCTTTCGCTTCGGCCGGCGCTCATCAGAGTTCATCGGCAGCGCTGGTCCTGGGCGAACCTGCGCTGCTCTATCGCGCCGCCGGCCAGCGCTATCGGGTGAGCCCCGGATCATTTTTCCAAACCAACCGCTTCTTAACCGGTGAACTGATCTCACTGGTCACGGAACGAGCGGGCGGCGCGCTGGCGCTCGATCTGTACTCCGGAGTGGGATTGTTTTCGCTGCCGCTGGCACGGAGTTTCGCGAAAGTGATTGCGGTGGAATCCGCGAAACCTTCGGCCACCGATCTGAAGCGCAACGCACCCCATAACGTGACCGTGGCGGCCGAGCCGGTGGAGTGGTTCATGGCTCATTTCGAACCGAAGCAACTCGCGCCTGAATACGTTGTCGTGGACCCGCCGCGCGCCGGCCTGGGCACCGCTGTCGCCCGGCGGCTGGCCCGGCTCGGCGCGCAGGGCATCACCTATGTATCGTGCGATCCGGCCACGCTGGCGCGCGACCTTCAAGTGCTGCTCGAGGGCGGTTATGCTGTCGAAAGCGTCCATCTGGTCGATCTTTTTCCCCAGACATTCCACATCGAGAGCGTAGTGAAGCTCAGAGCGCAGCGCTGAGAAGATCGATTTCGCGGGCGGCCACTCTTAGCTCCCTTTTCGGCGCCGAGTTGCAGGTGTTGCGCCAGGCGATCGGGGCCGCCGCTTGCCAATATCGACGACTTTGCCGTCCCGCCACACATAAACCGGGAGACCCTGGCGCCGGCGCTCGGCAATCGCCTCCTTGACCGCGGCCCTCAGTGCCAGCAGCGCCCGCCGTTCCAGCGGCAAATCCAAGCAACGATTGCGCGGCGTCTTCATCCCGCAGCTCCGTATTTCGAAGAGAGTCGATCGTATAGCTCTTTCAGCATTATACGAATCGCATGGTTGCTGCGGAGCGCGATGATTACGGGGGCTTCGGCGGAGTTGTCGAAAAGAATCCAAGTGTCGGCAAGGCTTCGATAGAAGTGGAAAAAATTGCGCACGGAACGATCGAATCGCCTGCGGATTACGGCCTCCGGGATATCGTGGCCTCCCGCAGTAACCCGGCCCTGCACCCTGTAAACCGCCACTTCCACAGCCGGAACCCATAGGAAAAACAGGTGCACCACATAGCCGCGCTGCTTTAGACGGCGAATCAAATGGAGATGCGCTTTTCCTGAAAGCGTGCTCTCGAAACCAAAGCTTTCTTCCCGCTTCTCCAGACGAGCGATTTCCTGCAGCATCAGTCGGCCCGCTCGAAACGCGGCTGCCTCAGGCCAGAAAGGAGATACCCCCTGCGCGATCAGGTCAGCGTTCACGAAGTTCCGGCAATCGGCGAAAGCGGGCAGGAACCGGCGGGCGAAGGTTGTTTTCCCCGCTCCATTCGGTCCGGCAATGATATAGAGGTCGGGCGCCATGCGGGCTGACCGCTTACATTAGCATGGCCCGCATTCACAGGGGCCGCCCGGAAGCGCGATCTCCGAGCTCGAGAACTGCAGATTACGCCATCAGGCGGGCGCCAGCACTGGGGCGTTCGTTTCCACCACGGCCCGGCACGCCGCCAGCAGTTCGCCCACTTGGAATGGTTTGCTCAACGGCCTCACGCCGTAATCTCGAATGGCGCGGGCCAGTTCGTCATTCGCTGCGTCTGAATCCGTCAGGATTACACGCCGCAACAGGTCTGTGCGGTGCTCCCTGAGCCAGTGGCAAAGCTCGATCCCGGCGTAGGCGCCGGGCATCTTGCCGTCAAAAACCAGGACGTCAAACGCGTGGTGCCGCAGAAAGTGAACCGCATCCGAGCCCGACTGGCAAGCGGTCACTTCCGCGCCCACTCCGGCCAGAGCTTCGCGCTCGAATTCCAGGACGGGTTCCTCGTCATCCACAATCAGGATGCGGCAGTTAGCCAGGCTTGCGTCGGCGCGAGCCTGCCTCTGCCACCCGGCCGCCGTCCGTGGCGCCTGCTCTTCGCTGACCTGAGCGACCGGCAAGCGAACCTGGAACACCGCTCCGCCCGATGGATGATTGCAGGCCGTGATCTGGCCTCCGTGTTCCTTGACAATGCCGTAGCAGATGCTGAGCCCGAGCCCTGTGCCCTTGCCGATCTCCTTCGTCGTGTAAAACGGATCGAAAATGCGCTTGGAATCCCGCAGGCCGCGGCCGCTGTCCTGAAATTCGGCCACAACCGAGCCCTCCTGGGCAAAACAGTTCACCCGTAGAACGCCGGATTTGCCGGTTTCAAGAATGGCGTCGACCGCGTTATTGATGATGTTCAGGAACACTTGTTCGAGCTGATGCGAATCGGCGATCACCACTGGAAGATGGGAATCGAACTCCCGCTCCACCTGGATGTTGTTGACGCGCAGATCGTATTCGCGCAGCAGCAGCGTCTCTTCCAGCACCTTGCGCACGTCAACTTTCTCCTTATGCGGCTGCCGCTGCCGGGAAAACGAAAGCAGGTTCTGCACAATGCGGTGCGTTCGCTGCGCCTGCCGGAATATCTTGTATAAAAAGTCGCGCCCCCGCTCGTTCATCGGCTCCGCTTCCAGCAACTGCGAGTAACCGAGAATTGCCGTCAGGGGATTGTTCAGTTCGTGGGCAACGCCTGACACCAGTTGCCCCACCGCCGACATTTTTTCGCTTTGCAGGAGCTGCTCCTGGGCGTGCTGCAGGTTCTGCAGCGCCATGCAGGCCTGCTGGTAGAGCCGCGCATTCTCTACGCTCGTGGAGATCTGGCGGGCCAGGGCGGCCATCAGTTCACGGTCACCCGGCGGAAGAACCCGCGCTGCCCGCCACGACACTCCCATCCAGCCGCTGACCTCGTTTCGCGACCACAGCACAACTCCCAATCCCGTGGAGAGCCCCTCCCGCTGCATCAGCTCGCGAACATGGGCGGGTAATGCGGCATCGTCCATCTCAAGGATCTCCACCCGGCTGGCATATACGTGCCGCAGGAATTCCGGAGTCAGCGCAACTTCGGCGATCAATCGCTGCGTCTGTTCCGAGTGCCCGATCGAAGCTCGGCACTGCAGCACTTTCCGCTCGCGGTCGCGCACGTAGGCTGAACCGGTGTCGGCCCCGAACAGTTCCATCACGTGGCCCAGCGCCGCGTGCAGCACCTCATTCAGATCCAGCGACCGGTTCGTCAGGTCGGCCATGGTGTTCAGCGCGTGAAGCTCGCGATTCTTCCTGCGAATCTCCTCCTGCGCCTGCTTGCTCTGCGTAATATCGAGCAGAAAACCCTGGTAGCTCACGATGTTGCCGTTGCGATCGCGCGTAGCAAAACTGGTTTCCAGCGCCGTAACCGGAGTGCCGTCTTTTTTTCGCAGCGTCAGTTCGTGGTTGTGGACATAGCCTGTGATTTCCATGGCGCGCTGCACCGCGGCGCGCTGCGTCACGCTGGTATGGACGTACAGTTCGCTGGCGTTCACCTTCATCAGGTCTTCGCGCGAGTCATACCCCAGCATCCGGACCAGCGCCTGGTTGCATTCCAGAATGGTGCCGTCCGGGGTGGTGACGAACACTGCCTCCCGCAACCCGTAAAACAGCCTCCGATAGTGCTCTTCGGCAGCCACCTGCGCGGTGACGTCACGAACCACATGAACCACGCCGGTGCGGCCCTTCACTCCTGAGGCCAGCCGGGCAGTCGAGACTACGGCCTGGCCCCCAAAACAGGGGTCCTGCCCCTCCAGCCTTCCGGCCGAAAAGTGCCGGCAATACGGGCAGCCCTGGCCAGGTTCAGCCCGCGGAAGCAGTTCATCCACCCGCCGGCCGACCAGCGATGCGGGGTGGCTCTGCAACCGGTCGGCGATGGCAAAGTTAACCTGCAGCACCTGGCCCGAGTCATCGTGGGCAAAAATGAAATCGTCAATGGAGTCAATGGTCGCGCGCCAGCGATGCTGGGCCAGCGCAACCGTCCGGTACTTATGGTTGGCGCGAAGGTATCCCGCGCCGAATGCCGCCGCAACCACGGTTGAAATGAACGAAACACTGCTCCCCAGGGTCAGCGCCAGGCCCGGAATTGTCGAGTAAATCAAGCTGTGCAACCAGATGCCGTTCTCGCCCCGGGCTGGAGGATTCAGGGAGGGTATTCCTGGGGCCCGCACACCCCTCTCAAGTCACGTAAGTAACACGGGAAGTTAAGGTTTTGCCCCGCTTTTCTCTTTCTCAAAGTAACTTTAGTGTGACAATGATCGAGGCCGCCTGGAGGACTGCTCGGTGACCAGCGAACGCATCCTCGTCGTCGATGACGAGGAGTCCATACGTGAGATCGTCTCTTCCATGCTCGGCTCCGCCGGGTATCCAACCACTGTCGCGGGCTCGGGCGTTGAGGCCCTCGAGGTTCTGGCCTCAGGTGAGCCCTTCGACCTCATGCTGAGCGATATCTCAATGGCGGCTATGGATGGCCTCACCCTGCTGGAGCGCACCAAGGAGCGCTTCCCCGAAATGCCCGTCATCATGGTGACGGCTGTCCACGACATTTCAGTAGCCCTGGGCTCGATTCGCAACGGCGCCTACGATTACCTGCTCAAACCTTTTGAACGCGAGCAGTTGCTCGCTACAGTGAGGCGCGCGCTCGAGAACCGCCGCCTCAAGCTGGAAAACCGTTCCTATCAGCTCGAGTTGGAAGCCCGCGTGGAGAAGAAAACCGAGCAGCTACGCGGCGCGATGACGGAACTGGAACGCTCGTATGACATTACGCTGCAGGCTCTCGGCGACGCTCTGGACCTTAAGGACGCGGAAACCGAGGGGCACTCCAAGCGGGTTACCGCCTACACCATCGCGGTTGCCAACAAAATGGGCGTTCCCCGCGACAAAATCAGCGTGATTGCGCGTGGCGCGTTCCTGCACGACATTGGCAAAATGGCCATTCCCGATGCCATTCTGCGCAAGCCGGGCCCTCTCACCGCGGAGGAGCGGCTGATCATGCGCGAACACTGCTACCGCGGCTACCAGATTGTGAAACGAATTCCTTTCCTCACGGAAGCCGCTGAGATCGTCTATGCCCACCAGGAGTTCTATGACGGCACCGGCTACCCGCGCGGGCTGAAGGGCGAGGAGATTCCGCTGGGCGCGCGCATCTTTGCCATCGGTGACACGCTTGACGCTATCACCTCCGACCGCCCCTACCGCCGCGCCCAGTCGGTACACGCCGCGCAAATGGAAATCAAGAAGTTTGCGGGAACTCAGTTCGATCCCGCCATTGTGGAAGTCTTTCTCGGTATTCCCGAAGCGTTCTGGCAGGGTTTGCGGAAGGACATCGATTCCCAGGTGTACCGGTTCTCCTACCCGCGAAAAGCAGTGATGGCCGGGGCTTGAAATTTTCCCGCTATTCGGCCTGCATTGACTCAGCCACCCGGTTCAGCGCCGACTGAATGCGCTCAAGTTCCCGCTGAGCAGCCTCATTCCAGTCAAGCAGCGCCTCCGGCGCACGATGCAAATTCGCCGCCAGCCAGCGCAGGCTGCGGCGGCCCCGCTCGGTCAAAAGCAGGAATCCTAGCCCTCCCACGCCAACCACCGTAAGCGGTATGTACCATTTGCGCATCCCAGCCTCACACGATTCTCTTCGGCCGTCCCTTCAAAGCCATTTCAGCGTTGTCGTATCCCGTTTTTGAATTGTCATCCCAACCCTGAGCCTGCGGAAGGGGAGGAATCTGCATTTCGTGCCCGGCTACACTAGAGCAATACTAAAGCTGCTGTATCCATAACCCGCTCTGTCATCCTGAGTCCGCCGCGGCGGACGAAGGACCCCCGCAAGGCTTGCACCGGTAGCGCGGCTCGGAGATCCTCCCCTCAGGCTTTTCTGCTGAGCCAGGTCGCATGTGGGTCAGAGAGATATACCAACCTTACTTCCCCTTTAGCGTCCGTCGCCGGAACCCCGCGCACTTCCAGGCCTCGCTCAACGCTTCTTCTTCCCCTTGTCCCTGCCTTTGGTCTTCTCAGGCTTCGATCCGCCTTTCTTCTTTGGCGCCGGCCTCTTCGCCGTCGGCTTCGGCTTCGCCGGCGGTTGCTTCTTCACAGGCGCAGCCGGCGCCTTTTTCACGGCGCCATTTGTCGCAGAAGGCGCTTTCGGAGAAGGCGCTTTGGTGGAAGCGGCCGCGGGCTTTCCCTGCTCCGCTGCCGCGGGGGCCTGCATAGTAGCGCGCTCAACCATTGCGCCAAGGTTTACGGCGCGCCGTTTTTTTGCTCCCGCAGGCGCCGCCGCAGCGCCCTGAGCGCCGGCCGCCGGTTTTGCCACTGCATTCGGCTTGGCCGCCCGGCCGCGACGAACCGGTGGCGGAGGAGGCGGCGGAGGCGGTTCGTGGGGCTTTAAAAACTTCATGATTTCATCATGCGATCGCAGCTTGCCGTCCAGCAGCAACCGAAACGCATCTTCCATCAGCCTGGCATAAACAGGCAGGTCGGGCGTAATGCGCAATTCCGCCATCTCCGGGAACGGAAGCCGCTGTTTGGTTTGCCGCCACTTGCCCAGAAAATTCCTGAGCTTCTGCGTTACCCCCTGCTGGCGCGAGGTGACCTCGAGAAACAGGATGGTTTCCGGCCGTGAATTCGAAAGCAGCTCCCAGGTTCGCGAAGGCGTTGCCGCCTCTTTCCCGCCGAGCCGCTTGGCCAGTTCTTTCGCCTCCGATTCCAGATTGCGCCACGCGCTCACAAACTCCTTGTGAGGAATCAGCTTCTGCAGTTCGCCGCATTCGCGTTCGCTGAACCGGCCGGTAAGGAAATACATTCGCACTGGGCCTGCGTCCACCACATATCCCAGTTCGCGCATCTGCTGCTCGGTCTTCAGCAGAGCTGCTATGCCCGATGCGTCCACCTTCGCGCTCGACCAGTGCGGGTGCAAGGCCTTCATCCAGCCCTCCCGCTCAAGGGCTTTCATGACGTGAACCGGATCGTCTTCGTACGCAATCTGCTCGATCTCGTATCCGCGGCTGTAATCGGAGATATTCTCGATGTAGTTGTTCTCCCGCGCCGCCTCATAGCGTGCCTGGGTACGCTCTTCCAGAGGCCAGTGGAACCGCGCCTGCAGCCGCGTGGCGCGAATCAGGCGCGAGGGATCCTCCAAAAACGAGTAGTTGTGCAGAATGCGAAGCAGTTTGGCCTCGATATCGGCGATGCCGTTGCTTGGGTCGAGCAGCAACCCGCGGGAGCCCGGATTCAGCGAGAGCGCCATCGCGTTCACCGTAAAATCGCGCCGTCGCAGGTCTTCGATGATGGTGCCGGGCGAGATCTGCGGCTGTCCCGGCTTCGGGAAAACCTCGGCTCGCGCCATATGTATCTCCGCGCGTACCGTGCCCGGAAACAAAACCGATAGCGATTTTCGCTCGTCGTCGCTGCCTCGCAGCTTGGCCCCACCCTGCTCCAGGTCCTTTACCAGCCGCAACGGATTTCCCTGGACTGTGAAATCCAGGTCGCGTATTGCAAAGCCGCTCACCACGTCGCGTATCGCGCCGCCCGTGAGATACACATTCATATTGTGCTGGCGCGCCAGTTCCTGCACGAGCCCCACCGCCTTCAACTGGTCAGGCGAGAGCCGCGTCTCCAGCATGAAAATGTAATCAGCCATTTTGAAGGCAAAACCCTGCAGCTACATGCATTTACGCCAGGATGCCCAATGCCCGGTGCAGGTTGGAACGGCGCAACCCGCCGCGATTCGTCCTGTTCGGCCTAACTCCCTGAACCTGAGGCAGTTAGTCCAAAACAAGTCACACTAACACACCCCTGTCAATTTGGCTACTGGAAGTCGAAAAAAGCCGTCGGCCGTCGGCCACCGGCATCCGCCAGGGTATCCGCAGCGCATTGCGCGCGGTGATGCCTTGACACCCTTGTGCCCCTCTGTTTTCAACATCTCAGGTGCTCTTTCCCACCCAGATCCGCTCGGCAGCGGGCGCGCCGAGGCGGATCACGCGCCTGCCAACCGCGATGGAGAGCGTGCCGTCATAGTTGTGCTCCTGCACCGTGATGCGGGAGCCCGGCCGAATTCCTTCCTTTTCAAAGAACTCGAGCAGCTTTCGATCGCGTTCATACACACTGAAAACGGTGCAGGAAGCGTTACGATCCGCTTCCGTCAGCAACCGCAGGCCTTTCCGGCGGCGTTCCGCCGGGCTGCGCAGCGCCAGGCCGTTCCCATGCGGACAAAAATCTTTCCTGCCGAGCTTTTCGACCAGCTTTCTTTCGAACGCGGGAGAAACCGCATGCTCGAGGCGCTCAGCTTCCTCATGGACTTCGTACCAGGGCATGCCGAAGACTTCCGTCAGCATGCGTTCGATCAAGTGGTGGCGCACAATCGTTCGCTCGGCGATCTGGCGCCCGTGGCGGGTCAGCCGGATGGTTCCATCAGGTTTTATGGCCACCAGCCCATCCCTGGTGAGCCTTTTGAGAGCAAACGTTACGGCCGGCCTGGTCACGGCAAGCCAGTGAGCCAGCGTGGCAGCGATGACAGGTTCGCCCTCGGCTTCCGCCTCGGCGATTGCCTTGAGGTAGTCTTCTTTGGAGATTGTGATCATCGCTCCGGCCTCACCGAAATGATACGCGAGCGGCACCGGACCATCAGAACCGATCGGAGACAACCATGAATGTTGAGCAACGTGTAGCCGAGCATTACACCCGCGGAAGCCTGGAAGCGAAAATCATGGATGCGCTTCGCTCCGTCGGCAAAAACCTTGACCGTCTGCAAGCCGAGGATCTCGCACCGCTCGATAATTTTCACCTCGGCGGGCGGGAGGCCACCGAGGCCCTGGCCTCATCCATGGGCTTGCGCCCGGGGGGCCATCTGCTTGACGTGGGCTGCGGTGTTGGCGGTCCGGCTCGGTACTTTGCCTCGCGCGGTTTTCGGGTAACCGGAATTGACCTTTCGGAAGAGTTCGTCCGCGCCGCTCAGGGCCTCTCGCAACTCCTGCATTTTGAGGAGATGACAACGTTTCGCCGGGCGAGTGCGCTCGCCCTCCCTTTCGCCGGCGCCACCTTCGATGGCGCCTATCAGATCCACGTGGGGATGAATATTGCCGACAAGGCGGGCGCGTTCCGCGAGGCTGCGCGCGTCCTCACCGGCGGCGCCACGTTTGCCGTGTTCGACATTGTTCGCGTTGGCAGCGGTGAGTTAACTTTCCCCGTGCCCTGGGCGCGAACGCCGGAAACCAGCTTCGTAGCGACTCTTGATGAATACCGCAGCGCGCTCGAAATGGCAGGCTTTCGAGTTTCCGGGCAGCATGACCGGCGGAATTATGCTGCGGAAATGGCGGCAAGGATGAAACGGCAAGGCGCCGCGGCGATGCCGGTGTTGGGTGTGCATCTGCTGATGGGGGAAGAGGCTCCCGCAATGCTGAAGAATGTGCTGGCAGCCGTGGAAGCCGGAATTCTGTCGCCCATGGAAATTATTGCGCGGCGGCAACTCCCGGAGTAATCCTCAGCAGGAAATAGCTGTCATTGAGAGGTCGCTTGCAGCCGCCACTACTGAAAAGTGCTCATGGCGATCACGGTTTCCACTTCCGCCGGCACCCCATTCACCTTCCACGGCAGATAGCGCCAGCGCTCAAGGGCCGCCGCCGCTGCAGGCAGGAGTTCGGCCGGCCCGGAGATGGGTTCCACCCGCACGATCCGGCCGTCACGCCCCAAGGTTGCGCGCAGCAGGATGAAACCGCCTCCCTGGTTCGCCGTTCCTGCCGGGAATACGGGCTTCACCAGGTGCACTAGATGGTTCTGCAGCGTGCGCTGGCTGACCGATAGCGTCGCCTGCGCCGGCGTCGCTGAGGGCAGGATAAGTGCGTCACCCGCCTTGTTTGCCGCGATTTGTTGCGGATCCAAAGACGACGAGAGCAGCACCAGAGCCGTACATGCCAGGCGAACCGGCAACATACGCTGTACGATGCCGCCGCCCCTCACCGGTTGGCCAGCAGCTCAGGGTAACCTCCCATTACGTATGTAACGCGGGGCCTTTTACGCTTTTTGTCTTTTCGCTTTTGCCTTTGTTTCTGCCGTCACTGCACCTGCAGCATGCGGTCGAGCGCGACCCTCGCCCAGTGCTTGACGTCCTGAGGCACGGAGATGCGATTTACCACCCGGCCTTCCACCAGGTTCTCCATTGCCCAGCAAAGGTGCTGAGGCGAAATGCGGTACATGGTGGTGCAAAGGCAGCCGCTTTCGTCCAGCGTGATGACCTTCTTGCCTTCCCGCCGGAATTGCTGTGCCAGCCGGTTTACCAGGTGGATCTCCGTGCCTACGGCGAAGCTCGATCCGGGCGGCGCCTGCGCGATGATCTTAATCAATTGGTCCGTAGAGCCGACATCATCGGCCTTGCGGCACACGTCGAACCGGCACTCCGGATGCACGATCACGCGCATGCCGGGGAACCGCGCGCGCACACGCTCTACGTGCTCGGGCAAAAACCGCTGGTGTACGGAACAGTGCCCCTTCCACAGGATTACGCGGGCGCGCCGCAAACTATCTGGCGTGTTCCCGCCCAGGAGCATGTAGGGATCCCACACCACCATCTCGCTGAGCGGAATGCCCATCGAAAAACCGGTATTGCGGCCGAGATGCTGATCCGGCAGAAAAAGCAGCTTCGAGGAACGCGCAAAAGCCCAGCGGAACGCGCCTGCAGCGTTCGACGACGTGCACACCAGGCCGCCATGCTCGCCGCAAAAGGCCTTAATGGCCGCGGTTGAGTTCATGTACGTAACCGGGGTCAGGTCGCCGGCAATCCCCAGTTTCTCCAGTTGTTCCCAGCAGTCCTCCACCTGGGTGGCATCGGCCATGTCGGCCATGGAGCAGCCCGCGCCCAGGTCGGGAAGAATCACCTGCTGGCCGGAATGGCTCAGCACATCTGCCGATTCTGCCATGAAGTGCACCCCGCAGAAGACGATGAATGGAGCTCCGGTTTGCGACGCCACCTGCGACAGGCGGTACGAATCACCCCGGTAGTCGGCAAATTGAATGACTTCGTCGCGCTGGTAGTGGTGCCCCAGGATCACAACATCGCCGGCCAGTTCCTGCCGGACCCGCGCAATGCGCTCATCCATGGAGCAATCGGGGAGAAGAAGATAGTCTTCCAGACCACAGGCTGGTGAGGTCGCTGTTGCAGCCAATTTTTTCCGCCTTCAGTCCCGCTCAGCGGGACGGGGATGTTGAAAGCACCCGCCAGCTCCAGCCAGGCCCGAAATCACCTGGCGGGGTTGTTGAAGCCGGCAGCCCTTTTCAGCCGCTGAACACTTCGAGGGATCCTCTGGCCTTCAGCGGCTTCAATTATTGTCTCAAGCCCAGGGAGGGGCTGGCAAGCGTCCTCTGGGCCGTGACTTTTGCCGCCGCGGGCACAGCGCGAACCTTATCGCCTCCCCGGTGTTTCCCAAGCTGGCCAGACGGCAACCCAGTCAGCCAGTTAAAATCATTGCTGATGGCGAACTTGACGCAACTGGCCACCAGCGTTGTGGATCGCGCCATGCGGCGCGGCGCCACCGCGGCCGAATGCATCCTGCGCGAGGGGACCGAATTCTCTACCGTCGTGCGCCTCGGCCAGGTTGAAACTTTGAAGGAAGCGAGCGCTCGCGCCGCCGGATTGCGGGTTCTGATGGGCAGGCGCGCCGCCTCCACCTACACCAGCGATCTGTCGGAAGAGGCGGTGGAACGCATGATCTCTTCTGCCCTCGAACTGGCCAGAATCACCTCCGAGGATCCCGCGGCCGGGCTGCCGGAAGCCGCCGAACTGGGGCAGGTAAAAGCCGACCTGCAGCTTTATTTCAATGACGTGGTTTCGCTGCCCCCGGCCGAGCGCATTGCCATGGCGCGCCGCGCCGAAGAGGCAGCCATGCAGGCCGACGCGCGCATCACGAACTCCGAAGGCGGCTCGTTCGAAGCCGCCACTTCGCGTAAAGTTCTGGTCAACTCGGCCGGGTTCACCGGCCAAACCAGCCGTTCCTATTGCGGAATCATGGCCACGCCCGTTGCCCAGCAGAATGGCGCAATGCAGCGCGACTACTGGTGGTCCTCCGCGCTTTCGCTGGCCCGGCTCGATTCCCCCGAGCATGTGGGCCGAATTGCCGCCGAGCGTACCGTGCGAAGGCTGGGCGCGCGCAAAGTAAGGACTCAGAAGGTTCCGGTCGTCTTCGACCCCCAAACCGCGCGGGCCCTGGTTGAACTGCTGGCTGAGGCGGTGAATGGTGATGCCGTCTATCGCTCCGCATCCTACCTTGCGGGCAAGCTGGGCCAGGTGGTGGCCGGTCCGAACGTCACGGTTTTCGATGATGGCGCCATGCCCGGCGGCTTCGGGTCGGCTCCGTTTGATGGCGAGGGCGTCCCCACCCGCCGCACCGTGGTCCTCGAGCGCGGCCAGTTGAAATCGTATTTGCTGAACACCTACACGGCGCGAAAGCTCGGATTGCGCACCACCGGGAATGCCTCGCGAAGCCTCACCGGCAATCCCGGAATCGGTACCGGCAACTTCTATCTGGCGCCCGGGGAAAAAACTCCGCGGCAGATCATCGCCGGCGTTCCAGAGGGGCTCTACGTAACCGACTTTCTTGGCATGGGAGTGAATCTGGTGACCGGCGACTTTTCGCGGGGCGCCAGCGGCATCTGGATTTCGGGCGGTGAACTGGCGTATCCGGTGGAAGAGATTACGGTGGGCGGCAACCTCGCTGAAATGTTTTCCAATGTAGCCGAGATCGGCAACGACCTGGAATTTCGCACCGCCGTCGCCAGCCCCACCATTCGCATCGAAGGGATGACGGTCGCCGGAGAATAGCCGGGAGAGCAGCAAAGAAGCAGCTATCGGAGTGATGACCGGCATCTCAGAATTATCTGGTATCGCTATGTCTCGAGCTCCACTTTTCCCCTGGCTGGCGTTCGCCATGCTTTCCGCGGCCGCCGCATCCGCCCAGGAGTGCGCCACCGGCTCCGCTCTCGAAGCAGGCGCCAGGAGCGCTGTGGAGCAGGCGGCTCAGCAATATGCGCAGGCGGCAATTCAGGGAAACGCGGCGGCGCTGCAGCAGAGCGCAACCGGGCCGCTGGCCGCCAGCATCTCGCCGGTTTCCGCGGCGCTCAACGAATTTAAAGGTGACCTCTCAGGCGCGCATGCCGCCACCCGCTCCGTGTACCTGCTCGACTACTCCGGACAGGGGCAGCCGGAGTTTTACTGCGGCATCTTTAACTCGCCCGACCGCACCGTGATGCGAATCAATGGCCTCACCCCCGGCAAGTGGGCCATCGTGATTGAAGACGTTTCCGGTGGCAAAGCCCCTATCACCATCGGCGAGGTGCTGCAGCAACAGGGAGCGGCATGGAAGATTGCCGGCTTCCAGCTTCGCAACCGGCAGATTGGCGGGCACGATAGCGACTGGTTCGAGCAGAAAGCGCGCGATTTCAAAGCCCGCGGCGAGAACCACAATGCCTGGTTCTATTACCTGGCAGCCTGGGAATTGGCTGCGCCCCTGCCCTTCATGAGCACCGTCGCTTCCGACAAAATTGCCGAGGAAATGCAGGCAGTTCGCCCGGCTGACCTGCCCGCCGCTGATAAACCCTTGTCCCTCCCCGCCGGCGGGAAGACTTTCCAGGTTTCTTCCATCGATACCGTGCCGGTCGGCGACGTTCTTGACCTGCGCGTGCGCTACAAGGCACTGGCTGCAGCCTCGGATACGGCGCAGCTTTACCAGGACAATACCGCCGTCATGAAGGCAGTGGTCGAGAAATACCCCGAGTTCCGCGACGGCTTCTCCGCAATCATCGCCCGGGCCATGGATCCTTCCGGCAATGGCGATTACGGCAGCGTGGCCGAAATGAGCAAACTCGCAGGCGCAACTTCAGCCTCCAACCCCAAGCAGTAGCCTGGCCGCGCTCGGGCGCGGCGAAAATGAGGCAGGGCATCGCATGCTCTGGCTTATCTTCCTCATCGTGCTGATGCTCGCTTCGTGTTCCCTTCGTGCCCTTTGTGTCAAAAGTTTTTTGCCCGGGCCCGCCGCGTCTTTCTTTTGCCTTTTGCCTTTTGCCCTTCCCCTTACCTCTGCGATATTTACCATCTTGACAACCCGCACCCCCCTGACCTGCACCTCAATATAGGGACACTCGACGGGATACTCATATTCGACCGACATTGGAGGGGTCAAAGATGCTTTGGCTGCTTTTCTTTATTCTGCTGATCGCCTGGATTCTGGGCCTGGTCGGCACCTATCAGATTGGCGCGTTTCTGTGGCTGCTGCTCGTAGCCGCCATTGTCGTGCTGATTCTGCAGCTTGCGACAGGAAGACGCCCGGTAGCCTGAAGAATGCAGAACGGCTTGAGGCGCGGCCCCGGCCGCGCCCTTTCCTTTACCCGACCATCGCGGGTTCGGGGCTCTCGACTGTCGCCTCGCGCAAAAAACGCGCGGCTTCCTCGGGCGGCGTGGGGTTGATGTAGAACCCGGTTCCCCATTCAAAGCCGGCCATCTTGGTGAGCTTGGGCATCAGCTCCATGTGCCAGTGGTAATAGTCGTTCGTGGTTTCCTGAACCGGCGAAGAGTGAATCACCAGGTTGTAGGCCGGCCGGTCGAGAACCGAATCCATTTTGCCGAGGACGTTCTTGAGCGCCTTGGCCAGGCTTTCATACACATTCGAAGGAGAGTTCTCGAAAGCCGACTCATGCCGCCGTGGCAGCAGCCAGGTTTCGAACGGGAAACGGGGCGCATAAGGCGCCAGCGTGATGAAATTCTCGTTCTCGGCGATTACCCGGCTG
>JAFAIN010000221.1 GCA_019236695.1 Acidobacteriota bacterium | reverse complement strand
GAATTCGTTCGCCCTTATCTCATCGCCCGCCGGGTGAACGCCACTATGGCCTCGCAGGTTGCCATTTGGCTGGTGGAGCGTGTGTTTGACAGCGCTGCCGTCGTACTGCTGTTTACCCTCGATGTGTTTACCTCGCGCTCACTTCGCGAACTCGATCGTTACCAGTCATGGCGGGGCGTGGCGTACATCATGGCGCCGGTGGTGTTGCTGTTTACCTACTCTGTGTGGGCGCTCTGGGCGCGCGGACCCCAGATTTCCGCCTGGATATGCCGCAGACTGGCCGCCATCTCCGGCGACTTCAGCTCCCGATTCGAAAAAAAGCTTCGCTCCGTAAGTGAGGGGCTTCACACCATAAAAGACGGCTCGTCACTTATTCAGGTGGCGGCGCTTTCGGTATTGATTTGGGTTCTGATTGCGCTGGCCTATCGCGCCGTAACGCATGCGTTTCCCGCTTACACCGATTTGCCTTCGCTCAATTTTCCGGAAGTCATCCTGCTGATGTTCGTCTCCGTGGCAGGGGGCGTCATCACGCTGCCGGTGGTCGGGGGTGGATCGCAACTGGCCACCATCGCGGTCCTCAGCCAGACTTTCGGATACTCCGACACGCCCGAGCTCGCCGTGGCTTGTGGCATGCTGCTCTGGCTCGTAACCTTCATGTCGATCATCCCGGGCGGCCTGATTCTAGCCCGCCGCGAGCACATTTCATTGCGCCGCCTCGAGACGGAAGCCGGCGAGGAAGCCAAAATCGAGGATGCCGCCGGCCCAGGCCTTCCTTTGCCGTAGAAATTAGCCTGCTGCCCGCCCTGCTAAAATCGGAGCTTCCCCGCATGAAGTGTCCATTCTGCAACCACGAAAATGACAAAGTGGTGGATTCCCGCGAGAGCAAGGAAGGCGAATCCATCCGCCGGCGGCGCGAATGCCTGCAATGCGGCAAGCGGTTCACCACCTACGAACGCATTGACGAGATTCCCTACATGGTGGTCAAGAAAGACGGCCGGCGTGAGCGTTTTGACCGGCAGAAGGTCCTGAATGGCCTGATGCGCGCCTGCGAGAAACGCCCAGTCTCCATCGGCAAGCTCGAGCAGATCGTGAACGAAGCGGAAGGCCTGGTGGTGGATTCCCCTGACCGGGAACGGGCCGCCACCGATATTGGCGAACTCATTATGGACCGCTTGAAGAAGCTCGACAAGGTGGCATACGTGCGGTTTGCCTCCGTTTATATGGACTTCAAGGACGTAAAGGAATTCGTTTCGGAGTTGAACGCGCTGCTGAAGGCAAGCGAGGGCCAGAGCGACAAAGGCGCGGTCCGGAAGCAGTGACCCACACCATCACCCTCATACCCGGAGATGGCATTGGCCATGAAGTGTGCCGGGCGGTGTTGCGCATGGTGGAGTCGGCCGGGACAGCCACCGGAACCGGGTTCGTTTGGGAAGAATTCCAGGCAGGCGCGGAGGCCCACCAGCGGTTCGGGAAATACATTCCCGATGAGTTGGTGGAGAGCATCGAGCGTACCCGCGTGGCCTTGAAAGGCCCGGTGGCAACCCCGATCGGGGGAGGATTCTCCAGCATCAACGTCGCGCTGCGCAAGCGGTTTGAGCTGTTCGCCAACTTCCGGCCCATTCACAACCTGCCGGGCCTGCCTACGCGATATCCGGATGTGGATCTCATCATTGTTCGCGAAAATACCGAGGGGCAGTACTCCGGAATCGAGCATGAGGTTGTGCCCGGGGTTGTGGAATCTTTGAAGATCATCACCGAGAAAGCATCCACGCGAATTGCCCGCTTCGCGTTCGAATACGCTCGCCGGCATGGGCGTCACAAAATCCATGCCATCCACAAGGCCAACATCATGAAGATGTCGGACGGACTGTTTCTGCGCTGCGCGCGAAACGTCAGCAGGGAATATCCCGAAATCGTCTATGGCGAGCACATTGTTGACAACACCTGCATGCAGCTCGTTATGAACCCCTACCAGTACGACATGCTGCTTCTTGAGAATCTCTATGGCGACATCATCAGCGACCTCTGCGCAGCCTTCGTTGGAGGACTCGGCCTGGTGCCCGGGGCGAATCTTGGCCACGACTCGGCAATTTTCGAGGCCGTGCATGGTTCTGCTCCCGACATCGCAGGCAAGAACATCGCAAATCCCACCGCGCTGCTGCAATCGGCGATCCTGATGCTTCGCCATCTTCAGGAAGGCGCCATGGCTGATCGGTTGCACGCAGCTTTGGAATCCGTGTACCGCGCGAAACAGCACTTGACGCGCGATGTTGGAGGGCAGGCCTCGACCAGCGAATTTGCAGATGCAGTGATTGCCGAGTTGGAACTCACGAATACTCAGCCCCTCTGCTGACTTTCCTGCTGCACAGCCCGCCGGTTTGTCCACCGAAATCATTTGAGCAACTCTCGGCGCGACCGGGGCATCGACGGTATGTTGCCCACTACTGCCGGCCGAAGGATGAACAGCTCGCCCAGATCGCCCGCGGGATTTTCATCGTCGGCCCCCGTGTACCCGCATCCACACCTGCTTCCAGCCATCCCCCGGCCCTGAACGAAAGCGAGGCGCAAATGCCGCTGCTTAGTCTTCCTTTCCTGAAACCTGAAAAACCGTTGCCCCTCGATGTGCACGTCATCTGGCTGCCGGATGGCATGAGTTGCGATGGTGATACGGTCTCGGTCACAGCCGCCGAGCAGCCATCGATCGAAGACCTGATCCTGGGCCAGATTCCGGGCATTCCCAAAGTCGTACTGCACAACCGGGTGCTCGCTTACGAACAGGGCGGCGATGACTTCATGCAATGGCTCTATAAGGCCGAGGCCGGCAAGCTGACGCCCTTTGTCCTGGTTATCGAGGGTTCAATCCCCAACGAAGAAATCAAGACCCAGGGCTACTGGACGGGGGTTGGTAATAACGCCGATGGCCAGCCCATCACGCTGAACGAATGGATCGACCGTCTGGCGCCCAAAGCCTTTGCCGTAGTGGCGGCCGGCACGTGCGCGGCATACGGCGGCATTCATGCCATGGCCGGCAACCCCACCGGTTCCATGGGACTGGCTGACTACCTGGGCTGGAAATGGCGGTCCTGGGCAGGTGTTCCCATCATTAACGTTCCGGGCTGCCCCGTGCAGCCGGACAACATGACCGAGACCCTGCTCTACCTGCTTTACCAGGCGGGGCAGATGGCGCCCATGATCCCGCTCGATGAGCAACTCCGGCCCACCTGGCTGTTCGGCAAGACTGTGCATGAAGGCTGTGACCGTGCCGGCTACTACGAACAGGGCGACTTTGCCCACGAGTATGGTTCGCAGAAGTGCCTGGTCAAAATCGGCTGCTGGGGTCCGGTGGTGAACTGCAATGTTACGAAGCGCGGGTGGATGCGGGGAATCGGCGGCTGCCCCAACGTGGGCGGCATCTGCATTGCCTGCACTATGCCCGGATTTCCCGACAAGTTCACGCCCTTCATGGATGAGCCCCCGGGAGCGAGGGTCTCGACCACAAGCGTAGGCCTGTATGGACATTTGATCCGCGCTCTGCGCGAGATCACCAACCACACCGCCAACAAGGAACCCAAATGGCGTCACCGCGGAACAAAGCTGACCAGCGGCTACGTGCCCGCAACGTACAACGGAAAGGATGGAAGCAATGGCCATCGTCACTGAAGAACATCAGCAGGCTCCAAAGCCCGCGGGCGGCAAACGCAGCCTCGTCGAGATGAGTTGGGATCCGGTTACACGCATTGTTGGCAGCCTGGGCATCTACACCAAAATCGATTTCGAAAATCGCGAGATTGCCGAGTGCCACAGCACTTCATCCATGTTCCGCGGATACAGCGTCTTCATGAAAGGCAAAGACCCGCGTGACGCTCCTTTTATCACCAGCCGCATCTGCGGCATCTGCGGCGACAACCATGCCACTTGCGCCGTCTATGCGCAAAACATGGCTTTCGGCGTCAAAACGCCTGCCACG
The DNA here is from genome assembly GCA_019236695.1 of Acidobacteriota bacterium. GTDB lineage: Bacteria > Acidobacteriota > Terriglobia > Terriglobales > Acidobacteriaceae > JAFAIN01. Next base: position 11,892 of record JAFAIN010000221.1, on the reverse strand, counting down.
GGCGAGTGGATCATCAATCTGGGCGAGGCGGCAGAATACATGTTCGATCACAACATCTTCCAGGACAACCTGGTAGGGGTTGACTTCTGCGAGCAGATGGTCAAGGAAACCAACCCCGGTGTGTGGGAAAAGGCGCTGCGCACCGCCGCGCCGCACTCGAATCTTCACGGCTACCGCACCATCGCCGACATCATGACCGCCCTCAACCCCTTTACCGGGGAGTTCTACCGCAAGGCGCTGGTCATGAGCCGCATGACCCGCGAAATGTTCTGCCTCATGGAAGGCCGCCATGTGCATCCCTCCACGCTGTATCCGGGAGGGACCGGCACGGTGGCCACCATTCAGGTTTTTACGGATTATCTGGTGCGGCTCATGAAATATGTGGATTTCATGAAGCTGGTGGTGCCGCTGCACGATGACTTGTTTGATTTCTTCTATGACGCGCTGCCGGGATACGAAAAGGTAGGCCAGCGCCGGGTCCTGCTGGGCTGCTGGGGCGCATTCAATGACCCTGACCATGTGGATTACGAGTACAAGAACATGGGCAAGTGGGGCAAAGAGATGTTCGTCACGCCGGGGGTGATAGTCGATGGCGAACTGGTGACCAATGACCTGGTGGATATCAACCTTGGAATCCGCATCCTGCTCGGCAGTTCCTATTACGAAGACTGGGAGGACAAGGAGATCTTCGTGAAAAAGGATCCGCTGGGCAATCCGGTGGATCGCCGGCACCCCTGGAATCAGACGACGACTCCCCGGCCGCAGAAACGCGACTTCCGCGGCAACTATTCGTGGGTGATGTCGCCGCGCTGGTATCACGAGAAAACCGGTGAGTACCTTGCGCTCGATACGGGAGGCGGCCCCATCGCCCGGCTGTGGTCTACCGCTCTTTCAGGGTTGGTGGATATCGGCTACATCAAGGCCAACAAGGGCAAGGGGGTCACCATCACGCTTCCGAAAACCGGCGAGATGCCGGAAACGCAGTTTGAATGGCGCATCCCGAAGTGGAGCAACGCCATCGAGCGAGACCGGGCGCGAACCTATTTTCAGGCATACGCGGCGGCAGCAGCGCTGTTCTTCTGCGAAAAGGCCATGAATGAGGTTTACAAGGGCAACACCAAAACCTGGGCGCCTTTCGAGGTTCCGGAAGAAGCCATCGGATGCGGCTTCCATGAAGCGGTTCGCGGCGTGCTCTCCCACCACGTCGTAATTCGCGACCGGCGTATCGCCAATTACCATCCCTATCCGCCTACTCCCTGGAATGCCAACCCGCGCGATGTGTATGGCACTCCCGGCCCATACGAGGATGCCGTGCAGAACACCCCTATTTTTGAAGAAAACGGGCCGGAAAAGTTCAAGGGAGTGGACATCATGCGCGCGGTTCGCAGCTTTGATCCGTGCCTCCCCTGCGGCGTGCACATGTACGTGGGCAACGGCCGGGTAATCGAAATGCGGCACTCGCCCATGTTCGGAGCACACGAGGGCCGGCAATGAAGCTCGATGCGGAATCCCAGTCGCGGTCCGCCGCCATCGAGGAGCAGGTCAAGCGCGTTCAACAGTGCGCCGATCCGGCCAGCCGTGCAGCCGCCCTCGACCTGATGCGCTCCGTGCTTGACCTGCACCGCAAGGCCCTGGAGCGCATTCTCGAAATCGTGAGCGAACGAGCCGGTGAAGAGTTGATTCACACCCTTGCCCGCGATTCTCTGGCAGGCAGCATCCTCCTTCTGCATGATCTGCATCCCGAAGGCCTTGCCGCCCGTGTAGCCGGCGCGCTTGGGGAAATCGGCCCGGCGCTCCAGCGTTACGGGGTCCGCGCCGTTGTCCTGGGCAGTGCGGAGGGAACGGTGCGCGTTCGGCTGGAGAATTCTGCCGCTGATGCCCCGCGTTCGCACGGCGCTGGCGCCTTACCTGGAGAAGAACTGCAGGACTTCGTTACCGGGGTGCTGGCGGATGCGGCGCCTGACGCTTCCGAGATCGTGGTCGAAGCTGCTTTGCGCCGGGCAGACTTCATTCCCCTCCATACCCTGACAGCCGCAGGGCCGGTGAGCGCGGCTGCAATTGACTCAGGAGCCTCAGATGCCTGAAATGTATTCCGACAAAGCAAAGAAGCCATCGCACACGCAAGGGACGCGGCGCGGCGAAGAAGAGTTGAAGCGCAGCGGAAAAGAGCCGGGCAGAGAAAAGCAATATTCGACTGCGCGCAGTGCCACCAGCATCAATCCGAAGAGCCGCGATCCCATCGACAAGAGGATGCCGCACCTTCCGCCGCCGTAGCGAGGTCACTTGAACCAGGAATCGGCAAACCCGATTGCGCTGCTGAGGCGGCTGGCACAGCGTCCCGCCCCCCAGGAGCGTTGCGGTTTGTGCGCCACTCCGCTCTCCCCTGTCCATCGCCATCTGGTGCAGCCAGAGACCCGGCGCATTGAGTGTGCCTGCGACGCCTGCGCCCTGCTGTTTGAAAATCAGAGTGGCCGCTACCGCCTTGTGCCGCGTGATCCGCGGGCGCTGAACGGATTCGCGCTCGACGATCTGCAGTGGCAGAGGCTGGGCGTCCCCATTGGTTTGGCGTTTTTCTTTCACAGCAGCGCGGCGGGAAAGATGATGGCGTTTTACCCCAGCCCTGCGGGCGCTACCGAGGCGCAATTGGACCTGGATGCCTGGAATGAAATTGCCGGCCTTTCCGTCAGCCTGCAGCAATTACAGCCCGACATTGAGGCGCTGCTGGTGAACCGGGTTTCGCCGCCGCATCTATACCTGATTGCGCCGATCGACCGCTGCTACGAACTGGTTGGTGTTGTGCGCAAGCGCTGGCAAGGTTTTTCCGGCGGCGCTGAATTGCAGGCGGAGCTGGCGGCGTTTTTCGATTCCCTGACTCCCCGCCTCATTAACACGGAGCGTGCCAGTGCCTGACCTGCTTTTCGCAGTTGAGCGTTCCGCCATGCGTAATGGTGCCTTGGTGGTGGGACTTCGCATCGAAAACCGCGGGCTCGGCGTGGCAGTGCAGTCGGTTTCGCTGGCATACCAGGTCCGCATTGAGCCCGCGCGCCGGCGCTACAACGCCGAGCAGAAGGCGGCTCTGGTCGATTTATTCGGAACCCCCGAACGGTGGGGAAGCACGCTGCGGCCGCTGCCCTGGGCCACGGCTAGAACGGTGGTGCCGGGTTTTGTTTCCGTGACTACCGCCGAGGTTGACGCCACGCCGGCATTCGCGCTGAACGTGGCCGCAGAAAATTATGTGCGAGGCCTGTCTGAAGGCATTATCCCGCTTACATTCCTCTTCAGCGGCACAGTTTTTTACATGGCGAATGATGTCCTGCAGGCTGCACCCATACCCTGGGACCGCGAAGCGCATTGCGAACTGCCGGTTGAGTTCGCCAGGGCAGCCCTGCCTTCCGGTCCGTCCGTTACGTCCGAAATCCTCGCCGAGTTGCGGTCAAAGCTCAAATCAGCCGCCGCAAGGAAGGCACTATGAGCGGGGCTGCCGATACCTCGGGCCAGATTGCCCGGGCGGTGCTGTACGAGGGGCACATCCTGTATCCATACCGCCGGAGCGCTTTGAAGAACCGCCGGCCCTGGAGCTTTGGCACGCTGGCCCCTGAGCCTTGGGCTACGCACAACTGGGAGCCTTCGACGTTCCACTCGGAGGTTCTGGTGCTGCAGACTGCTGCCGCTTTCGAGTTGTGTCTGACGCTCCGGTTCCTGCACCTCAGCCGGACTACACGGCCGGGACCTGCCGTGGAGTACGGGGAAGCGATGGAGCGAGAGGTCTCTCTGGACCGATGCACAGCCCTCGAGCTTCTTGGCGGGCCAGCGAAGCGCGAATTTCATTTTTCGAGCGATGAGAAGGGAGGCGCAGGATGGGGGCGGCTGGCTGGGTCGATGGAAATACGCGCGGAAAGTGTGCGAGCGCCAAACGCCGATAAATCATCAGTTAACGGCGAAGTATTGAAGTTGTTCATTCAAACAAGAAATGACCGCGTGTTGGCTGCCGGGGCGAGCCGCGATGAAGCCCTGCTGGCGTCAATGGTTGCAGCCCACGCCGGTTTGCAAGTCTCGGGCGGAGAGTTTGTATCGCTTATGGATCCGCCCGCGCTTCTGGCTGCGGCGGCGGCGGGATGCCGGAATTCGGGTGTTTTTCCCGTCCTTGTCGGCTCCCCGGAGCGGCGCGACCAGGCGCTTGTCTCGCCCATCATTCTGTACGACTTTCCGCAGATTGCGGCGGAGAGCGTGGTGGCATACTGCGATGCCACCGAAATTGACGAAATGCTCGCTTTGCGCGTGCTCACGCTGAGCGAACTGGAGAAAGCTGAATTGCGCGCTGCCGGCGGCCGCGGCCGCGCCATTCTGGAGCGCACAGAAGCGTTGTTGCCCGATGAGCTTGTGAAGACCCACGGCGTGCTGCGTGATGTGAGCGTGGCAGGTGAGAAATGAATTGGGATCCGTTCGCGGAATCTCCGTCGGTTGAAAGTGTTACCGTTTTTGGGGTCGAACTCCGCAAGGGCGACCGCGTGCGCCTGTGGCCGCAACGGGATGGCGGCCACAGTGCCGACATCTTCGATCTTGCATTGGAAGGGAAGCTCGCGATCATTGAGGCCATTGAGCAGGACTTTGATAACCAACTGCATCTGGCGGTCTTGCTGGATGATGACCCGGGCCGAGATCTCGGCGATCTACGGCAGCCGGGGCATCGATTTTTCTTTCGTCCGGAGGAGGTAGAACCTGTAGGCCGGGTGGCGGTTAAGAGCGAAATGGATTACGAGCGCCGTGGATAAACCCACGCCGCGAATTCTCATTGCCGGAATCGGCAATATTTTTCTGGCCGATGACGCATTCGGAGTGGAATTGGCTCAAATGCTGGCGCAGCGGCAGTTGCCGGAAGGCATGGAAGTGCGCGACTTCGGCATCCGCGGCTTTGATCTGGCCTATGCGATGACTGCGGCATGGGACGCAGTGATCCTGCTCGATGCCGTGCCGCGGGGCGGAGACCCGGGAACGCTCTACGTGATCGAGCATGTGGAGCATGGAGAATGCGCCGGCACAGCTCTGGAGCCCCACAGCATGGACCCTTTGCGCGCACTGGAGCTCGCACGCTCGCTCGGTGGCCGGATTCCCCCTACGGTTGTAATTGGCTGCGAACCCGTCACCCTGGGCGGGGATGAGGGAAGCATAGGTCTGAGCACGCCGGTTAAGTACGCGCTGCAGCCGGCGCTGGAGTTGGTTCTGAAAACGGCGGAGCGCCTGAGCTCCGGAATTCAGGTAGAGCAAGAGGAGCAGAACGTATGAACCCGAACGAAACCAGGTCGTGGAAGTGGATAGGAATAGCTGCCGCAGTGGCGGGCGCCTGGGTATTCATTTCCATGCTTCCCGATATCAAGCGATATCTAAAGATCGAATCCATGTGATGGGATGCATGAGCTATCGATAGCGAACGCCATTGTTGAAGGGGTAGCCGAGAAAGCAGCCCGCTGCGGCATCACGCGCGTGGCCGCCGTGCACCTCAGTCTGGGGCCGCTGTCGGGCGTAGTCAGAGATGCTCTGCTCTTTGCATGGCCGCTGGCGGCAGAGGGCACTGTGGCCGAAGGCGCGCCGCTGGTAGTAGCCGATGCGCCGGTGACAATTTTCTGCTCTCATTGCCAGGCCGTGACCAGCCCAAGATCATGGCGAGAGCTTGTGTGCAGCGCTTGCGGCTCCGCCGCCGGGCGAGTCGCGAGCGGCACCGAACTGGAAGTTACGGCATTCGAGGTTGACGACGATGAGCCAGCCACGGTTGGTTGAAGTAAGGCAGCGCGTCCTGAAACAGAATGACCTGCTGGCGCGCGAGCTGCGCGAGTGCTTCCACCGCGCGGGCGTCGCCGTAATCAGCTTTGTCTCCAGCCCGGGCGCCGGCAAAACGGCGCTGCTCGAAACCGTGCTGACCAGGCTGCAGCCCGAATATCGGGTTGCTGCCCTGGTTGGCGACCTGGCGACCGAGAATGATGCTGTGCGCTTGGCGCGCAGTGGGGCGCCCGTACGGCAAATCGTAACCGGAACGGTGTGCCACCTCGATGCGCAAATGGTGCAGCGAGCGCTCGATGGCGGCGCAGGCTTTTCGCTCGAATCGCTGGATTTCCTGTTCATCGAAAACGTTGGCAACCTGGTGTGCCCATCGAGCTACGACCTTGGCGAAAACCTGCGCTTCGTCCTGATGTCGGTTACGGAAGGCGAAGACAAGCCATTGAAATATCCAACCATCTTCTACACCGCCGATGTTGCGATCATTGCCAAGATGGATCTCGCCGCGGCGACGGAGTTTGACCTAGAGGCAGCCCGCCGCAATATTCAGTCCGTCCGCCCCGGCATGCCGGTCATCTGCGTCTCGGCAAAACAGGGCGCGGGCCTGGAAGACCTGCTCGGCGCAATCACAGCCGTGCGCAAGGTTTCCGAAGCCGCCCGGGCGTAGTGATGAAAGCGCGCGGCGCGGCCTCGTACGAAGCCTGCACGCCACAATGCAAGTAGAGTGAGTGTCATCCTGAAGCGAAGGATCCCGAAAATGCCGGCGGTATCGAAAGGGTGAGCAGGTCCTACGCGAGCGGTTGGCCGGGAATGCCGGCATTCGCATATAGCAAGCGGGTTCGGGATTCCTCGCTGCGCTTCGGAATGACACTCCCTATTTCTAAACCACCTAAAGTGTCCTCCTGAACAGCCCACCTCGCGTGGCCGCCGGCCGGAACGCGATTCGCTCTCTCTCTGACGTAAAATCAACAGCTCAGCACGTCAACTCAATCTCTGAGGGCGAACCGAATGAAACTCGGGCGACTCGCAGTCCTGCTTTACGCCATCCCGCTCCTTGCCTCTGATCCACCAGCCAAAAAACCGCTTACGCCCGAAGTGGCGATTACGATGCGCTCACAGGCCGATCTGCATTTTTCGCCGGATGGCCGCCGCGCGGTGGCGGTTGTAGGCGAACCGCTGGCAGGAACAACGCGAAAGCGCCATATCTGGATGCTCGATGTCGAGACGCGCAAGCTGCGCCAGTTCACGTTTTCCGAAAAATCCGACTCTTCACCCCGCTGGTCGCCGGATGGGCGCACGCTGGCGTTTCTTTCCAACCGCAGCGACCAGTCCCAAATCTATCTGCTCTCCATGGATGGCGGCGAAGCTTATGCCATTACGGAAGGCAAGCGCAGCGTGCAAGGCTTTGAGTGGTCGCCTGACGGCAGGCAGATCGCGTTCATCGCTCCCGACCCAAAGGGCGATGATGAGGAGAAAAAGGAGAAAGACAAGGACGACGCGCGCGTCATTGACAAGGATGACAAGCCGGCCGGCGTATGGATCTTTGATATGGAGTCGCGCAAAACCAGGCGCGTGATTCAACGCCCCTGGCGCGTGACGGAACTGGCATGGCTGCCCTCGAATGATCATCTGATTGTGGTCGCGGAAGAGCATCCTGACAGGGAAGAGGAGGTCCCGCGGATTTACAACGCCTCCCTGAGCGACGGCAAGATGGCACAACTCGCCGCTCCGGCGGGCCCTTTTCATGGGGTCAAGGTCTCGCCTGACGGGAAGTGGATCGCGTACATCGGCTGCCGGGTCGATGGGCCTTCGCCTCACGACCTCTACGCGCTGCCGGCAAGCGGCGGCCAGCCAACAAATCTTACGTCGGAGAGCATTGACCGCCTGATCGGCAACTTCGCCTGGACAGGCAATGACGGCATCACGGCCACGATTGAAGATGGCTTCCACAGCAGAATGTTTCGTGTTTCGTTGGATGGAAAAGCGACTGCTATGCCGCCGGTGCCGGTGAACCCAAGAGGCTTCGACGTGGCACGCAACGGGACACTGGTCTTCTCCGGCAGCTCATCAACTCAACCCGAAGAGCTGTGGCTGGCCGCGCCAGGCGCTGCGCCGGCCAAGGTTTCGGAATTCAACAAGAGCTGGGATGCCGTGCAGTTGATCAAGCCGGAAGTGTTTCGCTACCGGAGCTTCGATGGCGCAGAGATCGAGGCCGCATTGCTGCTCCCGGCCGGCTACGATGGCCATTCCCGACTGCCGCTCATTACTCTGGTACACGGAGGCCCGACCGGGTTATGGTCCGATTCCATCCAGAACTGGGCACAGATTCTTGCCGGCCACGGCTATGCCGTAATGTGCCCCAATATCCGCGGTTCGCTCGGTTATGGACAGAAATTCATGGAGATGAACCGGGCCGACTGGGGCGGTGGCGATTTCAAAGACGTCATGGCCGGTATTGACGCCCTGGTGGCGCGCGGCGTCGCTGATCCCGATCGCCTGGGAATCGGGGGCTGGTCGTACGGCGGCTACATGGCCGAGTGGGCCATCACGCAAACCAACCGTTTCAAAGCGGCAATCTCGGGGGCCGGAATGGCCGACCTGATCAGCGAATTCGGCACTGAAACCAGTCCATCCTACGATGCCTGGTTCTTCGGGCAGCCTTATGAAAAGCCCGAAGGCTTTCTGCACAGCTCGCCCTTGATGTACATGAAGAATGCCCGCACGCCGACGCTCATTCTGCAGGGGGAGAACGATACCACTGACCCGCTGGGCCAGAGCCAGCAGCTCTATCGCGCGCTGAAACACTACGGCGTGCGCGCCGAACTGGTGCAGTATCCTCGCGAACCGCACGGCCCGCAGGAGGAAAAGCACAATATCGACATCCTGAAGCGCATTGTCGCCTGGTATGACGAGTACTTGAAAGCGCCGGCGGCCTCGGCGGCGGGACAGTAACGCGACTGCCGAATTGAGAAGGTAAGCTGTCATCGGTCCAGGTTCAGGCACGCGGCTGTAAATGCAGATCCTTGACTGCGCTCTGCAGATGACAAATCCCGCCCTTCCACCGTGGTGTCATTCTGAAACCGCGGAGCGGGTGAAGAATCTGGGAGCCCACCCTACCGGCCACAACGGTTAGTCGTGCGCCCATGCCGTCAAGGGTTGGTCACGATCACTCGGGTTGCCCGTCAGCTTCCTCGGCCGTGGCTGGCTTTTGCGGGCGCAGCAGGGGGAAGAGGATTACGTCGCGTATCGAGCGGGAGTCGGTTAGCAGCATCGTAGTGCGATCAATGCCCACGCCCATGCCGCCGGCCGGGGGCATGCCATAGCTCAGCGCGCGAATGTAATCTTCGTCCATCTGGTGCGCCTCGGCGTCGCCGCGCTCGCGCTCCCGTAATTGCTGCTCAAAGCGCCGGCGCTGCTCCTCGGGGTCGTTCAGCTCGCTGAAGGCGTTGCCCACCTCCAGGCCGCCGATGAACACTTCAAACCGCTCCACCCACTGGTCCTCCTCGCCTCGCTTGTTCTTCGAGAGCGGCGAGATGGCGAGAGGGAAGTCATAGAGGATGGTTGGCTGAATCAAGTGCTCCTCGGCCACAGCTTCAAACAGGTCGGCAATCGTTTTGCCTGCCGGAGCGTTCGGGTCATAGGGCATGTGAGGCGAGTGGGCGGAGTTGAAGCGCCTTACCAGTGCTCCCACGCGCGCTGAGTCAGCGAAATCGGCCAGTTCGGGTTTCGGCGCGGCCGCCTCGGGCCAGTACTTCAGGATGGCCTCGCGCATCGAAAGCCTCTGCCAGTCGGCAAAATCAAAGTCTTTGCCGTCGAACGATGCGCGGGTCGTTCCGTTCACCTCCTGGGCCACGAATGCGAACATCTGTTCCGTAAGCTCCATCAGGTCGTGGTAGTCGGCATACGCCTGGTAGAACTCAAGCATGGTGAACTCCGGGTTGTGCTGTGTCGAAATGCCCTCATTCCGGAAATTGCGGTTGATTTCATACACGCGCTCCAGTCCACCCACCACCAGGCGCTTCAGGTAAAGCTCGGGAGCGATGCGCAGGTAAAGGTCAATATCGAGAGTATTGTGATGCGTGATGAACGGGCGGGCGGTGGCGCCGCCGTAAAGCGGCTGGAGCATGGGAGTTTCCACTTCCACGTAGCCGCGGCCGTCCAGAAACCGGCGAAACGCCTGCACCACGCGGCTGCGCTTCACGAATACCTCGCGCACTTCGGGATTCATGAACAAATCGACGTACCGCTGCCGGTAGCGCAATTCGACATCGGTAAGGCCATGCCACTTTTCCGGAAGCGGAAGCAGCGCCTTGGTCAGGATCGTCAGGTCGTCTGCGTGCACGCTGAGTTCGCCTGTGCGCGTGCGGAACAGGTACCCGCGCACTCCGATCAGGTCGCCAATGTCGGTCAGGCGGTAGCGCTCGAATGCCGCGTCGCTAATCGCATCTTTCTTGACGTAAATCTGGAGCTGCCGCCCGTGCTGCTGCACCTGCATGAAGGCAGCCTTGCCCATGGCGCGAATGGCCATCACCCGGCCGGCAATGACTACGCTGATGCGCTCGCGTTCCAGTTCTTCGGCCGGGCGCGCCCCGTATTGCTGAAGAATCTCGGGGATGGAGATGGAAGGCTGGTAACGGTAGGGATATGCGGGCTGGCCGAGCGCCTCAATGGCCGCCAGCTTCTCACGCCGTTGCTGGTAGATTCGTTCGTCGAGAGCCAAGCATGATTATAGCCACAGAAACCACAGAGACTCTCATCTGCGATAAACTTCGCCCACAGGAGGAATCATGGCTTTGGCCACTCAGCAGCACAAGACCAGCGCGGCAACGGAACCCGGCATCAGTACGCAGCCCACCCCTGAGCGATTCTTTAACGCAATCAATGCGCACCAGCAGACAGCCGCGATGAAAGCGGCGGTGGAACTTGAGATTTTCACGGCAATTGCGGAAGGGAATGCCACCGCTCCGGCCATAGCCGGAAGGTGCAGGGTTGCCGAACGAGGCGCCCGCATTTTGTGCGACTTTCTCGCCATTCACGGATTCCTTTCCAAGCAGGGCGAGCGCTACTCGAATGCTCCCGATGCCGAACTTTTTCTGAACCATCATTCGCCTGCATACATCGGCGGCGCGATTGAGTTCCTCCTGACTAGCCATCTTCGCCAGGCCCACGGGGAACTGACGGAAGCGGTGCGCCGCGGCGGCACCGCAATCGGGCAAGGTACTCTGGAGCCCGAGAACCCCGATTGGGTTAAGTTTGCAAAGGCCATGGCGCCGCTCGTCGGCATGCCCGCGCAGATGATGGCTGCCGAGTTGCGGAAAGGCGGGGAATCCAGGAAAGTACTCGACATTGCCGCAGGCCACGGAATGTTCGGCATCGCCGTGGCCCTCCAGAACCCGGCCGCGCACATCTACGCTGCCGATTGGAAGAACGTTCTGGAGGTGGCGCAGCAGAACGCGGCGAACGCCGGAATTTCCAGCCGCTACCACGTCCTGCCGGGAAGCGCGTTTGAAACCGACTTTGGCCGTGATTTTGACCTCGTGCTGATTCCCAATTTCCTGCACCACTTCGACATTCCGGCCTGCACCCGATTCCTCGGGAAGGCGCATGCCTCGCTGCAATCGGGGGGGCGCGCCGCTATTGCTGAGTTCATTCCCAATCCGGATCGCATCAGCCCACCCACGACAGCCGCATTCAGCATGATGATGCTGGCCACGACTCCAGCCGGAGATGCCTACACCTTGGCGGAGTACGAACAGATGCTGCACAATGCGGGGTTCAGCCGCTCCGAGTTGTCGATTGATATGGGCCTGAACCGGCTGTTGATCGCTTACAAATGACTCTATCCAAGGCGAGATTCACGACGCAGAGGACGCGGAATGGCTGACTGCGGTTTCCCCCAGCCAGGCTGGCGAGACTAGCCAGACAGAAAGTTAATCAAAGTCCTCTGTGTCCACCGCGTCCTCTGCGTCTGCGGTTGGGCTTTCTACCGGTCGTTTGAAGCTTTGGTCGCGGTCTCACTACCGGGCTTGTAGCGGCTAACGTAAGGAAACACGGGCGTGACTTCAAACAACAGCTTCTCGCTGGGACTGAGCAGCGGTACCGGCTTCGATTTCACCAACT